>DATJWZ010000031.1:0-66977 GCA_035500795.1 Candidatus Eiseniibacteriota bacterium | reverse complement strand
TTCTTTCCCAAACAATTGGTCCGGTACCCTGGTACTGGGAGACGTTTCCCTCTTTTCGCTCGCTCAGCGGACAGCGATTCACATGGACCCATCACGGGACGGAAGGTCCTGTTGCGCATCTGGTCACGCTCGGCCTTGAGCAGGAGCCAGATCGAGTCAGGATTGCGCTGAATACGTATTGCAGACCATTTCTCGTGCCGCCGCATTTCCTTGGGGTATGGTGTCCGGAAGGACGCAGTTTGCGGTTGACCTGCTTTGATCCCGATCAATTAAAAGCATTTGATGTTGCCGAGGTTGCGGGCTGGTTCAAGCAATCCTCGGAACGCCTGTATTCCGCAACGGCTCCCATGGCCGATTTCGAGGTGCGCCTCGTGCTCAGCAGCGGCACACATAAGATCGAGGTGCCCGCTGAACTTCGTTCGGTCGACGAATTAATTGTGCCGACGAGTTATAAGGCGATGTCGAATGATGATCCGGCATTTGCTCTGTTCGTGTTCTATTTGCAGGCCGGGCTCGTGGAGGTGCTGCCACAGAGGTGGTTCACGGCTGCGCAGTATCGAGTAGGGCAGCAGTGGATCACGCGGGCCGCACGCGATCCGGAGTCGCAAAGGATTGTTGGAGAGTGCTTCGGGGCTGGCATTTTTCTGCTAGAAGAAGACGGCTGCCGGCTGGCTGATTGGGTGGAGCGCACGGCGTAGTGCGTGATCCAGTGACAACTTCGTTCCAGATAGAAGAACAGCCGGGCGTGAAGGTTCTGCGGATGATCTCGCCGAACGGCACGAACACGATGACCAGAGCGTTCGTTCAGTTGTTGGCTGAGGCCATTGAGAAACTGACCAGCGAAGTACAAGGTCTTGTCATCACCGGCAATGACCGGTTCTTCTCGGCTGGAGCCGAGTTGGAACAAATTGCTGCACTCGGTGGCGCTACTGCCTACGAATTCGCGAACATGGGGCAAATGTTGATGCGAATTTTGGATGAGTTCCCTGCTCCGGTATATGCCGCCATCGGCGGATACTGTATGGGCGGCGGACTCGATCTTGCGCTCGCCTGCCGCCATCGGATCGCTTCGCCGCACGCCGTCTTTGGACATCGCGGGGCGGCACTGGGCCTCATTACTGGCTGGGGAGGGACCCAACGGCTTCCGCGGCTGATCGGAAGAGGTAGGGCTCTGGAGATGTTTGTCGCGGCAGAAAGGGTGAGTGCGGTTCGCGGGTTGCAGATTGGTCTGGTGGATGCGATATCGGAAGAACCGGTTCAAGAATGCGTCCGCCGAATTCTGGAGACCCGGAAACATGGGGAATAGGCCGCATTGCGCGTCTGCGGGCGGCTGTTATACCGTTGAAAGTTGCTTTGTCTGAGCTATGGCTGATCGAAAAGAGTCGCTCGCGGTGAATGGATCCACCGGCGGCAACGTTCTAACAACGAAAGTGGACCCCACATCCGCCCGTTTTGAGGCGAACATGCGTTTTCTCGCCGACCTGATGTCCCAGGTACGCAACGAGGGCGAGAAGATTTGCGAAGGCGGCGGAGCCAAGGCGATCGAGAGCCAGCACTCGAAGAAGCGGCTCACTGCGCGCGAGAGAATCGGGTTATTGGCCGATCCTGGCAGCTTTTTTGAGTTGGGGCTGTACGCCGCGTATGGGATGTATGAAGAGTGGGGTGGCGCGCCGGCTGCCGGCGTTATCACGGGATTGGCCCGCATTCACACCCGGATGGTGATGATCATCGCGAATGACGCAACCGTGAAAGCCGGAGCGTTTTTTCCGATGACGTCGAAGAAAGTAATCCGGGCACAAAATATTGCCATCGAGAACCGCATCCCGACGATTTACCTGGTCGATTCGGCCGGCGTATTCCTTCCGTTGCAGGAAGATGTTTTCCCCGATACTGACGATTTTGGCCGTGTATTTCGCAACAACGCGGTGATGTCAGCAATGGGGATTCCGCAGATCGCGGCGATTATGGGAATGTGCGTTGCGGGAGGGGGATATCTTCCTGTGATGTGCGACCACGTCCTAATGACTGACGGAAGTGGATTGTTTCTTGCGGGGCCAGCCTTGGTGCAGGCGGCGATTGGACAAAAGGTCTCGGCAGAAGAACTCGGCGGGGCGGCGATGCATTCGGCGATCAGCGGCACGGTCGACTTCAGAGAACCGAATGATGAAGCTTGCATCGAGCGAATCCGGTCGATTGTGGAGAAGTGGGGATACCGGCGCCAGTCGCCGTGGGACCGCAAGAAGCCTCACGAACCAGCGCTTGCTTCCGAAGAGATTTATGGGATTTATGATCCGTCGCCGGGGCGGCCATATGACATGAAGGAAGTGCTGGCGCGCGTGCTCGATGGCAGCGCGTTCGACGAGTACAAGCCCGAATATGGGAAGACTTTGATTTGCGGGTACGGCCGGATTGGCGGCTTTGCAGTTGGTATTGTCGCCAACCAGAAGTTGCATGCGCAGCAGACGGATCACGAGGGAAATAAGCGCGTGGAGTTCGGCGGAGTCATCTACACGGAGTCGGCGGAAAAAGCTTCGCGCTTCATCATGGATTGCAATCAGAATCTGATCCCTCTTGTTTTCTTTCATGATGTGAATGGATTTATGGTGGGCCGCGATGCCGAGTGGAGTGGGATTATCAAGGCCGGCGCTAAGATGGTTAATGCTGTGTCGAATTCAGTCGTGCCGAAGATTACTGTGATTTTGGGCGGTTCATTCGGTGCTGGACATTACGCGATGTGTGGCAAGGCCTATGATCCGCGGTTCGTGTTTGCGTGGCCATGCGCGCGTTATGCAGTGATGAGCGGAGATTCCGCCGCCGGAACGTTGGTGGAGATCAAAGTGAAGCAACTGGAGCGCGGCGGGAAAAAACTGAGTGATGCAGAGAAGAAGGAACTCTACGAATCTGTGAAGCGCACGTACGATGAGCAGACCGATCCGCGTTATGGAGCGGCGCGGTTGTGGATCGATAAGATTATCGATCCGGTCGAGACTCGCGATGCGATTACGCAGGCTTTGGAAGCGGCGGCGCTTAATCCGGATGTGGCTGAGTTTAGGGTTGGGGTGCTGCAGACTTGAATTTCTATGCCGCGGATTCACACTGACTAATTTATAACTTCGTTTCGGGACTCACCTTTCGATGAACGATGTCGTAAAGATTGTTGAATGTCCGCGCGACGCCTGGCAGGGACTAGGTGGCATCATCCCTGCCGATTTCAAGGCCAATTATTTGAAGGCACTGGTCAGCGCCGGATTCAAGCACATCGATGCAGTTTCATTCGTGTCACCGAAGGCTGTGCCGCAGATGGCCGATTCGGAGCAAGTCTTGAAAGAACTCGACCCTCCCGATGACGTGGAGATTATCGGGATCGTAGTCAACGAAAAGGGTGCGCAGCGGGCCATCGACACCCAGGCAGTTTCTACGCTGGGATTTCCGTATTCAATTTCAGAAACATTTCTACGGAAGAATCAGAACCAATCGCCGGAAAACGCCTTGGACGAACTCGAGAAGATTCAAAAAAAAGCAAACGACGCTGGGCTCAGTGTGGTGGTGTACATTTCGATGGCGTTTGGAAACCCGTACGGAGATGTATGGAGCGTGGACGAAGTGGTGGATGCAATTGGTTTGCTAGAGGCGGAAGGCCTGCACATGATTTCGTTGGCTGATACGGTGGGAATGGCGAGTCCGCAACAGATCGATGAACTGGTGGGAGCGGTGCTGCAGAGGTACGATTATCTGGATATTGGAGTGCACCTGCACAGCCGTCCGGAGCAGGCTCCCGAAAAAGTTCTTGCAGCATACCATGCAGGGTGTCGGCGTTTTGACTCCGCGATCGGGGGACTGGGCGGATGTCCTTTCGCGCAAGACGCTCTGGTTGGAAATGTTCCTACGGAAAGAGTGATTAAAGCCTTGCGTGAGCGTGGAGCGCAGTTGCCCGCTTTGAAGCCTCTGGATACCCTTTTGAAGGTGACCGGAGGCATTGCGGCCAAGTATTCACATTCGAATGCTGCTGATTGAGTTCGACAGAAAAGACTTCCAACATGAGCTATAAAACTCTTCAGCTTGCCTACGAAGGCAGGGTTGCGACTCTTACGCTGAACCGACCTGATAAGCGGAACGCAATCAGCTTCGAGTTGATTGACGAATTGTTGCTTGCGCTGGATGAAGTCAGCAGTTCCGACGCAATCGTCATGATTCTGACCGGCGCGGGAAAAGCATTTTGTTCTGGAATGGACCTGGATAACCTGAAGGCACTGCTCGGGAGAACTCCGGAACAGAGCATCCAGGACTCCGAAACCATGGTGCGGATGTTCCGGTCGCTCTACGAGTTCCCGAAGGTGACGATTGCAGCTGTAAACGGTCCTGCGATCGCTGGAGGAACTGGCCTGGCTCTGCTGTGTGATTTCACAATCGCGGCTCCTGAGGCGAAGTTCGGATACACAGAGGTAAGAATCGGCTTTGTTCCCGCGATTGTTTCTACGTTTTTGTTACGGCAGGTGCCGGAGAAGCAGGCGCGGGATCTGCTGCTGACGGGACGGATCTTCGGCGCTGAAGAAGCCTTAGAGTTGGGGCTGATAAACGAGATCGTCGTTTCAGAGCGGTTGATGACAAGAGTGAAAGAACTGGCAGGGTTGTTAATGGAAAATAGTGAAGCGTCACTTCGAGCAACGAAGCTTCTACTGAATGAGCATACGAGGAAAGAACTGGATGCTCAGTTCAAAGCTGCTATCCGTGAAAACGCCGCCATTCGGACTACCGCGGACTTCCGCGAAGGCATCTCTGCCTTTTTGGAAAAACGTAAACCAGTGTGGACTGGAAAATGACTTCGAACCATCACGCAGTGAACGAGACGCGCCTGCGAGTCCGCTATGCGGAAACTGACCAGATGGGAGTGGTTTATCACTCGAATCATCTGATTTGGTTTGAAGTCGGCCGCGTGGAATTGATGCGGCAGATGGGATTTTCGTATCGCGACATGGAGCGCGATGAAGGAAGATTTATTGCGGTCGCCGAGGTAACGTGCCGCTATCGGGCACCGGTCTTTTACGACGAGGAAGTGATCGTCCGAACATGGCTGGAAAAAGTTCGCGAGTCCGTCATTATCTTCGGTTATGAGCTATCGCGTGCGGAGGATGGCAAAGTGCTCGCTGAAGGGCACACAACGCACATTGTGACCGACTCGAACATGAAAGTCTCGACATTGCCCGAGAAGTATCTGAAAACGTTTCGCTCTGCTGTCGGAAAGTAGTTTTGCCGGAGATTCGATTGAACGCACTTCACATCAACGGTAACGATCTTACCCTGGAAGCGGTGAAGGAGGTTGTTGTATCGCGCAGGGCTGTGCTGCTAGCCCCGGATGCTCGCGAGGGAGTGAACCGCGCGCGTGCGGTGGTCGATGAGATAGTGGCTAGCAATAAAGTCGCGTATGCCATCACAACTGGCGTTGGGAAGCTGAGCGATGTGCGAATTGCTGGCGAGCAGATCCGGGAACTGCAAGTGAATCTCGTACGGTCGCATGCCGTGGGCGTGGGAACACCGCTTCCAGTCGCAGAGACGCGAGCAATGATGCTGCTGCGCGCCAATTCACTGGCGAAAGGGCACTCCGGAGTTCGCGCTTTGGTGATCGACACTCTCTGCGAGATGCTGAACCGAGGCGTGACGCCAGTCGTTCCTTCACAAGGAAGCGTCGGGGCCAGTGGCGATTTAGCTCCTTTGGCGCATCTCGCGCTTTCATTGATCGGCGAGGGAGAGTGCCTCGATGAGAAGGGTCAACGGGCACCCAGCGCTGACGCTCTGAAACGCGCCCAGATCAAACCGCTGGTGCTTGAATCCAAAGAGACGATCTCCCTGATCAACGGCACGCAGGCGATGCTTGCTCTCGGCACTCTTGCCCTTCTCGATGCGGAGACTTTGGTCGATTCGGCCGACGTGGTTGGCGGACTCTCATGCGATGCGCTGAAAGGAACCGATACTGCATTTGACGAACGGATTCACAAGGCACGTCCGCACGGCGGACAGGTAAAGACGGCTACAAATCTCCGGAAAATGCTTGAAGGGAGCCAAATTCGCGAGTCTCACCGCGACTGCGGTCGAGTGCAAGATGCTTACTCACTACGGTGTATCCCACAGGTACATGGCGCAGTCCGCGATACGATAGCTCATTGCCGACGCGTATTTGAGATCGAAGCGAATTCCGCCGTCGACAACCCGCTGGTGTTCATCGCTGATCCGCAGAAAGGTGAGGGCGATGTCATTTCCGGGGGAAATTTCCATGGAGAACCGCTTGCGTTTGCTCTGGATTTCCTAGCGATCGCTTTGAGCGCGTTGGCTGGGATCAGCGAGCGACGGATTGAACGACTGGTAAATCCTGCGTTGAGTGAGGGCCTACCTGCGTTTCTCGCGCCGGGAGCAGGTTTGAATTCTGGTTTCATGATGCCGCAGGTCACAGCAGCGGCTCTTGTCAGCGAGAACAAAGTGCTGGCACATCCTGCGTCAGTAGATTCGATTACCACATCCGGGAACAAAGAAGATTACGTTTCGATGGGGATGACTGCAGCCTTGAAATTAAAACGGGTTGTGGAGAATACGAGGAATGTCCTCGCCATTGAAGCGATGGCCGTGGCACAGGCCCTCGATTTTCTTGCTCCTCTCAAAAGCTCGAAACGCGGACAGGCAGCGCATGCAGCCATACGGTCCGTCTGTCCGACAATGGACAAGGACCGCGTTATGTATACGGACTTCGTACGCATTGCGGACCTGATCGCGAACGGCAAGCTCGCGGAACCCCTTCGGTAAATTACGCCACCATGAAAACCCTTACGGAATATCTGCATTTTCATACGAAGACACATCGGGCGTACGTGCATATCACCCCCCAAGTCGAACAGATTGTCGGCAAGAGCGGCGTGAAGGAAGGCATGGTGCTGGTTTCAGCGATGCACATAACGGCCGGGGTCTACGTCAACGACAATGAAAGCGGATTGATTGAAGATATCGATCAGTGGCTGGAACATCTTGCTCCATTTCGTAAGAACTACAAGCATCACGAGACGGGTGAAGACAATGGCGACTCTCACTTGAAGGCACTCCTAATCCATCACGAAGTGCTTGTGCCGATCACTGGTGGAAAGCTTGATCTTGGAACATGGCAACGGATCTTCTATGCGGAATTTGACGGACAGCGCGACAAGCGAGTGATCGTGAAGGTCATGGGAGAGTGATTGGATGTCAGAAGAGCTGAGCGAATTGCAAGAGCATGCCGAACATGCGAAGCATAATCCAGCGCTAGCGCCGGTTTCGGTGACGATGGCGATTCTTGCAGTGCTTGTTGCCGTGGTGTCGCTGCTGGGCCATCGCGCTCACACGGAGGAGGTTGTGCTGCAAGCAAAGTCCTCTGATCAATGGGCTTACTATCAGGCGAAGAACATCCGTCGTCATAGTGACGAGTTCTTTGTCGACCTGACTTCCGTTCAATCCACAACTGACGCGTCAGCTTTGGCGAAGCTGCGGGAGAAGTACTCGGCTGAGGCTGCGCGCTATAAAGACGAACAAAAGGAAATTGAGGATAAGGCGCGGGAGATGGAAGCAGAAGTTGAGATCGAAATGAAACGCGCAGACCGCTTTGATCTGGCCGAAGTCTTCCTCGAGATTGGACTGGTCATCACTTCGATCACGCTGCTCTCAGGCCGCAGACTCTTTTGGGGACTGGGAATCGTGCTCGGAGTTCTCGGAATGGGGCTCGGCATTACCGGATTTCTTATCCATTAATAGGCCGAACCTGCTCGCTTAGACCTGGGTCTTTTGTTTCGATTTCGTGACCACAAAAGACCCGATTGCCAGCGCATCCATGCGGGTGCGCTGGAAGCAGTCGATGGCTTCTTCAGGAGTGCAGACGATGGGCTCGTTCTCGTTGAAGCTGGTGTTGAGGATCACCGGAATGCCTGTCTTCCGGTGAAATGCGGCGATCAAGTCGTAGTAGAGCGGATTCTCTTCTCGAGTAACACTCTGCAATCTCCCCGTATCATCGACATGATTTACAGCGCACAATGCCGTCCGCTTCTCGGGCCGTATCTTGTAGACATGAAGCATAAAGGGCGAAGGATGATCGTGCTCGAAGTACTCGTGCTGGTAGTCGGCCATAATGGACGGGGCGAACGGACGAAACCATTCGCGATGCTTGATACGGGCGTTCAGCACGTCTTTCATATTGGGTAGGCCGGGATGCGCCACAATGGAGCGATTTCCGAGAGCGCGCGGGCCCCATTCCATGCGTCCCTGGAACCATCCAACGACATTTCCGAGAGCAATCTGTTCAGCAGCCGTTTCAAGCAGTACCGCGCGATCGACCTTCTCGTGCTGAAGGCCCGCATTCTGAAGCGAGGACTGGATGCAGGCGTCAGAAAACTCCGGGCCTAAATATGAGTTTCTTAGTTCGTGTCGCCGAGGTTGCTTAAGGACGGAATGATAGGTATGTAAAGCGGCGCCGATAGCCAAGCCCTCGTCGCCGGCTGCAGGTTGAATGTAAGTATGGCGAAAAGGAGTGCGATCGAATAGCTTTCCATTCGCCACACTATTGAGTGCACATCCGCCGGCCATCGCAAGATCTTCCAAGGGAACCTGCTTATGAAGGCCATTGAGTAGATGGAAGAAGATTTCTTCGAACCGATGTTGCAGGCCATAGGCCAAGTCCATGTCGCGTTGTGCGATTTCCGTGTATGGCTCGCGCGGCTTGCCAAACCTCTTCTCCATAAGGTCGGAGAAATGGCGTGCCAGCCGCACCGTACCATCCGGGAGGACCTCCATTCCCTGATTACTGCCTAACGGTTTGAAGTAAGAGAGATCGAGCTGGAATCCGGCGTGTTTCGGAGAGATGATCTGGTCGATTTCGGCGGAGTAGGCGTCTTTCCCGTACGGCGCGAGACCCATCACCTTTCCTTCGTCGCCATACTTCGAATAACCGATGAACTCGCAGATCATCGTGTAAAGGCTGCCTAATGAGTGCGGAAGGAAGACCCGATCGATCACTTTGATGTCGCTGCCTTCACATCGCGCCATCATGGTGGAGACGAAGTCGCCCGAGCCGTCGTAGCTGAAACCTGCGGCCTTATCCCACGGCGAGCAGTAATACGAGCTGGCGATGTGAGCGACGTGATGCTCGAGATGGTGCTCCTGAAAGCGCAGCCCGGCTGTATCTACATCGAGGGCCTTCGCGATCAGCGTGCGAACATCGCGCATCGCTTCTTTTCGTTGACGAAGGCGGATGAAATTCAGGATCTTGGCAGGATTGGCCAGTGCATACTGAACTTTCTTTGCGAGATTCGCGTCGCTATCCTGCCCAACGGCCATATGCTCGACATCTGAGATCTTCGCGCCGACTGAGTCCAGGCAGGCTTTGATCGCGAGCGATGGAAAGCCGCCAAAATGTTTATGGCGATTGAGCCTTTCCTCGGCGACCGCGAACTTCACCTCGCCGTCGAGAATAATCGCGGCCGAGGCGTCGGCGTGAAACATATTGAGTCCCAGGATCAGCATGGTCTAGCGTTCGTGCTCCGGGAAGGTCATCGAGAGTGGGTCAGGCTGAGGGTGGACGCCGGTTGAATATCGATCGATGGCGGATTGACAGTTACTGGCGTCCCAGTCGCAAGAGATTTTTGCGCACACAAAGTCGCCATGGTTGAGAGGACGATTTCTTCGAAGGGAATTGGTGAAGCAGCGCCGCGTTGAACCGCAGAAGCGAAAGCCTCCCACTCGGTCAAATGCCCCTTATCCTGACGCCAGCGGGAACGGATCGTTCGCTTCCGTCCATTGCGAACAAGTTCGAGGCGACGAAAATCTTCCACCACTGCCGTGCTACCTCCGCCGAAGACTTCAATTCGTTCTTTCGAAAACGAACGATCTCCATTTGCCAGATAACTGATCGTTCCTTCGGAACCATTGGCGAAGCGCAGTGAAAAAAGCGCGTTGCCCCCGGTATAGCGAGGGGAATTGCCAATCCAGCGGCCTGTGACTTCGACAATCGGACTCTGCGCAAGGAACATGAGCAGATCCACGAAATGGCAGACCTCGCCCAAAACGCGACCGCCTCCTTGCTCGGGGTCGTTCATCCAGTGGTCTGGGGCGAGATATCCGGCGTTGATGCGATAGTTGAGAGCAAGCGGCTCGGAGATTTGCACCAGAAATGATTTCATCTGCGAAATCATGGGAGCGAACCGGCGATTGAACCCGACCATAAGCAGAGGTCGTGGGGTATCGCTCTGGGTGTAGGCTTGGATAACCGCGGCCAGTTCCTCTTCTGTCAAACACAGAGGCTTCTCGCAAAATACATGTCTTTTATGCTCGATCGCTGCAATTGTTTGCTTTGCGTGCAGATGATTTCGCGTGGCAATGACCACAGCGTTGATTTCAGCACCTTGGAATATTTCAAGTTCGTCTGTTGTCGACTGCTGAAACCCGAACTTTCGGGCAGCGTGCCGGGCGTTAGAACCAGTAGCGGCGCAAACCGAAATCAACGATGTGGATTTCGAGGCTTGCATTGCTGGAATCAAAGTAGAAGTCGCGAAGCCACCGGCACCAAGCAGTCCCACCCTGATTTCAGACTCTCGTCTCTGCGCGTGTTCGACGTCGCGTGGCCTTGAAATCAAATTTAGAGACGCGGAGAGGTCACGCACTCCTGGATATTGAATCAAGACTCCCAGAAAAGGCTCTGTGGAGCGGCCTGTGATCAAGTCATAAGCACTCTGGGCTCGACCGACCGGGAAACGATGAGTGATGAGCGAGCCGACGTCGATCTTTCTCTGCGCGAGAAGATCGAGAAATGTCTCCATGTTGCGCGTCTCGGTCCAGCGCACGTAGCCGATGGGATAGTCGCGCCCCTTCTGCTCATATGCGGAATCGTAGCGTCCCGGGCCGTAGGACCGGGAAATGCGGAAGTCGAGTTCCTTCTCGTAATAGGACTTTCGTCCAATGTCCATCCCGACGGTTCCAACGGCGACGACGACTGCGCGATCGCGAGCGATCGCTCCCGCGAGATTCACAGGCTCACTGCTCGGCGTTTCCGCAGTAATCAGAACGGCATCAACTCCAGCGCCGGAGGATGCCTCCAGACAGAGCTGCTGAAAGGCTGAACTTGAGCTCGCCACTGTATCTGCGCCGAGTCGGTGGGCCACATCGACGCGTGCTGGATCGATGTCCATCCCCACAACTTTGCATCCCGCAGCCTTCAGCAATTGAACTGCAAGTTGCCCTAACAGGCCAAGTCCGATGACCGCTACTAGGTCGCCTAATCTCGTCTCGCTCGTGCGAATTCCATGGAGCGCGACTGCACCCAAAGTCGCGAAGGCCGCTTCGTCGAATGAAACTCGGTCTTCGTTTGATTCGCGAGCAGGGATGCGCGCCAACAGTAGTCGAGGAATACACGCAATTTCGGCATGAACTGCAATTCCGGCACCGGCGCAGGCAACGCGATCTCCGGGCTGAATATCGGTGACGCCCTCACCGACAGCAAGAACAGTACCGGCACTGCTGTATCCGGGAGTCTGCGGCTGATCCAAGCGAGTTCGGACAGCGTGAATCGCAGATAAGAGTCCATCGCGCTGAACCTTGGTCAGCACTTCTTTAACAAGGTCCGGGCGCGAGAGGGCCTTCTGGAGCAGGCCTTTGCGCGCGAATTCGGCTGAGGCTCGCTCCGTACCTGCGGAAACGACCGATGCAGCGACGCTTACCAAGACGCAACCGGGACGCAATTGAGGTGCGGGAACCTCCTCAACTGTAATCTCCCCTGTGCGCGCGCGTTGAAGAACCTGTTTCATGCTGTTGCTACTTGCGGGATATGAAACGCGTCTGTTTCGAACCTTCGGGCACCGCCTTCAAGGAACGTTTGTATCCAGAGCTCAAGTGTCAGGAATTGCCAGATTTGCAGCGACCAATCTTTCCGGCCAGTTCGCTGCTCCTCCACCAAGCGGCGGACAGAGTCGACCTTGAAAAGTCCTCGCTGTTTGATCCTGGCCGGCGATAGCAAGTCCTCGACCATTCCCTTGAGGTCGTGCGCCAGCCAATAGTCTACCGGTGCGGCGAATCCGGCCTTGGGCTGTTGCAGCACTTCTTCCGGCAAGTCGTGCATGGCTTTTCGGAAAATGTATTTCGTAGTCGGGTTGAGGAAGCCTTTCAATTTCAATTCCGGCGGCACATTCCATGCAACAAATTCTGCAAGTTCGCGGTCGAGGAACGGAACTCGAACTTCGACGGATGAAGCCATGCTCATCTTGTCGTTGTACGTAAGGTTCAGACTCGTCATGAATATTTTGGTATCAACATACAACATCTGATTGAGGAAATCGGCATCTGCCACGCGATTAAAGGCTGCTCGATGCGTGGTGTCGGAGTGCGCCCCATTGATGTTCAGTGAGAATTGCTCATTGTAGAGATCGTTCTTGTGATTCTCGTCGAGGTATGTGCAGTTTGCGATGAATTGCCGGACCGGATCTAAGGAAGCGCTGCGTGCCATTTTCTTAGCGAGGCGAACCCCTCCCTTCAGAGCAGTCCCGCGCAGACCTGGCAAAGCGGAGATCATTGCTTCAAACAAGTGGCGAGAAGAGCCGGGGATGCGCCGATAGGTTTGCGCCCACCGCTGGGCGATGTGTTTGCGATATCCGGCGAAAAGTTCGTCGCCGCCAACGCCGGAGAGGAGAACGGTCGCCTGCTTGCGAGCTTCACGACAGACCAGATAGGCCGCAATCATCGCGGGATCGGCCGTGGGCTCGTCCATGTGCCAGACGAGTTTCGGGAGCAACTCTGTAACATCAGGCTCGACTACGATTCGCTGGTTTTCGCATCCGAGATGGTGCGCTAGACGGGTCGCGACGTCCGGATCATCGAGAGTGGTTTCGCCTACGCGGTATTTCTTCGGAAAGGTGATCGTGTATGTCCGGACCGGGCGGTTTGTTGCCCGTCGCATCATGGCGACAATGCTGGAGGAATCGAGTCCGGCGCTCAGGAACGCGCCGATTGGAACATCGCTGACCATTTGCGTCCGAACAGATTTGCGGAAGCGTTCGCGGATCTCTTCTGACAGATCGGCCTCGGATCTCGGAAATTTGTGGCCTGCTTGCGGAAACGTCAGATCCCAGTACTGGGTTATCTTCAATTCGCCGTCGCGGAATATCGCAAAATGTCCCGCGGGTAGTTTAAAGATTCCCTGGAACATAGTTTTCGGACCGGGAACCCAGAGAAATGTCAGGTATTGATGGAGAGACTCCGGATCGAGTTCCGCCTCGATGCCAGGGACTTGCAGAAGAGCCTTCACCTCTGATGCGAACGCAAAACGCTCGCCGCTATGGAAATAATAGAACGGTTTCACTCCGAAATGATCGCGGGCTACGAAAAGAATCGGGCTTCCAGAACGGAGGTCACAAATTGCGAACGAGAACATTCCGTTCAACCGTTTAACGCAATCGGTCCCGTATTTTTCATAAAGGTGAAGAAGTACCTCGGTATCGGTGTGCGATTTAAAGCTGCATCCGGTGGACTCAAGTTCCTGGCGCAGATCGGCGAAATTGTAAATCTCGCCGTTGTAGGTAATCCAGATGCTGTGATCGTGATTACACATCGGCATTCGGCCGAGCGGCGACAAGTCGAGGATAGCGAGACGTCGACTTCCGAGGCCCACAAAGCAGCCATCCGGAGAGCGTCGATCCCAGATGCCCGAATCATCCGGACCACGATGCGACTGGATCATCGTCATCCGCAATAGCACTTCGCGATCGCCACAATTCATGACTCCAGCTATACCACACATACGTTTGAGATCATCTCCGCTGGTCTCTGGCCTGAATCTGCAGTTCGTAAATTTTTGCTTTGATGTGGAAGAACTGTACCGCCTGAAAGATGCAGTAGATCATGCCTGGCATTCCGTCAAGAAATCCGAGGGCAAAGACATATTTGTAGAGAAAAAACAGAATCGGCGAGCCTGGAATTGTAAAAAACTTCTTCCGCAACCACCGTCTGCGCTGCGCCTGTGACCCAAAAAACGAAGGCGCCAGTTCGAGAGCGCTGGTCTTGCCCGCCATCCATACTTTTGCTTCCCAGTTCGAGTATTCATCGTGCTTGCGGATGTATCTGGAAAGAGACTCCACATTGTGATGAATCAGCGGGCTCTTCAAATACCCAGCTCTTGCATTCGAGCCCTCGAGCATGACGTGTTCGTGAATCTCCATATCGGCCATCGAGTGATCCTGGTCTTTCAGACGGCACTCGAAGCGGCCTTTGCTGCGGCGGAAGAGGCAAAGCTTGTAGAAACTCGCGCCACCATGGCGAAGTTCGCGTCCTAGAAAGAACATTCGCAGTGCGATGTAATAGCCGTCACGGGATGGATCCTGAATTGCTTTCCGGATTTCGGCAGCGAGTTCCGGCGTTAGCGCTTCGTCGGCATCCACCAGGAAAATCCAATCGTTGCTGAGGGGAAGCGAGTCCATCGCCCACTGGCGCTTTTTAGGCCAGCCTCCCCGGTAATGAAACTGTACTGCGTGAGCCCCATACGACTCAGCAATCTGGATAGTGGCGTCCTTGCTTTGAGAGTCGATTACATAAATCTCGGCAGCGCATCTCAAAGATTCAAGGCACCGCGGCAGATTATGGGCTTCGTTTCGGGCAGCGACGATTACGGTGAGCGGGAGCAGGTCTGACGCGTACGGCGTCGCCAGTTGGTTTGAATCCTGCAATTGAGGCATCGGAAGCCGAAGGCTCCCAGCATTTTACTCTGAGAGAACCGGAATCCGGCAGATTTCTACTTCCCTATATACTCATCGGGTAAGCTTCTTCCGCGACAAATGAGTTCTTCGGCAGTTCGAAAAGAAGACGTACGGGATTTCTGGAATGCCGATCCGTGCGGCACACGTTATCTCGCCGGTTCTGGTGATTTTGAGACCCATGCTCGAGCGAGGTACGCACTGGAGCCTTACATCTTCGATTTCGCGCAATTTCAGAGCTCTCGTGGCCTCAAGGTACTCGAAATCGGAGTGGGAATGGGCGCCGATTATCTGGAATGGCTAAAAGCCGGCGCGCTGGCTACGGGCGTTGATATTTCTGCAGCGTCGATTGATCGGGCAATGGCCCGTTGCGAACAAGCGAGATTAAAACCGGACCTTCGCGTGGCCGATGCCGAGCAGCTTCCCTTCCCGGACAATAGTTTCGACGTGGTGTATTCCTATGGCGTGATGCATCACAGCCCTGATACAAACCGGTGCATCGAGGAGGCATGGCGCGTTCTGAAGCCAGGCGGGCAGGCTCGAATTATGGTCTACCACCATCCTTCAATTACCGGCCTGATGCTATGGCTCCGGTATGGACTCTTCCGCGGCAAATCGCTGCGGCAGACTGTTTTCGATCATCTCGAGAGTCCCGGGACAAAGACCTATACCCAGGCCGAAGTGGTGAAATTATTCGAACGGTTCAACAACGTTCACATGAAGCTCGTCTTCAGTCCAGGTGACCTGCTGCTGAATCAGCCTTCAGAACGGTTTCAGGGCTGGCTTTATCGAATGACTTGGAAGTTCTTCCCGCGCAAACTAATTCGGGCGGTTGGTCAGCGATGGGGATTATTTCTGTTGATCACAGCGGACAAACCCGTGTAGATCGCGCCGGAAGTTCAGGCCGAAATCTCCTGCAGTTCGCACCAACATTGCAGAACGTACAAAGCCCACGGGCGGCTCCAAGACATGGTCCCGCTTAGAAAGTCGTTCCATATTCGTTCTACTTCCCTGCCGTTGAGTATCGACCCTAGCGGTCCTTCATCGATATTTCTTGCGTTCAACACTGACTCGATTTCCGGACGCAGTTGCTGGCGCATCCAGTGCTCGAATGGCAACGTGAAACCTCGTTTCGGTCGATAAATAATCTCGTTTGGCAGAGAGCCATCGAGGGCGGCCACCAGAAGCTTTTTGGGAATCTCGCCCACTTTGGAGGTGCCGGGAAGGCTTAACACACCTTTCGCAAGTTGATAGTCGATCAGAGGGACTCTAAGTTCAAGGCCCTGCGACATACTCATAAAGTCAGCGTCCCGCAGAAGTGTGTTAAGCATGTAGCAGCGCAATTCGAGGTAGGAAACCCGATTGATGGGGTCCAGAGAAAGCGAGCGATTCAGGAATTCTTGTACGCCCGCCGTCGCGGCTTGCCAGGTCCATTCGGTTGGATTGTTGAAAAGTAATTCACTCTGCTTCGGTGTGAACAACATTCTTGCGACGACGTATGGGTGCAGAACTGAGGCGCCCTCGATGATCAGAGAAGCAAGCTTCCGGTTCTGATCACTCTTGGGGGCGAGTGCACTGAAAGTCTTCCCCATTGTGGTCCGCGCAAATCCGGGAAGGCTTTCTAACAACTTGGCTGAACGTTCCATCTGCGGGACGGTACGGAATGTCGAATAGCCTCCAAATACTTCGTCGCCTCCGAGCCCGGAAAGGGCGACCTTCACTCCTGCCCTGCGAGCTTCCCGCGAGACGAAAAATGTGTTGACGCCGTCCATCGTGGGCAGATCCATCGCCCGCAATGCATCGGGGAGGGCTTTAAGCACATCATCCTGAGAGACGGTGATCTCGTGATGATCGGTGTGAAACTTCTGTGCAATCGCCCTCGAGTGCTGCGCCTCGGAAAAATCTGCTTCGCGGAAGACGATCGAAAAAGTACTCGGTGTTACACCGCTCCGACTCACGATGCTTACCAATGCGCTGGAATCGATTCCTCCGGAGAGAAATATTCCGACGGGAACGTCGCTCACGAGTTGAGAGCGAACTGAGCCTTCGAGTAGTGTGCGGAGTTCCGAAGCTTTTGTGGCGCCATGACCCGAACTTCCCGATAAGTCAAATTGAATGTCATCCAGCAAATCCGAATACTGCGTCTTTGTGATCCTGCCGTTTTCCCAAATCAGGGTATGGCCAGGCGGAAGCGCATGGATGCCTTCGACTAAGGTAAACGGGTCATAGGCCGAACCGAAGGTGAGGTAATTGAGCAGCCCGGAGTGGCTGATCTTTCGGCCGACGAGTCCTGTACCGAGCAGGGTTCGCACTTCCGACGCAAAGAGGAAATAAGGGCCTGCTTGGGCATAATAAAGTGGCTTAATGCCCATTGGATCGCGAGCGAGGAGTAAATGATGCTCGTGAGGATCCCAAATAGCGAAGGCAAACATTCCACGGAACTTATTCAGAAAAGCCGTGCCCCACCGCGCATAAGCCCTCAGAACGACCTCAGTGTCGGTATGGCTGCGGAGATGGATGCCCTCTTGTTCGAGCTCCCGGCGGATTTCGCGGAAGTTATAGATCTCGCCGTTGTAAACGATCCAATTGCTGGTTTCAGGATCGTGCATCGGTTGATGGCCAAGTGGAGAGAGATCCAGAATTGCCAGCCGCCGATTGCCAAGCCCGATCTCGACGGACGTCGGCGTCGATTTCCGCAAGACGACGGTTCCGGAATCGTCAGGTCCGCGGTGCGCCAAAGATTGCGTGGCGCGATCGAGCAGGCCCGCGGGAATCTGGGTATCCTTCGCGACTATGCCTACGATTCCACACATTGCATTCTTAACGACTGGCCAGAAACTGTTTACCGAATAACTCTTTTCGCTCTCGCGAGCAATCGAGTTAACCGCGGGAATCGTTCATTCATCGCGAACTTGAGAACGTGCTCTGGAGCAAATTGCCTCTGCAGACCAACGTGTCCGTATTTGCGCACAAGATCAACGAAGGAGAATTCTGCTGTTTCCATTTTTTGAAGACAAAATTGGGAGTAAGGGAGCGAATAGATCGTCGCACCAACGGCCTCAGCAAAATAGACAGCGTAAGGAAAGACCAGGGTAGGCTCAAAGCTGGTTTTGTGCTCCCACACGCTGGTGGTGAAATCGTCTCCTCCAATAAACCCGCCAGACTTCACCTTTGGATATATCCGCATGAGATCAATCGTGATGCCACGCAGAGTGTGATCCCCGTCGATATAGGCGAAGTCCAGCTCACCGTCAGTTATTTCATCAACAACATCGCTGGTTTTGCCGCGCAGAATCACGCGACGTGGTGCGGCGAAATCTGTCTTGGTTTTTGTTTCCTCGAAAAAGCCTTCAAATATCGTGTCGTCCTGGTTTGCGGGCTTGTTCCAGTTATCGAGGTGTTTCCAAGGGTCGATCATGTAGTACTTTGTTATGCCAGCGCATCGCTCCAGTAGTGCGGCAGCAAAATCGCCCCGATAGACCCCGATCTCAACCATCTTTCGCACATGAGTGCGATGTATGAAATCGACCCAAAGATCAGTCCGCGATCCAGTGCCGGAGATACACTCCAACAGCAGTTGTTCCGTCGATGATTGCGAAATCACGATCTCCCAATTTCTTCTAAAGAGCCTGTATCTGTTGGTTAGATTTACAGTGAACGATGGAGTGCGAATTCACTGCATTTTCTCCGCAACCATTCGCAGTGAGTACTTACCGGTCCCGCTCTTGCACGGAACGTACGCGGTGGAGTACGTAAGGGTGTCTCCGACTAGCCAGATGGAGAATTCTCCGCTCGCAAAGTTCGAAATTGCGCCCACGTTCAAAATATTTCCTCCCGACACGCCGACGCCAGTGAGCGGAACTCTCAGCGTCCGTTGCGTAGTCTCATCTTTCCAATTGATGGTGAGACTAGCGGAAGCATCCCCCACCACTGAGCATGCGCTTGTGGCGTCTAAATAATAACTGATGCGATATTGCCCCCCGGCGCAGGGAGAAGCGCTGCTGCAAAGGTTCTTCGCCGATATCGAGGCATTCTGTGCGACCAGCGACACGGAATGCGTTCTGGCGTTATCTCCCTTTGCCGAACCTGCACAGCCGACGCATCTCCCGGAAACTGCCAAATCACCGTTGATTTTCACCGGCACGTTGAATGTCTTTGCTGAAGACGAAAGCTCCTCTTGTGGCTCGTGGTCGGGAAATTTGCCCACATATTCGCGGATCTCGTGCTCGGCACGACTGTATAGCGTTCCGATGTTCCCCTCGTACCCCAAATCTAGATCATTCAGATCAGCAGAGGGCCGATGGTTGGCGGTAGCCCACGTCCGTCCCCAGTTACTGTCGCCCAGCGTGATCAACGGGGTAAAGCCCACATTGCGTCCAGGGTGCCCAAAATTGAGCCTTCCCTTCAGGCCATCCTCCGGGGTTTGGGCGCCATTTGCCGCTTTCAGTATTGTGGCCCCGGGGGGGTCATAGCCGTTTGTATGAAGAGCTTCAAGATTCGCGGCTGCGGGAGGGGTTGCTCCGGTGTTGACCAACGAATGCGCCTGCCCCGTGATCGCTGCGACGGGAATGGTGCTCACGATGGCTCCGGTTCCCAGTACGTCGGCCTGCAAGGGCGGAGTTAAGTCGTGATAAGCAGCTGTCGACATATCGGAGGCAGTCGAGATTACGATCGGCCCGGGCCAGAAATCCAGACGAGGCATATAGATGTTAGTGCCGAGGTTTTCCGCGGGTGTCGTGTACGGCTGAAGAGACTGTCCGTTATCTACGAACTGGCAGGTTGCCGCCCCGCAGGAGCTCTGTTGGACCGTCGTCAAGAGATATTTACCCGTACCTTCTGGGTAAGGACGCGCCGTTTTCTGATTCCACTCCATTTTGAGGATCTTGTAGCTTGCGGCTCCCGGAATCTTTGGGAAGGTCGCTCTGATGGTCCGTGTGCCATCCGTGAATGCGTAACCTGCTGGTAGCGGTATGCCATCCCCGAAACTCGTATGAACTGGAACCACCCAATACAACCACTCATGCGGACCCGATGAGGCTCCCCAATTTGGATAGATGCCAGATGCGCCGTTGTTGGCTAATCCGCTGATCTTGAGATGAACACCCTCGGCCAGAATGCCTGAGTTGCCTACGTTCCCCAGTGGGCTGTACTTCTCGCAGCCTGGCGAAGCTTCGAAATACACATTGTCGATGATCAGGCCTCCGTAACCCCCGCGATGATTGCTGGCACGTATTCCGAATTCGGACCATCCCTGGATTACGCTATCGGAAATTTTTAGCCCGTTGCCGGAATCCCAATCTACGCCTTTGGCCGCGCAGCCCAGTGAGAGAGTGAGATGCTTCAGCCATCCGACGGCGGACCAGCGATTGAACGGCCCGGGGGCGCTAATTGCAGAACCGCAGAATGTCGCATTGCAGGTGATCGAGTTGCCCCCTAATGCGGAATCCAAACCATCGAGTAGAAAGGACTGATCATCGTCGACTTGAACGTAAGATCCAAACCCCGCGCCCTTCAGAGCCGCTCTAGTACTCACGTTGAAAATGCGGGTTTGCTGTGCATTCACTTCAATGAACGGTTCAACGCCACCGAAGGTCATAGGGCGGCCGCGGGGACCAATCAACGTGACGTCCTCAAAAATGCTCGATGAGCCATGCTCACCAACAAAGACGCAGGCATCATCAAGTGTGTGACAGTTCAGCACGGCACCTTCGAAATCAACGGTTTGCCCTGATGCTCGAATAGAGATGGGAGCAAAGACATCGTATTCTCCGGGCGGAACTACGACTCTGCCGGATTGCGACGTCCCGGTCGGATTTGTTGGTGAGAATCGGGCTGCTATCGATGCCTCCTGGATACCGCCGGAGGCACTCTCAATCACGTATCCATCACCGTACAAATTCTTGCTGCTGAATTCCAGTGTTCCGGGACGCCCATCTCCTTTACACGTGCCTCCCGTGACACGAACTGCCTCCGAGGTTGCGTGTCCTGAGAGATGTACGTAATACCACGGTTCGGCCGCGATCACGCCCGGAGGACACGCACTGAGAGTGACTAGGTTCTTGCCGACTGTGATTGGAGAGGAAGGATTCTGGTGCCAGTTCATATCGGTTGCGGATCGTGCCGTGTTGGCAGCAAGCGTCGAATACTGTGCCTGGGCACATGGAGTGCGATGAATCAGGAACATCAACAAAACGATCGCGGGAACCGCCAAAGCTCGGATGCGCTGGATCGCGTGACATGGCGTGCTGGGATGGTTTTGATGAAGCACTTGGCCTCCTGATCCTGAGGTGTGGCTGAATGTCCTTAGAGAAGTGATCTATCTACTCTAAAATTTGTCCACAACTTCATCAAACACGGCTTCCGGTTCAAAGATTCAGATCGCACCATTTTTGCGGCAGTTGAAGCAGGAATGATTCTGATGTATTGTGCGTTTTACTCTCTTAAGAAAGCTACTGAACTGCTGCGTGCGTAGTGTGCTCGTTGGGGCCTGGAGCCTGACGTCTATACCAATGCCGATCGCTGCGAATGTCGTTCTGGGGCAACGGGTAAAAGTCTTCCAGCCAGATCTAGTCAACCTTTATGGCTGCACAATCGGGGACGAAACCAAGGTGGGCGCTTTCGTCGAGGTGCAAAAAAACGCCTCTATCGGCAGCCGCTGCAAGATTTCTTCACACACCTTCATCTGTGAGGGAGTCACCATCGAGGATGACGTCTTTGTGGGACACGGAGTTATGTTTATCAATGACCTCTATCCTCGCGCTACCGCTCACGGACGCCTACAAAGCGAGGCTGACTGGGAGGTCGTACCAACACGAGTAAAGCGAGGAGCGTCGATCGGAAGCGGCGCGGTCATTCTTTGCGGAGTGACGATTGGAGAGGGTGCGCTCATTGGAGCAGGAGCGGTGGTAACCCGCGATGTTCCCGACTACCAGATTGCAAAGGGCGTTCCCGCACGGCTCGGACGAGTACTTCAAGAAAAACCGGCAGAGTAATGGAGGATCGTTGATTCGAATCGGCGTAATCGGCTACGGATACTGGGGTCCAAACCTGGTTCGGAACTGCTTCGAAGCCAAGGACGCGCAAGTAGCATGCGTAAGCGATCTGCGGGATGACCGATTGGCTTTGCTTGCGAGCCGCTATCCGACCGTCAGAACCACCCGTGATGTAAGTGATCTGATCGACGATCCCACGATTGATGCGGTCGCCATTGCTACACCGGTTTCCACGCACTATGAATTAGCCCTACGCTCACTGCAAGCAGGGAAGCATGTCTTGGTCGAGAAGCCGTTGGCCTCCGACACCATACAGGTGCAGCACCTGATGGAGGTTGCGCAGAAGCGCAATCGTGTTTTGATGGTCGATCACACGTTTGTTTTTACCGGCTCGGTTCGCAAGATTCGTGAACTAGTCGATGCCGGCGGTCTGGGAGAGATTTATTACTACGATTCGGTGCGCGTGAACCTGGGACTCTTTCAGCACGACGTGAATGTGCTCTGGGATCTTGCGGTACACGATCTTGCCATCATGGATTTTGTCTTGCCATTTCGTCCATGTGCGGTTTCTGCGACTGGATTGAGCCATGTACCTGGAGGCACTGAGAATATTGCCTACCTGACTCTGTTTTTTGAGGGAAACCAAATCGCGCATATCCACGCAAACTGGCTCGCTCCGGTGAAGTTGCGCAGAACGCTGATCGGCGCCAGCCGCAAGATGATCGTCTACGATGACCTGGATCAGGGCGAGAAGGTCCGGGTGTACGATAAGGGCATCACACTAAATCATCAACAGAACCCCGAAAAGCTGTACCAGATGCTGGTCGGCTACAGGACGGGAGACATGCTGGCCCCACAGATCGATGGGACCGAGGCCCTACGCCGGGAAATAGATCATTTCTTGCATTGCATCCGGCAGAATGAAGAACCTATCACGGGCGGAAACGCTGGACTGCGCGTTGTTGAAATTCTCCAGGCCGCATCTCAATCAATGGCTCAGCGTGGAAGGCCTGTGGAATTGAGACTCGGAATGCTTTCTGCAACCGCATAGATCATAGATATTGAGAGAAGTTGAGCAGCAATGAATATTATTAAAGTACCTTATCTGGATCTCCAGGCGCAGTATCGAGCGATTAAACCCGAAATTGACGCCGCGATCGGCAGAGTCCTGGAAAGTTGCCAATTTGTCCTTGGGCCCGAGGTATCTGACTTTGAGAAGGCCTTTGCGGCTTATTGCGGGGCATCGGAGTGTATTGCGCTAAATTCCGGAACGAGTGCCTTGCATTTGGCGCTGCTCGCGGCGGGAGTTGGGCCCGGCGATGAAGTCATCACAACTCCATTCACATTTGTCGCAAGCGTAGCGGCGATTCTTTATTCAGGGGCTCGCCCGGTTCTTGTGGATATCGATCCACGTTCGTTTACGCTTGACCCGTCGAAGATTGAGGCTTCTGTCACTTCGCGGACGAAAGTGCTCCTGCCGGTGCATCTGTATGGTCAGCCCGCGGACATGGACCCGATCATGGAGATTGCGCGACGACACAATCTCATCGTGATCGAAGACGCTGCACAGGCACACGGAGCCCAGTACAAGGGTCGCTCCGTCGGAAGTATCGGGCACATGGCCTGCTTCAGTTTTTATCCGGGCAAAAATCTTGGCGCCTATGGCGAGGGCGGCGCCGTCACCACGAACAACTCCGAGTACGCTCGCGCGATTCGGATGCTGCGCGATTGGGGACAGGATCGTAAGTATCATCATCTTCTCCGCGGATACAACTACCGCATGGAAGGGTTTCAGGGTGCGGTGCTCGGCGTGAAGCTTCGGCATCTGGAGCAATGGACCGAGGCACGTCGCAACCTTGTTCAGCAATACAACGGCTTCCTTGCGGAGTGCGAGTTGGAATTGCCGACTGAAATGTCCTGGGCTCGTCACGTTTATCACGTCTACACAATTCGGTCAAAAGAACGCGACCGTTTACAAAAGAGTTTGGCGGACGAGGGAATACAAACCGGGATTCACTATCCGACTCCTGTTCATTTGCAGCCAGCGTACGCTGATCTCGGTTACGGGCCCGGATCGTTTCCGAAGGCGGAGTCAGCAGCAAAGCAGGTGCTCTCGCTTCCTCTGTACCCAGAACTTTCGATGCAATCTGTAGCCCTTGTTGCCGATACTGTGAAGAAGGTCGTCGGGAACAAGGTAACTGCCGTGATGTCGCACTGAGGGACAGTTTCGCCATGGCCAAGTTCGATGTGATTCCCGACATCCTTGAAGTCACGCTTCGCGACGGTTCTTATTTGATCGATTTCCAGTTCACGGCAGAAGATACCGCGAACATTGCGAGCGCGCTGGAAGCAATTGGATTTCGCTGGATCGAGGTCGGCCACGGCCTGGGTCTGAACGCATCTGAAGCAGGAAAAGGGATGGCGGCTGCCAGCGACGAGGAGTATCTGGAAGCGACTGCACAGTCTCTGACTAAAGCGAAATGGGGCACATTCTTTATTCCTGGAATTGGCCGCGACGATGATCTTCGGCTCGCGGCTCGATACGGGATGTCGTTCGTCCGGATTGGCACAAACGTCACGGAAGCTTTGCAGGCTGAGCCGTATATCGCCCTCGCCAAGGAATTGGGATTCATCGTTTCCTACAACGCGATGAAGTCCTATGCGGTGTCACCCGAAGAGTTCGGGAGGATTGTCGGAAAAGTACATTCCTGGGGAGCAGATATCGCGTGCCTTGTCGATTCCGCCGGAAGCATGGATCCGGATTTGGTAGCCGCTTACTTACGCGCCGCAAAATCCGAGAGTGCCTGCCCACTGGGCTATCACGGACATGACAATCTATCGCTCGCGATGGCGAATACGCTGCGTGCAATTGAGGAGGGCGCCGTCCTGGTGGATTCATCTCTTCAAGGGATGGGGCGGTCGGCCGGAAATTGCGTGACCGAGGTACTTGTCGCCATCCTGCAGCGTCGTGGGATGATGTCGCATATCGACTTGAAAGCAGCCATGGACGTTGGAAAAGGCCTGATTCAGCCGCTGCTCGGGAAACGCGGAATAGATCCGATGGCCGTTACAAGCGGAGTCGCGAAGTTCCACTCGTCCTTTACCGAGAAGGTGCAGGGCTACGCGCACAAGCACCATATCGATGTGCGCGATCTGATTGTGCGGCTGTGTCAGGAAGATCAGGTCTCGGCACCGGATGAACTTCTGGAACGCTTGAGTCACGAACTTGCTGCGATGAAGATGCATCGCGTGCTTTCGATTCCAGCATTCCGCGTCGAATCGAAAAAAGGCGAGACTTCCGAGGAATCTTTACAGTTCCTCCTGCGGGAATTGCGGGCCCGTGCACTTAAGTCCGGTAAGTTTTCGGCCCTCAATGTGGTCATCGGAGAAAGTCCGAGAGCGGATTTCTATGTCTCAGGAAACATTTATTCGACCCAATCTCACGTTGTCGGATCGGTCCTGTTTACTGAAGAGAGCCAATTGGAGAAAGTCCTACAAACGGCCGATGGTCGCGTAGATGTTTTGTTGCTAGACGTTGACCGGAAACCGTTCGGTCCCGCCAACAGCGCAGAAACAGCAAGAGCGGCTTTGAAAAAAACTGCGCTGCTCACCTATTTGGATAGCCGGGTATGGGTGGAAGCGGTGGAAGATCAAATAGTCCGGATTTTGCACGACACTCTGAGCCAAGCCGAAATCGCAGTCGCTGGTGACCATCCGCGCAGCCGCTCTCTTGCGCTGCGTCTCGCAGAACGAGGAGCGCGAGTCACGTTGATTCTGGACCCTTATAGCGCTGAGGAGTCGCCTGTCGATTCTCTGCGAAATCTTTCGATGGAAGGATCAGAACTGCAACTTTCGCGAGTATACGCCAATAAGGCGGAAGCGACGCTCGTTGACGCTGATGCTGTCATCGTATGGCCGGCCGGGGCGGTCTGGTTCAACCAGAACTTCGCCGCTTTTATTTCGCCGCGCGCGTATCTGTTTGACGCCAGCATCGGCGCCATCCCGGCGGACGGAGTGACCGAGGCGAAGCGTCGGGGCTGCCGTCTGCTGCGCGTGAACATTTGGCCGACGCTGACTGGCGCTCTTGCCGCCGCGCACGAATCCCTGCTTAAGACGAGGGATGCTCTGGGCTGGGATACTCTCGATGGCGTTCCTGTTGTGGCTGGTGGAGCGATGGGCGGTTCGGGAGACGTGATCGTCGACAGTATCCATCAGCCGACCCGCGTTATCGGCGTCTGCGACGGATGCGGAGGCGTGAGGTTCCGCTTTGATGAAACTGAAGCGGAACGAGTGCGGCGTGTACAGACAGAGATCAACCGTAGACTCGTATCGCCGCAAATGGCAGGAGCGGCGAGCTAGCGACGCATAGTACTTCATGGACTCAAAACGAATTCTCATCCTCGGCGGCGGCCGCTATAACGTGCCATCAATTCAGGCAGCGCAGGAAGCAGGCTTTTTCACTGTCGTTGCCGACAGGAATGCTGAGGCTCCCGGCCTGAGGATCGCGGATCTGCCATTACCGATTGATTTGAACGCCTGTGACCCGCTGATTCAGACGGTCCAGGAACACGGTGGGGTAGATGGTGTGGTTAGCATGGCGGAAGCAGGTGTCCGCTCGGCAGCACACATTTCTGCGCGGCTTGGGCTTGCCTCGATCAGCGAGGAAGCTGCCACAAACTCCACGAGCAAAGCAGCCATGCGGCGTCTCTGGCGGAGGCTCGGCGAGTATTCAATCGACTTTGAAGTTGTTGCTAGCCTGCCTGAAGCTGAAGCAGCCGTTGAGAAACTCGCCAGCTTCCCCTTGATTTTCAAACCAGATCAAAGTTTCGGGGGATCGCGCGGCGTAACGAGAGTCAATTCTTTCCACGGAGTGCCTCAAGCCTTCCAGAATGCAAAGAACGACGGTCTGCCCAGTTCCGATGTCGTGATCGAACGTTGCGTCGACGGGACCGAACATAGTGCAGAGGTTCTGATCTCGAATGGACGGACTTCGGTGCTCTGCATTGGCCAGAAGGTCAAGTCTATGCCGCCATATCGGGTAGACGTCAGCGTACAGTATCCCACGCCACTCGCAATCTCGCAGTGCGATACCGTTGCAGAAATGTGCGACCGCGCTGTAAAGGCCCTGGGATTGACCCAAGGCGTCGCTCATGTGGAATTCTGCTATACGTCGCGCGGGCCCGTGCTATTCGAAACAGGAGCGCGCTGCGGAGGAGGTCACACTCCACAAATAGCTCATCATGTCAGTGGGGTGAACGAGTTCGTAGAAGCTTGCCGAATGGCATGTGGAATGAATCCGAGGCAGTTCTCGCCACTTTACAGTCGAGGCGCCGAATATCGCTTCTTGGTATTCGAGCCTGGCATCGTAGACAGCATCGAACTCCCTGACGGTCTTTTAAACGGTGCCGGAGTTCTTGACGTTGGAATGACGGTGCAGCCCGGCCAAAAGATCGCGCCGCTTCACAACACCTCCGATCGGTCGGGATTTCTTGTCACGATTGCAAGAACATTGGAAGAAGCAGTCAGGCGGGCTGATGAGGTCTGTCGGCAAATATCAATTCGATATCGCGACAGCTCAGTGCATCACGCGATGGAGTTGGCTGCCTTTCAGGAGCTCGCTCACTCATGACGACGCCTGTGCTCGATCCTGAGGATGCGACGTACGTCATCCAAAGATATAGGCAACGCATTGCCGAACACGGGGCAACATTTGCATCGCTGAATTCGGGCAATGAGGCGAAACAGAATATCAGGCACCAGGTTCATTCCTCATCGTTGCGCGGCGTAAAACCTTCCATCCTCGAGATCGGCTGCGGACTTGGAAACTTTTACAAATACCTGCTTCAGCATCATCTCAATTGTTCGTACAACGGCTATGACATTGTTCAAGAATATGTCGAAGAATGCCGTCGACTGTATCCGGAAGCCACATTCGAAAAACGTAATATATTTCTCGAGGGAATCGATGGGACTTACGACACGATCGTGATGTCACAAGTTCTTAACAATCGTTATCGGAAGTCCGACAACATGCGGGTCATGCGACGCGCCCTGGAACTTGCGTTCGAGCACACGCGAGTTTCGGTTTCCGTCGATATGATTTCGTCGTATGTCGACTTTCAGAATGCGGAACTCTTCTACTACCCTCCCGAAGAAATCTTCCGCGTCGCGAAATCGATCTCCTCGCGAGTTCTGATTCGCCACGACTACCGTGGCTTCGAGTTCTGCATTCAGCTCTTTCATGAAGACGTAGAGGGTTACGTCCGGTGAACAAACACCTTCTTTGCCTTACCGTAGACACCGACCCGGACGGACTGAGCGGCAAGGTCACGGATCGCCGAACTCTCGACTGGCTGGGGCTGGAAGCTCTCACGACTCTGCCGGTAGAAATGCAAGCACGGCAGCAACTGTCGTCAATTCCGATTACATGGTTTATCCGGGCTGACGGTCAGCTCGAAAGCATTCTTGGAACTCCCTCTTATCTGCTGGAAAAGTTTGATCGCTTCTGGAGGGACGTAAGTCCAGCCGGACACGAACTCGCGTGGCATCCTCATCTTTATCGTCAGGCAAGATCTGAGGACGAGGCCTTGATCATTTCCGACCCGAGCGAAGCGAAAGAAGAGTTGGAGCGACTTTGGGACAAGTTGCAGGGCATACTGCGGGCCACTTCCTTTCGAAATGGCGAAGGCTGGCACACTCCACAGACCTACTCGGCCATAGAGCGGCTGGGATTCCGATGCGATTCTACAGCCATCCCGAACCGTAAGGGCGGGAACGACCATCCCATGAATTGGACAGGAGCTCCGAATCGACCTTACTTTCCAGTGCCTCATGATTTGTGCGCAGCCGGAACAGAGCGACTGTTGCTGGAAGTTCCGATGAACACGTGGATGGTGCAGGCACCTTATGACAGCGCACCGAAACTACGCTACATGAATCCGGCTGTTCATCCTCAGCTCTTTGCGAGTGCGCTGCGAAATTGGGAAAGAAAGCGAAAATTCTCTTCCACTGAGCCGTATGTCTGGGTGATGATCTTTCATCCGGACGAGGTGTTCCCTGCTCAACAGAACGATCAACTCTACGCCAGGTCGAGAAGCGCTCTGTTGACGAATCTGGTCGCATTTCAAGAAAGCTTGCAGCGAGCGAATGTCGAAGTGGAATGGGTCACAATCGCCGAGGCAGCCGAAGTGTGGCGACGCAGCCGCTTAAAGCAAATTGCATGAGTACAGTTCTCCAGCGAACGGACGTTGAGCAAGTGCTGCGACCAATTGAATCCGACTTGCTTGCACGCACCGGCGGCCACGCGATGCAGTGGTACGGTCGGGCAGCGACATCTCTTTACCGCACATTTCGGCTCGCGAGACTTTTGCATGGAGATGCTCACAACGTCGAGGTCATACTTCCTTCGATTTCGTGTGCGACGCCGGCCAACGCTGCGCTGCTCGCAGGACTGACTCCTCGGTTCGCTGATGTTGATCCCGAATCAGGCATGCCCACGCTTTCGTCAATCCAGGAGCGCTGCACTCCCAACACGGGTGCCGTGGTCTTTATCCATCTGTTTGGTCAAACAGCAGACATCAAGGATTTGGGGGATTGGTGCCGGGAAAAAGGCATCCTTCTGATTGAAGATCTCGCGCAGGCCTTGGGCGCCTCATTGCCGGATGGCACGCCAGCAGGTTCAGTCGGTGACCTCTCTGTCTTTAGTTTCAATCCTACGAAGATATTGGAATGTGGCGGCGGGGCTTTGTTGATCCGAAACCCCGGCCTTCTGGGACCGCTTGCTCAGTTGGCCGAATCTGATCTGCTGTGGACGGAGATCGACGAAGCTCGAGGAGCGATGCTTGCTGGCAGTTATCGCAATCTTCACCATTCGCTGGTTGCACTTCTTAGAAGTCGAGCGGTCGATGAAATTTCCAGTGCATTTCTAAAACTACAGCCCGCATTCCGATCGCTGTATCTGCGGAGGATGAAGAATCCGGCAGCACTTCTCAATGCATGGGATCAACTTGATCATCTGCTTGAGCACCGGCTTCAGAATGCGAAACAGTACGATCACCTCTTGGGCGATTCAGGCTGGAAAAGATTGAAACAGTGGCATCAAAGCGGTGTGTGCTGGCGTTACTCTCTGTTAGTTGATTTTCCGGATCAGCTTGTGCCATTTTGCGAAGCAGTACGCCGGGATGGTTTTCACGTATCGAATCTCTATTGGCCGGTGAACGACTTCTTTTTGCCTTCTGATGCTTGTCGCAATGCCGAAAACTTCGCGCGGCGGATAGTCAATCTATGGGTCGACAGTTCGGTTGATGATCAGTGGGTGTCCGACTGCGCGAAAAGCTTGCTCAGGAATCGGCCTCGAAAGACAATGTGATCTGATTGGATTAATCCAGTTGAATAAGCTTGGTGTAGATATGAATCGTCCGGAACTCAGCATAGTCATCCCGGTGTACAACGAGGAAGCGGTATTGCCGGCGCTTCGGGAGCGACTCTGCGCGTTTGTGGAGCGCCTCTCCCCATTGGAAACGGAAATCATTTTGGTCGACGATCATTCGTCCGATCAAACCCCACAAATCCTCAAAGAGTTCTGCGAGCAGAATTCGATGTTTCGCTACGCTCGCCTCGCGAAGAATTGCGGCAGCCACGTGGCGGTTCTTGCAGGCCTGGCGCGCGCGCGAGGAGAATGCGCTGTTTTTCTTGCCGCAGATCTGCAAGACCCGCCCGAATTGATCCTGCAAATGATGGAGGCATGGCGACAGGGCCACCATATAGTCTGGGCCGTGCGGGAGCAGCGCGAGGGCGTTTCCGGACTGGACGTATTTCTCGCCAACACTTTTTATCGACTCTTAAACTTTTTGGGTGAAGTCAATCTTCCTCCGCGTGGCTCGGATTTTGCCTTGCTCGACCGCAAAGCCGTCGATGCTCTCCTGGAGTCAGCAGGCAGCGACGTAAGCCTCGGAGGCGAGATCGCGCGCCTTGGCTTCTCCTCGCAGCAGATTACCTACACGAAGGAACGCCGTGCAGCCGGCACTTCCAAATGGACCCTGCAGAAGAAACTCAAAGCTGTTGCTGACGCGTTCGTCTCGTTTTCATATGCGCCCCTGCGAGCTATGTCGTATCTGGGTATCATTTGTAGCCTCCTGGGCTTCGCCTACGCACTGCTCGTGATTATCGTGCGTCTGAAGACCCAAACACCGGTTCAGGGCTGGGCCTCCCTGATCGTGGTGGTCCTGGTGCTCGGCGGCTTGCAGATGATGATGCTTGGAGTACTGGGCGAATACCTCTGGAGGACGCTGGAGGCGGCGCGTCACCGACCCATCTACTTCCTGGAAGACGTCTCGGATGTGTACTCTTCAGGTGCGGCAAACGCGGAACAAGTAGAGCGGGTGGAGCGCAGATTTGGGACGTAGAGCCCATCTCCAGGCTGCCATCGTCGGAACCCTGATCGGCGTTGGATGTATTGTCCTTGTACTCCGACAGGTTGACCTCAAGCAGTCCTGGAATACTTTGGGCCGGCTGAATGGCCCTTTCCTGGTTGTTCCAGTCGTAGTATTCCTCACAAACCTTCCGCTACGCGCATGGCGTTGGCAAATGATCTTCCCGGCATCGTCGCGTCCCCGATTTGGAGATTGTCTGGCTGTTCTCGGCATTGGGAACATGGCCAATTTCGTTCTGCCGGCACGTGCGGGAGATGTTGCACGGTGCATACTGTTGGGCAATGGTACAACTCTTTCTGGGAGTAGCCGCACGCTGGCCACTCTCGCTGTGGAAAAAATTCTGGATGGGGTCGCGTTGATCGGAATGGTTCTGTTCGCCGCCTGGTCATTGCATCCTCCACACTGGTTGTTTCAAATCCTCCGCGTAGCAGCCTTCGTCTTTAGCGGAGCCATACTGGCGGTAATCCTGCTTCGCCATCAAACCCGGAGTCTGACGGGAGTTGCCAACAGATTGCTCCGTATTCTGCACATGAGCTTTCTGGAGCGTGGCGCAAACCGTCTACTGACCTCGCTCTCAGACGGGCTCAGCGTAGTTGACTCCGCACAGCAGATGTTCATTTTATTCTTGGCCACTGCGGCGATATGGATCACTGAAGCCGTGCTGATCTGGGGGCTGGGTGGGGCCTTGGAACTGGGAATATCGTTGAAGTCCGCTGTCATTGCCTCCGCGGTTTTAGGACTTGGATTGATGATTCCGGCTGCTCCCGGCGGACTCGGGACCTACGAGCTTTTTGGCACCGAAGCTTTCAAACTGACGGGGATAGCATCGAGCGGCGCGTTGGCGCTCACGATCGTGATCCACGCCTGGGTATACGTGGTGAACATTACCGCTGGCCTTTGCCTTCTGGCTCTCAAGGGCATCAGCGTTGCACAGCTAAGAAGGCAAGTTGCAGATGAAGCACCTTCTACTGCACAACCCTAACGCTTTGGCATACGACCTTGATAGAATCATCGTTCCAATCATCCAACCCAGGGGCTTTCGCATGAAGAACCGGCGTGTTCTGATTACGGGCGGGGCAGGACTAATCGGATCCCATATCGCGGATCAATTAGTGGAGCGGGACGTTCGTGAGATTGTAGTGCTGGATAATTTTGTTCGTGGCAGACGCGAGAATCTGTCGCACGCTATCGCTCACGGGCGCGTCACGATTGTGAAAGGTGACATCCGCGATGCCAAGTTAGTGACCGAAGTGATGCAGGGCATCGATGTCGTGTTTCATCAAGCTGCTCTGCGCATCACGCAATGCGCTGAGGAGCCACGTCTCGCGCTAGAAGTGATCGTCGATGGGACCTTCAACGTTGCCGAGGCGGCCGTGAAGGCGAAAGTTTCAAAGTTCGTCGCGGCCTCGACCGCTTCCATCTACGGCATGGCGGAGGATTTTCCGACGCAGGAGCAGCATCATCCGTACCATAATCGGACGTTCTATGGAGCAGCCAAGACATTCAACGAAGGATTGCTTCGCAGCTTTCACGAAATGTACCAGCTTCCATACGTAGCGCTTCGCTATTTCAACGTCTACGGACCACGCATGGATGTTTATGGGGCGTACACCGAAGTCCTGGTTCGCTGGATGGAACGAATCGCAGCGGGCAGGGGCCCTCTTATCTTCGGTGACGGCAAGCAGACGATGGATTTCGTTTTTGCCGAAGACATTGCTCGCGCAAACATTGCTGCTGCGGAATCTGAAATTACAGACGAAGTGTTTAACGTCGCCAGCGGAAGCGAGACAAGCCTGAATGATCTTGCGAATTTGCTATTACGAATCATGGGTTCGAGCGCCTCGCCTGAGTACGGCCCTGAGAGGAAGGTCAATCCCGTACCGCGCAGGCTGGCGGATATCTCAAAAGCAAAGCGCCTCCTGGGATTCAAAACCTCTATCTCAATTGAGGAGGGTCTTCGCCGTCTAGTGTCCTGGTGGCAAGACGAACGCCGGGTCGCAGAGGCTATCCCTGCCTGACGCTACGGATCTATAGAATCGTTTTTCTGATTCTCATCAGTCCCCCGCTCAAAAATGTCTAACGAATTTATCCCGGTTGCTCGACCGCTCCTTGGACATGAAGAGGTGTCGGCAGCAGAGCGGGCCATTCTTTCGGGTTGGGTCACCCAAGGACCGGAAGTGGCGGCTTTCGAGAGAGAGTTCGCTGCTTTCGTGGGCGCGCCATATGCCTGTGCAGTCTCCAGTGGCACGACAGCGTTGCACCTTGCGCTTCTGGCCATTGGTCTTAAAGCCGGCGATGAAGTGATTACAGTCAGCCACTCCTATATTGCGACTGCAAACAGCATCCGATATTGTGGCGCCTTGCCTGTGTTTGTTGATATTGAACCCAACACCTTCGACATCGATCCCCGCAGAATTGAGCCGGCGATCAGCAAGCGCACCCGGGCAATACTCTGCGTTCACCAGATGGGTATGCCCTGCGACCTCCGGGCGGTTCTCGAAGTAGCCCGCCGGCACCAGATCCCTGTCGTCGAGGATGCAGCCTGCGCAGTTGGAAGCGAGATTCTTTGGCAAGGAAATTGGGAGATAATCGGCAAGCCGCACGCTGACGTTGCGTGCTTTTCGTTTCATCCCCGAAAGCTGCTGACGACCGGTGACGGCGGAATGCTTACCACAAGCGATGCTGAAATCGATCGCAAGTTTCGCCTGTGGCGTCAACACGCGATGAGCACGCCGGATACGGTCAGGCATGCGTCCCCAACGGTAGTTTTTGAGTCCTACCCGGAACTGGGATTCAACTACCGCTTGACCGATATTCAAGCTGCGGTTGGACGCGAGCAACTAAAGCGGATTCCCGAAGCGGTCGCTCAACGTCGCCGGATGGTCGCGAAGTACAACCAACTACTCGCGCATCCGCCCGGACTACTCGCTCCCAAGGAGCCCGAATGGGCGCGATCGAATTGGCAAAGCTATTGCGTCCGTCTGCCCCGCAATTGCGATCAGAGGCAGGTTATGCAAAGAATGCTGGATGAGGGCATTGCCACCCGACGCGGGATCATGTGCACTCACCTCGAACCGGCCTACCAGACGCCGAATACTTGGCGATGCGCTGATCTGGCATGCCAACCGACTGGAAGTTGCCCAAACCTTAGCGCAAGCGAACATGCTCAAGCTGAATGCATAATCCTGCCGCTTTTTGCACAGATGACCGAAGCGCAACAAATGAGAGTGGCTGAGTGCCTCCGCGCCGCCTGCGTAAGATAAGCCCCCAATGAATCACAGCCCCAGCCAGGTTCAGCTTCATCGGTCGCCGGTTGGCAGTGGGACGAAAGTAGCCCTCTGGCTCCTTCTCTTTCTTGCGGCTGCAGAATTTACCATTCGTGGGCCGGTGCGTTATGTTCAGAATCCCAGCGAATGGAATGACTTCTCGCAGAACTACACTGCTTCGAAGCTGTGGTTAAGAGGTAAAAGTCCCGCGAATCCGAGAAATTTTGTCGCGCTGTGGAAGGAACAGACCTGGGTCGGGCTCAGCACAAATGATATCCGCACTCATCTGGCCCCGCCTCTGGGCGGATTAGTCGTCATGGCTCCAGTGGCGGTCTTTCCCTGGAAAGTCGCGAAGGTGATTTGGCTCCTGCTTCTGCTGGTCTCATTTGCAGCAACGGTTTGGGCTTTCGTCAGGACTTTAGGCAGGTCTCAAAACGAAGTCCGTGTTCTCATCCTTGTCGCAGCTTGCCTTGCGCTCGCTCCGTTTCACACGGGTATCGCCAATGGAAACACCAGCATTTTGGTTATCGCCCTATGCGCGCTAGCTATCGGGGCTGCGTTCGAGGGGCACGACATCACTGCTGGCCTACTTTTTGGATTCGCATGCAGCATCAAGCCTCAGCTTGGCGCCTTTCTCGTCCTTTTCTACCTCGTGCGCAGGCGATGGCGGCTTTTCACGGTGGCGGTCGGATGCACAGTCAGTTTGAACCTGATAGCAGCACTCCACCTGCGTATTCGAGGAGCGGTCTGGCTTCAGGATTACCTGAACAATGCTAAAGGATTCGTAACCAGCAACAACATTGATAGCTTCACCTCGGACAATCCCGGCAGATTCACCCTAATCAACCTGCAGGTTCCATTCTTCTCTCTGACGCAGAATTCGCATCATGCCAACCTTTGGGCTTTTGTTGTCACAGGACTGCTTGTTGGTGGTTGGCTCTTTTACGTCCTGAAGAGAAAAGAAAGCTTAGAACTTCTTTCACTTGCGACGATCGCAACCATCGCACTGCTTCCCGTCTACCATCGCTTTTACGATGCTGGGCTTCTGGTCATCCCACTCTGCTGGTGCATTGCGGAATCCATTGGACCATCAAGGGTAATCGCCAGGTGTGCATTGGCCATGATGATACCGTTCTCGTTACCTGGTTCGGCATTCCTGGAGAAACTGCCATCCTACAATAGCGTTCCCCGTTCTCTTATTGAGTCTCGATTGTGGGAATTGCTAGTGATGCCACATGAGACTTGGGCACTCGTCTCGCTCTGCGTCGTGCTGATCTTCGGGCTTAGGTCGCATCGGGATGCACCGCTGTAAACCTAGACTATTACGATGACTGCCTGTCCCAATTCGATTGTACGGGCCAGTATTCGATACTCTCGGACGTAGGCAGAACAATAATCTGAAAGAGCCCTGTAGATGTGAAGGGCGTCAAAAAAATCGTCCAGCACGATAAGCGCGCCCGGAGAGACAACGGGATCTAACGTAGTCAAGCAATAGAGTGTTGAGGAATAGAGATCGCAGTCTAGATGAATTACAAGCGAACTCTTGGGACTATAGCCATTCAAGAATCCGCGTAGAGATTTCTGGAACCATCCTGGGACAAACGTAACGCGTGGATCGGCAATATTCGGAACTTTTCCTCCGGTACTGAATGCGCCTTTTCGTTTTCCTGAGTGCCAGTCTTCAGGCAGGCCTTCAAAAGAATCAAATCCGTAAAATCGGCTGTCCGGATTCCGATTAAGTGAGCACCATTCCCGCATACTGGCGCCTTCATAAACACCGAACTCAAGGTAATCCATTAGTGCATCCGGCCCATTGAGGAGGCTCTCACTGACATATCGGTAGAGTTGCTCGCGACTCGAAAGCTCCACAGCCTCAGAAAATTGCTCCACTGACGCAGTTAGCTTGGCCTCCCAATTCAGCCGATCCAGAATCCATGAATAGTGCGGGAAAAGAAATCGCGCTGACCGCTTCGCAAACGGGCGCAACGGGCCTAAATGTTGCATCGCTTCTCTGAGCATCAAAAGTCAACCCAAAAGATCAAATGGAGTTCGTCGCACACCAACAGGATTATCCCGTCGCTAGCAGAGCCTCCGTTTTTTTGGGCAGCTCAAGGTCGTGCATTTTTACGGAGACAATGTCGGAAGAGACTGGAACATGCTCACAGGTCAGCTCGAGGTCGGACGCCACTTCGCTCTTCGCACTCTCGACGAACCCGACCTCACGCAGCGCTTTCAGAAGAACGCCGTTGCGTTGCGTTTTCACGTACGTAGCTCGGATGCTCGAATAACCCGCCCGACGGGCAAGCTCGACGGCCTGTTTGAACCATGCATTTTCGACTTTCTTCTGTGCCACCCGGCACGACAATACGAAATCCTTCAACACTGCATTTCCCGAGGACACATCGATCGATGCAAAACCGACAATACCGTATTCGCCAAATCGATCACGGCAGAATGTGCAGATACAAACGACTTCGGGTCGTGAGAGAATCCCGATAAACTCCTGCCGCGAGTAACGATGGGTCGAAAGATTCAATTGGTTTGAGCGATGCAAAAGCTCGAGGCAGCGGTCAATGTGTTCAAGCTCACTTGGTCGAAACAGGGTCGCCTGCATCTCGCACGTACTCAGGAAAGCTTCATACCTATCTCCGTATTGAACCGCCTCTTGCTTCCGCTGGAATTCGGCATCGTAAAACTCTCGGCGATTCCTGCTTTCCGTCGTCACCGGAACATCGAACTCTGGACGCGCTAACAGGCCGTCCATCTCGGCTTCAGAGAAAATTCGGACTCCCTTGCATTCACAAGCAACCTCGGCTCTCTCAAAGGGCGAATCGTCGATGAACGCACAACTTTCCATCCCAATGTTCAAGGCCTTTGCAATTCTGCTGATGCTTACGCTCTTGGGTTCCCAGTTGATCTGCGGATACAGGAAGAGGTGTGCGATCTTCAGCCGTTCAAGAACCTGCACTGTAGTCCCGCAGTCATTCTTGCTCGCGACGCTTTGAAGGATTCCTCTTTCATCCAAGACTTGCATGGTTTGCAGAACCGACGGACGCAGAGTCACTTTCTCCGGGTCTTGCTCACCGAGAATTCCATCCCAAACCGTACGATCCAAATCCCATATTACACATTTCACCTTTTCCGAGGATCTAACCTGTCGCTTCGAAGTCTGCTGGTCAGAGGACTGCAATTTCGATGGTTCTGCCGGCCAGTGATCCGCGTTGTAGCGCACAAAGTCAAGCCAGGAAAACACGAGATGAGCTTCGGCGTCATTCTCCGGATAAATGCTAATGACACCAAATTGTCCATAAAGATCAATACCCATTGCATCGACCGGAATTCGCTGAACGGTTCGCCCCGGATGCAGAAGGATTGAGGAACGAAACTTCAGGCCTTGCTGCCAGCACTCAAGAACCATCCGCACCGGCTCCGGCTTGATATTCCAGACCTCAATCAGGAACTCGTCAAAGTCGGCTCGTTTTCTCCCGGTGATGCTCTGCAAAATTAGCTCACGAGCAACTGCATACGCCCCGTTCAGACGAAGTGCCGGACTGACCGTACGGAATAACCTCGATACTGGCTGCACGCATCGCAGAAGTGCACGGTCTGCCTTGTCGATCAATCGGGCTTGGGAGATGCTGACAGCGCCATAACCAAAAGTAGATTCCAGTTTCCCCCATCTGCGAAACTCAATTTCAGCTCCGAAAGGATAGAGTCCCGCATACTGTGAATTCGGCCGAATTCCTCTCTTAAAGCGAGCGCATTTCCGATCTCGTCTCTGAACGTACAAAGGACAGACTAAGAAGCACTCTGGGAGCGCACACTCCAGGCAGTGTTCATTCCATGCCAACAGGTAGGTACACTCAACGGAAGAAGTCTCAATTGCAGAGAGATTGGATGGCTCAACGTGCCCTTCCACAACCGCCGATTCAGCCCAGTCTGTTAGCCACATTCCAACAATCCCGCTAAAGAGTCTTGTAACTGATTAGTGCTGCCGGGTACTGAAGCAGTTCTGGCCAGGCGCCTCCCAGCACACTCATCTCTTCGTTCACTGAAGTCGAGCCCGGGTGCGTCATCAGCTCTGCGGTACCTGCTTTCGGCGGACACACAGCGCAAAGTTCGATAAATGTCAGAAGATCGGTAAAAACATGCACCGTTCGAAATCCAAACGTTCGCAATGCAGAATTGAAAACTTTCTTCTTCCCGAGCATCAAGGAACCAGGATGCTCTGCATCATCGTACATGTTCCGGCTGATTCGTATCTTGTTGATTTTGTATCGGCGGCGCAAGGCTACCAGCACCGGCAGGAGCTGCGGTATCGTGTGCACGTGGTGGTGAGCATCGAGGTGCGACGGTTCCACTCCCAGTGTCACAAGCTTTTCAATTTGCGAGCACCACTCCTGAAAAATTGCTCTCAGCATGTGAATATCAATTTTCGCTTGCCGGATTGCATTTCCCGCAAAACAACCTCTCTCATCGATGATTCTCGCAAGGTTTTTCTTGCTAGCCGGATGAACTGGCTCGAATTCGGTCAAGTTCAGATGCACACCGAAGGAATGCTTTGGAAATCGCTGCAATTCTCGGACGGCGCTCTCAAGGGCAACGCCATTCGCTAGCAGCGTGGCAGATGTAATCACGTTCCGCTGCATACCATGGAAGATTGCTTCGTTAACCGATTCGCTCAGACCGAGATCGTCGGCATTAACAATAATCTTCATCGCAGGCAATCGCCATATTTGTGAATCTGGCGAGTCAAGATTTTCTGGAAAATTCTATGCATCTTAGCACACCAAAGAAGACTAGGAGCGCGACACAGGCGCTTAAGATGATTCCAAACTAGCTGTAGTGTTCACCAGTGAGTGACACAATTCGACCAGCCTCCTAACATGTAATGCCCACGAAAAGGTCGTTGATCTTTGCGCACCAGCAACGGCCATGCGCTTCATGGTCTCTTGGGACGCCGCAACTCGCGAGATAGATGCTGCTAGCTCGCTCGCTGAGAACCGATCGAAGTAATACGCTGCTTGTCCACAGATTTCCCTGTGTACGGGAATATCCGAGGCTACAACAGGCAATCCACCGCTCATGGCTTCCACCAGCGGATGAGCAAACGTTTCCGCGTAGGCAGCAGTCACATAAATGTCGGCACGAGCATACAGGTGATGCAATTGTCCGTAGGGAACCGTTCCAAGTTCGACGATCATATCGGAGACGCCAAGTGTTTTGATCAGATTTGCAGCCAAGTCCGGACGACATGCGCCAGGATTTTTTCCGGAAGCCAACTCGCACGTCAGCAAAAGCCTGAGAGGACTATCCGGAAACTTCGCCCGCAAGATGGGCAATGCTCGAATCAGTGTCTCGAAATTGCGATAGTAGTTATAGTGGCTGACAAAGAGCAGCTTCAGAACACCGTTCGCCGAAGCCAGTTTGGCCTCCACTTCGTCGGACAAAGGAGCTGTGTTCCGCGTAAATGCCTCGCGGTCAAAGCCATGATGAATGGAAACCACTTTGGCTCCGGTCCATCGCTCTAGTTCAGCCGCGAACGCTTCGCTTGGAGCAACCGTAACGTCGGCCCAGTGAATGGATCTTTTTGCGAACATGCCCCTAACGTACGTATCTGCCAACATCCGATATTGATGGCGATGTTTCAGATCGCGGAAGTAATCTACCGAAGTGTAAATGGAATTACGAGACAGCAGAATCTGGGGAACCGGTGATTTTCTCACTGCAAAATTCCCTGTCGATAACAGCACATCCGCGGCGCATTTACGGATCAATTCCTTCAGCTGCGACTGTTCAAACCAGAATCGCTGCAGTGCAGAAATGTCCATTTCGAGAAAGTCAACGTTTGAAAGATTATCGAACTCCTGTCGAAGAGTAGGGCTCACCATCAGCGTGGCATGGACCGGAGCGGCGGCCAGAAGAGGAACGACGTTCCTCACGTATGTGAGGCCACCGCCCGCAGTAGCTGAAAGTGCATTGATGAAGAGGCGTATCACAGACGCTAACTGGCCCGGCTCACAGCCTGCTGTCGCACCGCCGGGTGCGCTAGGAACCAAACATGTTGCTTTAACTTAGGAGCTACATCTATGAAAATAAACGCCAGACTCCAGAAAAATACGCTCAGATAATTGCCGGGAGCAAACATCCAATCCTCGAATCCGGCGTGGACTATTCCGGCAATCAAGACCAAAGCGATGGGAACGGCTGCATGCAGGGCGCTTCCCGTAACGCGCATCCAGATCATCGTTGCCCAAATCTTGCCTATCAACATCATTAGTAAAAGAAGACAGGGAATCGCCCCTAGGATTCCAGTACCAGCCAACAAGGACAGATAGCTGCTCCCATTCTCGGTTGTCACACCTACATTTGAGGCGAAACTGCCTTGTTCCTTCTTCGGGTCCCCCCCTTCGGCTGTGGTTCCCAGCCCGGCTCCCAGCCAAGGATGTTCGCCGATCTTATCGATCGCCATTTGCCAGGGCGCTTGTCTCGAAGCGAATACCCCACGCTGCTGATCCACCCCCTTGTACACCGTTGATGAGGTCAGCGAAGAAATCATTTGGGGACGAAAAATTGCGGTCGCTGCCATCACGATAGTAATGATGATCAGGCCCTCAGTAAACAGCTTGTATTTGCGTAGGGCCAGGCATAGCAAACCGCATGAGATGAACGCGGCGGCGATCCCGGCGCGTGAATGGCTGATGAAACCCAGAAACATGGCGACTGTGAAGAACACCCCGCGCCGCTGTTGCAATGATCGTTCTCTCGTTACCAACGTCCCCCATAGCAATACTGGTGCTCCCACGACACCCATGACTGCACCGAGAGAGTTGGGATTGCCCATAGCCTCAATGCCGAGAGCATAGAAAGCTGCATTGATGCCCACAAACGCTTCACACCCCAGGATCAATCGAGCAAAAAACACATTTTCTCGATCGGTGACCGCGATTCTTGCTCCAGTCCCCGCGTAGAGGAACAATAGAAAAAGGCTTAACACCTTCAATAACGCCACATCGGGATATCGCGACTCTGTGGCGGAGAGCAGGGCCGCGAGCACCGCGAACGCAGCCGTAAGATGGAATAAGCCGAAATAGTAGCGATGCTCCTTAACGACAATAAATAGTCCGCACAAGGCTCCTACAGCCAAGAAGAGCCACCGCGCCGCAGTCCAGACCGCACCTACCGGAAGGTCCACACCGGCTAAGAGAAACGCGAGGATCACCACGGGGAAGAATATCCGACGGTACATCCAGACAGCTGCAATGAGGAATTCGAGCAGAATCAGGCCACCCAAATACCGCTGGCTTGTGAAATAGAATGGCCGCGAGTAGGCCATATAAGCCAACAATAGGGGTGCCGTTAACGCACTAGCAACGAGAAAGCCTTTCGTAATCCTCTGGCTCATCCGCTAGGCCTCTTGGCGTGGGTTGACGAATCTCTTTGATGGAATACCAGGCATAGCCACCGATACTAGTACTTGCAGATAAAAACTCGGGACGGAATGCGAATGCTACGCAAGCCTGCATTCTAGCAGCGACAGTTGATCGCAGGAAGCACACAATCTCTTGTTTCCATCACGATCGACTAACGGCTGCCTGCACTGCTCGCTCAATTGAAACCGCCCAGACTTCGGGTGAGTAGTCCCGGATATGCTTGGCGCTGTTCGCGCCCATGCTCCGCCAGAGCTGAGGCTCCTTAGCTACTCTTGTCATGGCAGACTCCAAATGATCGACGTTTCTGGGGCCTATCAGCACACCGTTCCAATTCTCGCGAATCAGATCCGTGGAGCATCCAGCCGCCATGCTGAGAATTATCGGGAGTCCACACGCCATCGCTTCATTCACCACCATGCCCCAGGTATCGGTGTATGTGGGTAATATCAAGACCTCTGCCAGTCCATAATATGCGCCCAGGCATTCACGGTGCACAAAGCCGCTAAATACAACTCGTCCCGAAGAAAAGCTCTGAGCTAGCTTCTGCATCTGCGAGCGACACGGGCCATCACCCACAATCACTAAACCAATATTTTGCCGTATTTCACAATCCAAGCGGCCGTAGGCCGACAACAACTCGATAACACCCTTCTCCCGCACGAGCCGTCCAACGAAAAGCAAATAGCGCTGCGGCAGCTGCAACCGTTCGCGATACTGCGCTGGATTCTTGCGAGCGACTGCGGCCGCATTGGCAAAAAGACTATTGTCGACCGCATTCGGAGCAGTGAAGATTGTCCTCTCGTCAACCTGATGGGCTCTAACATATTCATGCGCCGATCGGCCGGGAACAACGAATCCATTGCATCGGCGCAAGAACGTTCTCTTCAAAAGCTCGACAAACGCATGCCGACGGCGCTGGTCGTGCTGGTTGCTTTCTGACCACAAAAGAAAAGGCACCTTGCGTTGTCGCGCCCAGAGTAGTGCTTCCCAGGACGCAAGATAGCTGTACCCACCGCAAACGATGACCTGCGGCTCTGATATGTTCAGTGCGGACCACAATCCGGCATTCAACAGTGCGTTGTATCTGCCGATGCGGTAACGCCACGAGGATAGAACTTGAAAAGAAAATCTGATCTCTTCTTTGTAGACATGCCATTCACGCAGTTTGGGATCGGTCTCTCCCAGGAAGATGACATGCAAATCCACTTCCTCTCGACAAGCCAGAGCGTTGAATAGTGGGATTCGGTATGGCGAAATGATTTCGGTAATGATTACAAGGCGAATCTTCATGCCGCACACTCTCGATAGATGCGCGCCAGGTTTTCTGCCTGTTGTTTGAGAGTGAATCTTTCGAGAATGGTGTCTCGGGCTGCAACACCGATGTCATGCCGCTTGCGCTCGTCTCGTAGCAACATTCCCAGGACAAGTACTAGTTCCTTGTCGTTACCAGGTCCGATCAAGAAGCCGTTTACACCCTGGCAAATGATTTCGGCGATTCCCTGACCACGACAGCCAATCGCCGGTTTGCCGGTCGACATGGCTTCCAGATACACGCAGCCGAGTCCCTCGTAACCGCTTGGAAGAGCGAACACCGCGCACCGCCGCATCGCTTCTGCAACGTGTCGCCTCGATAATCGACCCAGGAACCGCACTCGATCATGGATACCGAACTCCTGAGCCAATTGCTGAAGCCTAGGCATCTCTGGACCATGACCAATCAAATCCAACGTCGCTCCTGGAAACTCCGGGAGGATCGCCGCAACAGCACGGATCAGCACATCGTGCCCCTTCGTGGGTAGCAGGTTCCCTACGGAGAGGATATTAAGACCTTGGGCGCCATTGGTCTGATCAGGAGCAAACATGTCCGGATCGACACCGTTGTACACTACCGACGTCCGGCAGAGTGAGCCCATTTTCTCCAAAACTTTTTCACGGACGATTTCACTGATACAGATCACGCGCTTCGATCCCTGATAAACACGGCGAGAGATTCTGCCACACCAGTGACCGACCCGACCGCGGGAGTGCTCATCTGAAAAAGCGTCTTGACTATGCACTGAGATGACGTAAGGTAGCCCGAGTTCGGAGTTTAGTAACATCGCTGCATGACCGGCGGGTAGCGTAGCATGGGCATGGATCAAATCAATCCTTTGCTCCTGTTGCAACTCGCGCACGCTGCTCACGAGACTGGCGAACGCAAACGCTCCGGCTATTGGCAGGCCGAAAATGCCGGGCAATGAGAAGTAGCGTATCCACTCGGCTAACACAATTGAGCTTGCAGCCCGATGCTTTTTTCTATAAATGGGCTGCAGAGCGAGTACGGTATTCGAAATGCCTGCTTGGGACAGACTGCTTAGAGGGTCCGATATAAAGCAGCCTTGCGAATCGTCTAGTGCATGGGGATAGAAAGGCGTCAGTGTGAGAACATGGAGCGGCCGCCGCCTGCCAGATGATTGATCGTCATCCGGCATCATGAACCCAATCCGAGCTTTGACGCCTCCCGTAAGAAGACCCTCTCCCACTGAGGTGTAATTAGATTCCAATCGAATCTTCCGCTGAGCACACGGGAGGCTCGTCCCATAGTTCGCCGGAGTTCGGCATTTGCGAGGAGCGTGTCGAGATATCCCATGAGCTCATGCTCACTTCCGCCTAGATAGCCCGTTCTCCCATGTTCCACGGTCTCGGGTTCATAATCGCATCGAGCTAGCACGGGCAAGCCGGACGACGCCGCCTCCAGAATAACTTTAGGAGAACCCTCCCAGTGTGACGGGAACAGAAACACGTCTGCCTTGCGATAAATGTCCCGCAGCTCGGAACCATAGCGGCCTCCCGCGAGTTCGCAGTTTGATAACCGCCGGCGCTGTATCCCGGCTCGGAGCTCTGACTCCAAGGGCCCCTTACCAACAATCACGAAATCGGCATGAGGCAATCTCGATGCCGCGTCAACCAGCAACTGGGGTCCCTTGAATCGCCTCAGCGACCCTACAAAGAGCACGCGTGGCCTCGCATTCGGAGGACGATCCCACTCCGGGGTGAAGAATTGCGTGTCGACACCTGTAGGGATCACTTCGCTCTCGAGTCCGTAGTGTTTCTTCAAACTAGCTCGAACACAGGAGGAATTACTGAAAAAGACATCGCTCCGAAGCACGGTTTTTTTCCAAGAACGGATCTGCTCGTCTTTGACAGTCTCGTCCTTCTGAAGGTCGGACTGAGATTCGATGCTGGCGATGACAACTCTCCTGTCATGCCATGTGCGTCTCAACCCCAGGTATATCTTCGATGCCGGCGACCCTTTTACGTAAAAGAGGATAGAGTGACGCCCGAAGACGAACTCAGGCAAAATTCTGAGAGTTTGCCCTCGTTGACCTAGCCGAATAAATCGGGTTCCCGGTCTCTCAGCCAATGACCTGTGCGGTTCACCGCACAGAAACATCGTTACATGAAAACGCTCCGGATCAAGACGTGAAACAAGATCGCGAGCATTCTGCATCTGCGAGTTGAATTGGTCTGCATCTGCAAAACTGTCGACCAGCAGGCGAATTGGCTTCATGCGGCTAGCACGTTTGATCGATAGTGAAAAGAAAGTCTACAAGCGCACAGCCGTCGGTTCGACTCTATTCGAATGGACTACGATACCAAAACTCCGTCACGACATTAGCCATTCTAGCCGACGCTCGCGCAAGAACGCAGCAATCCGCAGTCTATCGTTGTGCTCTTGGGCCGAAAAACGCAAGTGGTCAAGTGCAACCTCAAGCAGGTGCCGATAAATCCCTTTTTGAACGCTTGTCGGAAGCGGAGATTGTTCTGCCGGGTCGGATTTCAAATCGTATAGGTTTTCAACCCCCGTACCGAAATTCTTGATGAGTTTATATCGAGATTCGCGAACGGATAAAACTCTCGGTCCTTTTCGATTTTCTGATCGGAATGGATTGGTGCACCCCGCCACACACTCGGATATAGCTGGAGTCTCGAAATCCTGGGCAGACTTTAGGCGACTCAACTGGCTTTTCCCGTGGAATTTTGCCGGAGCGGACTCTCCCAACGCGTCCAGGAGAGTCGGAGCGAGGTGGATCAAGCTGAATGGTGACTCTTTCGGCTTGCTCGTCTGGGCCTCTGGAATACGCAAGAGCAACGGGACATGGATGAGTTCCTCTTTAAGGTGAGAAGGCGGATGGTAACGTCCTCCATGATCGAGGAACTCCTCGCCATGGTCGGCGGTAAGCGCAAAGACACAGCTACCCCATCGATTCGAAGTATCGAGCGATGCAACGAGACGGCGTAGTTGTTCATCGACCCACCTGACTCCAGCGTCGTAAAGCGCAACTATCTCTTCCCGAAACTTTGCCAGACGCATGGGGCCGATGTCCGTGCGCTTCCAATACGAATTTATATACCGGGCACGCTGCGGAGCGATGGGCTGAGAGGAGAGCGCCGACAAAGCCGAATACTTCGGATAGTAGGGAGAATGCGGATCCATGAAGTGCAGCCAGAGAAAAAACGGGCTATCGCTTATGCAAGAAAGCCACTCGATTGCATGATCCACAATTACGTCTGCCGACGGAAACATTCTCAGTGCATCGAGGGAATCCGGCACCGGGGTTATCCGTTGGCAGTATTCAAAGTAGAGCTCGTCGTAAACTTTCCCGATCGGTCCCATGGCAGGACGGATTTTTTGCAAGACCCGATTGATGTGGCTCGCCCATCCACTTCGGTTGGCGTCCGAACTTCCCGGGGCTGCAGGTTCGATCGCATCACTTTCCAGAAAGTCACGAAATCGATCAAATCCCTGCTCGAAACCAAACCGCGGTGAAATGTATGGGTTCGCCGCGGCAAAACAGGCCGTCGCATATCCTGCCTGCTGCAAAACTGTCGTCAGAGTTGGCTCGCTCGGAGCAATTCCCAACATGTCGCGCCCCAGCGCAAGAGGGAAACGTGAGGCAAAGATCGCGGGCAACGAATAATACGTTGGGGTACCGGCCACGATCGCGGTTGGAACCACATAACTGTCCTTCGCCAAAGAATCCAAAAATGGCGTTGTCGGACTCCGATACCCCATGAACCCCACATGGTCTGCGCGCAGGCAATCCACCGTGACCAGGAGCATCGATCTTCGAGTGTGCATTCAGACCACCTTCTTCGTTACTGCGTTCGCCTTTTTAATCTTCTTCTTCTGCACTTCGACCTGCACTACCCCGTTCCTTGTTCTGAAACGGCCGTTCTGAACTAACTCGTAGAGGTCTGCATCATGGAGGTACAGAAGATCGCTATGTCTCGTCTCCAAAGCTTTCAAAAAGGAGTCGAGCTGTTTCAGTGTCTGCGTCCGAAAATCCCGAACGCTCGAATGGAAATTGATGGAGTGTACTGAGACGATCGCAGGAATACCATTTGAGAAGCAGGTCTCTGCCGCGCACAAGCATGCTTCAAGTGAAAAATCCGCCTGCACAGCAGGTTCGAACTCAATTGTCCGCGACAGTTGCAATACTTCGCTTCCATTGAAATACGGAGGAGTAAATGTGCCCGGACCATTCTGTGCTACTTTTACTCCGTGTTGAGCCCATGCGCGGATTGTGTCTTCATTTGACCGATATCCTGGCGCGCACGCTGAGGTTGGAAGCGTCGCAAACATCTTGGCAAACGCACCCACGGTCTCGCCGATTAACTTCCGCTGCACATGTTGCGACAAAAAACGTTCGTCTGGTGGATTTTCTGGGTCCCAATACTCGTAGCCGATCCAAGGCATCCGCCAGTGAATATAGGGAGTGCCTGCTTTCCAGAGGGTTCGTAATAGCCTTGCAGGTACATCGTCTTCCAGATTCCTCCGTACAGCTCTTTGGCAAAAATGGGTCATTCCATGTAGAGCGGCATGAAAGACGCCATAGGCGATTCCTGAGTGGTAGGCCTCGAGCAATCCAGGCCGTTCCCAACCGTTGGGAAGGCCATTCGCCAACGGTCGAATATGAACCGTCTGCCACTGTTCTGCTTCCATCCTTGCAAAATCCAAATTTCCCAGGATGAAATTCATCTCAACGCAAGGATGGCAACCCATGGAATCTCGATGCTTCTTGAGCGTTGCGCCGAGTGCCACCAGGTCGTCAGCTGTTTCGAGCGTATAGAAGTCGTAGGGCCGATCTCCCAACGCGAGGCCTGCCGCCTGTAGCTGCTCGAATCCTTCCCTGTCTCTTAGACCAACACGTCCCCAGTCATCGCTCTGAAATATAACAATTGGGCGATTGAAGACGAACCCAGAGACCGGAACCAGATCTCGTATTCTTCGGAATGCTGCTCTACCCCAACTCACTTGGTCGGCACCTTCGGATCATGATAGGCCTTGGGATGAATCTCTCTAGTGTGCGCCGGCACACTCATATTCTTGTGAAATTCAGATAAAGCTAAAGCTGTGGCGTCTTGTTACAGATAACCAAGATCTCGGAGTCGCTCCTCAATCATCTGTCGCTCAATTTGGTCCGCCATTCGGGTATCGTCATTGGTCAAATTTTCCAGAATGAATATGAGTAGTTCCTCGAGGCTGCCGAAAGAGGAGCCGTATCTTTTCTCGGCTGCTGTACATAACTCGCCCGGCAACTGTATTGTCCTTATTTCAGGCAAATATGCACCTCTGCGATGGAGCACACTTCATGCCAATCCAATACTGGGGCCCTGCAATGTTTAGCGGCCCGCCACCTTGCTTCCTAAAAACATACCACGCACTCGCGATACCACTGCATCTGTGATTAGGCGATCATCCGTATCCAATCCCGTCCACAGTGAAACGACACAAAATACAAAATACGAAAGTACCATCGCCAAAATGGCTCTCGCTAATTGCTCCTTGGCTAAGAACGAACTCCTGCTGAGAAGAAAAACAATCAGCCCCGCACTTCCCACAGAAGGTGCTAACTTCAAATAGCTCCAGTTGTAAGGCGACAACTTGAGGGCCCTGCGGACTTGTAAAAGATTCAAGAGATTCATTCCCACATTCGTAATCGCAGCCGCGGTTGCGGCACCCACGGCGCCCCAACGCGGCACGAGCGCAAAGCAAAGCAAGACCATCACTATCGCCATCAAGGATTGCACGCGAATCAAGCGTCTTTCATGCCCCGACATCAGCAGAAGAAACCCGACCGAGCCAACGCCGCAATTGACCAACTGGCCCAACGTGAGAATCACCAGCGCCGGCCAGCCTGATTCAAACTCATGACCAAATATCCGCATGATTGCGGGCGCATAGCATATAACAACAATCGCGAGCGGCAGGGTGAGACCCAAGATCCACTTCGTAAGCGTCTGGAACAACCTGCTTAGCACCTCACGTTCTCCCCTTGTATGCATATCCGCAATGACAGGGGCAAAAATCTGATTAACTGAATGAAGGAAGATCGTCTCGTAAGCCACGATCGACGCCACGACCGCATAGATTCCGACATCATGGGGACCGCGATAAACGCCGAGCGCAACGCGATCTGTCTGGACCATGAAAAATTGCATCATCCCAAAGCCGAACATTGTCGCCGAAAATGACCAGATGTCGCGCCCTATCCCAAGGCGGTTCAGGTTAGCAGATCGCGCTTCGGGGGGAGTCAGACGCCAGACCGACTGAGTCAACAGCACCAGAACACAACAAGCACTACACACTTGGCCAATAAGATACCCTTTCAGGCCATATCCCAACGTGACCAGCAGCACTGTCGGAACAATGGTGGCTGGACTGGAGATGAACTTCGAAATGATGGTTCGCCGTCCCGCTTCCCTATAACCCGTCAGCACATTGCCACTAAACAAGTTGAGCGCAGACATGACCATAATGACGGCAAACAAAGGCAGATAGCGCACAAGCTGCGGAGCGTGATAGAAGCGAATTGCGATCCAGGGTCCCAGTTTCAGCAGGACGCCCGCAAACAGTAGGTTGGTGGCGAGAAGAATCCAGGAACCATTCCACAACAGCGCTCTTAACTCCGAAACTTTCCTGGAAGCGGAATACTCAGCCACAAAACGAAGAGCTGATTGGGGAATGCCCAGCGTGTTCACCATTCCCACGAAACTGATGATCGTAATGCCCAAAGCATAAAGGCCAAGAGCATCCGCTCCGAGAAAACGCGCCAAATAGATCTTGAATGCATAGCCGACAACAGCAGTGAAGATAGTTCCGGCAAATGCAATACCTGACTGACGCGAGATGCGCCCCATCTCGGTCTTGAAACTCACTCGTACTTTTTCGTCAGCCTGACTCGCGTTTACCGCCGTTTTGGGATGCTGCCCAGAAAAAGCCGGACTTGCAGCACCTTCCGCAAGACTTTGCTCATCCGGCATTTCCTCAGATATCGAGAAATCACCCAATCGCTACTCTCCTCCTCTTAAACTGCTTCCCACAAAGAGATCGATCATTCGCGACCTGGGATTAGATGAGTCAGTGTAACCACTTTCATTGGAGACCGGGAAATAAGATTACGGCTTCTTCGTCCGCAGATCGCGTAATCGCGAGACAACTTTTCGGGCGGAGCGCTCAAGTGGCGGAGAGGTTTTGATCACTTCCGCAGTTCCGTAGCGCAGAATTTCCTTCATATGTTTTGCTAGTGATCGCGTTAGGGTTACATACAGCGTCCGTCGATTCTCGTTAGCGAACCGATCCTTGTAGTCTTCTTCGCCCAAACCCAGGTCGACCATCTTCAACTCGGGATCCTCGGCTGCCTCTTCGATCAACTTTGAGAGCAAGCAAAAACCGGGTGAGAAGCGTTCCAAGTTCCTGGCGAACGTTGGTTGGTACCAAAACCACGAGCCCTGAAATCGAAATCCATAATTCCAGGCAAGCACTTTTTCACCGCTCATCATTCGCGTCAGAATGAACCAGCCAGAACTCGCCAATAGTTGTGCCAACTCCGCGAGAAATATTTGGCGGTCGGGTTTCTCCAAATTACTGACCCGGTTCATAGCCGCGAAACGTTGGATATGAGTTTTGACAAACTCAGGAAGTAGGGGAGCGACAGTAGTCCAGTCACACGCATGATCTAATCGGACTGGCGATTCCTTCCCCATTGCGCTCAGGGAGCGGCGGACCATCTTCCGTCCTGGTAGCGCGAGCTTATTGTCATTGGGCCGGCGTCCGATGTAGCTCAATCGTACCTGAGAGCATGTGTAGGCAGTTCGGGAAAACCGGTGATAACCAGTTGTTACAGACACTCTCTCGATCGCCGCTACGGTCGTGGAATCGGCTGGCAAATTCGCGAGTGTGATTTCATGGACATTTCTCTGCCGCAAATGCTCTAAGACAGATGAGACGAACGCATTTTTGTGCTCAATGGGTGCGAGAAAGTCGCAATAGTCTCCTGTCGTAGCACAGAGGAAGGAGGCTCGCATCCGCTCGGAATCGAGAGCCAACGGAACCACAGCACAGAGGGAGTCCGCTTCGTCATAACCCAAAAACAGCAAGGGTTGTAGCGTATTGCTGTACGCTCTATATACCGCCAGAGACCATTCAAAGGTGTAGAACACCTGCGAATCGGGCAGTCGCCGCACCAGTTCGTTCCATTGGCGCTGCAATGTAGGATCTCGCGGGATTTCTTCCAGTATCGCGATTCGCAAGCGATTGCTTTGTTTATTGGGTTGGTGAATACGTAAGAGTAGTAATCGGCTCTCGGATCCAGGTTAAAAATTCGGCTTACATGTTTTCCCGTTGCCACTTAGAAACTCTGCGATTCCAGAGCCACTCCGAAAATCTGCAAGCTGTGCATAGAAGCCGCAAATGTGAGCTTCGAACTCTCCCAGAGTCATTGTGCTAGTCACATGAATTCGCGGCAAAGCATATGCCGGCAATTTGCGTCCCAAACCTCCGCCGTAATTGAGGAAGGCGGTCCGATATCCGGCTTTCTCAGCAAAATTGGAAATTTGAGGCTTGATTGACTCTGGATCTCCGAACGGATATGCAAAAGCCCAAACCTCGGTACCCAGCGCCGATTCAAGCACCGCTCGGCTTTGTAGAATCTCCTCATACGCTCGCTCAGGCTCCTGACGAGACAAGATGGGATGACTAAGCGTGTGAGCGCCGATTGTCATGCCCGCTGACTGCAATTCCAGCAACTCATCTCGCGTCATAAAACCATACCTGCGGCACATCACAGAGTTTTCGAGATCGACAACTGGTTTTTCGCTTTGACCAAACTGAACGCGCAACTCTCGTATTACGCTGTCGCGGCTCTGAAAGTCCAACTGCGACAGGCGACGTACGCAGTCGGACCATACGGCACGCCTTTGTTTCCTGCCTTCCAGCTTGTCGGCAATGAGGAATTTTTGAGACGGTGCCCGTATCGGTCCCGAGGGAGCCCGCAGGAAAATCAAGAACAGTTCCTCATACCACAACATCGTGCGCAGTTCTCTAGCAGATGCGCCTGTCACAAAGAACAAGCATTTGACGTTCTCTTCTCTTAACACGGGCAGCATGTCCGTCAAACAGTTTAGCAGCCCGTCGTCACAGGTCAGAAGGACAGATCTGGAAGGTAATTCTTCTCCGCTCCTGAAAAATCCAAGAACGTCGTCCGGTGCAACGATTTTGTATTCTCCTTTGAGCAATCGTATTTGACGGCGAAGCATCTCGGCACTGATGAGATTTCCGTCAAAGGCTGCGTCGACAGGTTTGTAATCGGCGGGAATGATCCCGTGATACGTAACAATAGCGAGGCCGGTGTTCGACGTCCTTCGGAATGCCCCAATGCTGGAGAGGGTGGGATACACCAATGTTTTCAGCAGCGGGCTGACGATCCTCATCGCTTCTCAACCATTTCCCATCTCAATGGTGTCCCACGTTCGACATCGCAACTGGCTCGGCGCCCGATTATCTCCGACAAATAGCGGGTATGCAGTCCGTGCGCGGGACGAATAGCGCGCACGTTTTCATTGTTAAAAACGTCCCCGCACTTCATATCCTCCACAATGAATAGCGAGCGGCGGAATGCTCGGCTATTCTGCTCATGTGAACTGAAGCCGAAATGAACGCCACCGAGCGCCTTCTCGGCCACGCGAATGGCATTGACTGTCTCTTTAAACTCTTCTGGCTCCAGCGAGAAAGTGCTGTCCGGGCCAGGATTGGAACGAGACAACGTGATGTGCTTCTCTACAATGCAAGCGCCCAAAGCCACAGCCGCGACAGGGACCGCCGTTCCCAGAGAATGATCCGAGAGTCCCACAGGCACTTCAAAGCGCCGGGTCAATTCCGGAATGGTTCGTAAGTTCATCTCATCAACAGGGGCGGGATAGGCGCTGGTACACTTCAGCAACGCAATCTGTTTCGCTCCTGCCTTTTGAGCGGTCTGCACCGCTTCCTCGATTTCCTCGAGAGTCGCCATGCCCGTCGACATGATTAATGGCTTCCCTGTTCTGGCCATTCTCTGGATCAACGGAATATCGACTAACTCGAACGATGCCAGCTTGTACGCTGGTACGTTCATTGACTCCAGGAATTCAATCGCAGTTGAATCAAACGGAGAGGAGAACAACTCAATTCCTAGCTCGAGCGCAGCCGCTCGCAGGCGCGGCTGCCATTCCCATGGCGTGTACGCTTCGCGATAAAGCTCGTGTAGATTACGCCCTTCCCAGAGGGTCCCCTTAATTTGAAAATCCGCCCGGCCGCAGGCGATTGTCATCGTATCTGGCGTATAGGTTTGGAGCTTTACCGCGTCAGCACCAGCATCCTTCGCGGCACGCACAATCGCAATCGCCTGATCGAAACTCTGTCCGTGATTCGCCGACATCTCTGCAATCACATACGTCGGATTGCCCGAGCCTATGACTCTATCTCCGATCTCAATTTGCGGTGCCATGCTGAAATTAACTAGGGTCAAACCCTCGAACAACCCAGCAGCCTGTTTCCAACTATGAAATCATCGATAAATCAAGTGGACTGCCGCCTGGCCGAGAATCTGTTCCGTTCCGCAGTTCTCAAAACAAGCTCCTTCGAACGCCTTCACGGAAGCTATGTTCTCGGGCTTCACACAAGCGTGAATCAGGGAACCCACATCGAGTTTGCGTAATTCCCGCACGCCTCTTTCGATCAATTCACTAGCGAATCCACGCCCTCTCATGTCTTTGCTTAAGCTGATGCCGACGTCCCATTCAGCGTCCGCCCGACGTTCAAACCTGATCTGTCCTACTGCTATCCCCTCCCCATCTTCAGCGATAAACATTCGGCATATCTTAGTCGTGCCACATGAGTCTTCCATCTTCGCATCGAACCACGATACGTGAGTTTCCCATTCAATCGGATCGGACGTAAAAGATGCGGCTCGAACGTCTGGATCATTCGCCCACTCCCACAATAATCGCCGGTCCTCGTTTCGGACCGGCCGCAGCCGGAGGAGCCGCTGCCCACAAAGCACAGACACTACCCGCATTGCGCCCCTTCCGTCTACCAACTCCCGGGACGCCTTCGATAGAAGTTGCCGCCTTTCAAGCGATTCGATTAGAGATTTCAGCTTCTCCGCGATTGTCTCAGGTCTGACCATTCTGTTCCCGACGTGTATGGCACAAGCTCTCTTTTGGAGCTCCTCCGCCAGCGCAGTCTGATTATCCGCTACGTCAATCAGCAAAGCGGGAAGACCGAGCAGACAGAGTTCCCAACAGGCAGTGCCCGCTGCCGAAATCGCCACATCGGCCCCCGCCATTAGCTCTGCGATGTTGGAGACGTCCTTTCTTACAACTATCTTTCGTCCGCTCCGAGCGACTAGATTTTGCAGCTTCGCGAAATTGGGATTGCTGCCGCCAACGATCACAGTTGCCTCAAGCTCTGGGATGCCGGCCAAATGTAGCGCCTCAATCGCAGTCGCGGTGACATTCTCTTCATCGCTGCCTCCCATCGTAACTAGCAGATGACGGCACGACGGCGAAAATGTGCGCTGCCAATTGCTCCAAATGCTAAATTCCCTACGCAACAAAGCATATCTGGGACCGAGAATGAGCCGGGTGTATTCCCCACGATTTGAGTAGAGGGCCGGAGTTGCTGACACGTTCTGATTGAGCACTATATCGGCCGAGTAGTGATGCGAATGTCCGAAGTCGTCCAAGAAAAGAACTTTGAATCCGGCTGCCTTCAGCCCGCTCTGATAATCCATTCCGAATTGATAGCCATCAACGGCGATCCACTCACAGTGTTGTTGCTGTAAGAGAGCGATCGTTTGCAGCAGGTCATCCGAGGTGCTGACCGAAGATGATATCGGGAGAGTTTCGAACGACTCAGCTCGAATTCGAGCCCGGATCGCCTCCGTGCTCTGAGCCATGGTAAACACAGTCTGTCCGCCGGCATCCTGCCAAGCTTGTGCCAGGGCAATGCAGCGCATGACATGGCCCGTACCAATCGCTGGACTCGCATCTGCCCGAATCAGAAGTGTACCTATGCCCACCGAAAACTCCGCAAATGGAAATCAGTGCATCGCTTTCTGTACAACGGAACGATTCAAGTCCGCTAACTCGGGTTCCGCTTCGAGCAATTTCAGGACGTCGCGCCATGAGAACATCGCGTCTTCGTGCCGCGAGTAAATCGCTCGGACAAAGGCAAGGTCTTCGGGCGTATCTACCGTCCACCGGTGCGCGCTGTAATCTTCGGCGTCGGTTACAGAAAGAAGCTGGAAGTCCGCGGGATGTTCGATGATATACGGTGTCACGTGTTCGCGTTCATAAGGCCGACGTGCTTCCTGCCACGCGCGCGTTAATGCGTTTCGCGAAATCACTTCGGTATCGAGGCCGCGCGGGTACGTGCGCACTAACGTGTTCGAGGCATATGCCGGCTGTCCTCGCAAGAAGGCCCGGATGGTCTTATCGGTGATCTCCGGATCGATCAGTGGACAGTCCGATGTGACTCGAACTACGATATCGGCTTTCGTCGATTCCGCTGCGCGGAAGTAGCGGTCGAGTACGTCATTCTCGTCACCTCGATAAGATGGCACACCGCAGTCTTGACATTCCTCGACAATCGCGTCGTCCTTTGCAAGGGTAGTAGTCGCGACTATCAAATCGTCAGTCAGATGCGAAGCCCGCAACCGGCTCACGACCCTATGCAACATGCTCCGGCCGGATATCTTTTTCAGCACCTTGCCGGGCAGCCGCGAACTCCCCATTCGTGCCTGAACGATGGCAACTACTTTCACCTTGCCTCCACCGCCGCACTCTCATAACTTCCCACTACCTTCTTCACCGCAGCGATTACATCCAGCACATCTTGTTCCGTCATGTTATGAAACATAGGCAAACTGAGGAGACGCGAATATGCATCCTCGGCGACCGGGAACTCTCCGCCGCGGTATCCAAAACGATCACGATAGTACGGATGCAAGTGCACCGGAATGTAGTGGACGTTAACCCCAATGTTCTCGGCCCGCAGAGCACGAAAGACTTCTCCCCGATTGACGGACAACTCCTGCACATTTAGCAGAATCGGGTACAAGTGCCAGGCCGGGCTGACATCGGGTCGTGCGGTGGGCGGCACGATCCCGCGAATATCCCGAAATGCGGCTGTATATTGCGCCGCAATTTCGCGCCGTCGCGCAAGATTTGTATCGATTCTCTTCAATTGCTGAATTCCCAATGCACAAAGTACATCGGGCAGCCGGTAATTGAAGCCGAGTGAAACCATCTCGTAGTACCACTGCCCTGCCCTCTGACGATCTCGCGCGCTACTCGAAATACCATGGTTGCGAAAACGCCGCAGTATCTCAGAAAACTCCGGATTGTTAGTCGCGACCATTCCGCCTTCAGCCGTCGTGATGTGCTTCACTGGATGAAAACTGAAGACGGTCATATCCGCAATTCCGCCAATCCGTTTGTGCTGATATTCCGCCCCCAACGCATGGCATGCATCTTCAATTACAGTCAGCCCATGCCGCTCAGCGATATTCAGAATAGGACCCAGGTCCGCGGGATGACCCGCGTAGTCGACCGGCAGAATCGCTCGCGTCTTTGCGGTGAGTTTTCTTTCGATCTCCGAAGAGTTCACGTTCAAAGTATCGGCAGAAACGTCGGCAAAAACTGGCGTCGCTCCCTGATACAGAACACAATTCGCAGTTGCAGCGAAGGTTAGCGGAGTTGTGATCGCTTCGTCGCCAGGCTTGAGGCCAGCAGCGAAGCTTGCGGCGTGTAATGCTGCGGTCCCGGAGCTGAAGCTGACCGCGAACCGAGTTCCCACATACGATGCGAACGCCTCTTCGAATTCCGCGACTTTGGGACCTGTAGTGAGCCAGTCCGAACGCAAAACGTCGACGACGGCCTGAATGTCTCCCTCATCCACCGATTGTCTACCGTATGGCAGAAAGCTGGACCGCACGGGTGCCCCTCCATGCATGGCGAGCGTCCGCAAGTTGGCCGGAGTGGTTTTCATCCTTTGGCTTAGGCTGAAATCTGGGCAGCCTCAGCCTCATTCACGACGTCAGGGGAGATTAGTGCATGCAACTCGTGGCTGGTCAGCCAGCGGTCATTGGTGTCGCTTGCATATCTGAAAGCTTCTGGTAACCGCTTTCCGCTGCTCCAATTCTCTCGACGCCACCAGGAATGAGACGGTTGAATTACATAACGATCGCCCATTTCTACTGTATTGCGGGCCTCATCCTCGGAGACAAGTACCTCGTGAAGTTTTTCTCCCGGTCGGATTCCGACGGTTTCGATCTGGCATCCTGGTGCGATGCTTTCTGCCAGATCAAGCAAGCGCATGCTCGGAATCTTCGGGACAAAGATCTCCCCACCGTGCATTTGCTCAATGGAGGAAATCACAAAGCGGACTCCCTGTTCGAGCGTAAGCCAGAATCGCGTCATACGCGGATCGGTCAATGTAATTCGTCCCGTTCGTCTCTGCTCCTGGAAAACGGGGATCACGCTGCCGCGGCTCGCTACAACATTCCCATACCTTGCGCAACTGAACCGCGAGTCCTGCGCCCCTGCGTATGCGTTAGCCTGTACAAACATCTTCTCGGCGCACAGCTTCGTTGCACCGTAGATGTTGATCGGATTTACCGCTTTGTCTGTGCTGATGGCGAGCGTTTGCCGGACTCCCTGGTTGATCGCCGCGTCGATGACGTTTCGCGCGCCAATCACATTCGTTTGCACAGCTTCGAATGGGTTGTATTCACAAGCCGGCACCTGCTTCAGCGCAGCTGCGTGAACCACGATAGTAATTCCGGAGAAGGCCCGCTCTAGGCGTGATTGATCGCGAACATCCCCCAAGAAATACCGCAGGCTTGAATGGGTTAAGCCCCCCGCTCGCATCTCATGTTGCTTCAATTCGTCCCGGCTAAAGATCACCAAACGCTTTGGCCGATAGTCCTTGAGCATTATCTCGGTAAATTTCTTGCCGAAGGACCCCGTACCGCCAGTCACTAGTACCGCCTGTTCCGACCAATTCATCCCTTATGCCTCTTCTCGCACGAATTCCGAGGGTGAGCCAATGCTTGATCTTCAAATCGCCGTCCTTAGCAGGTCACGGAGGATGGCTTCCGGGCTGTTGTGTTTCCCGCTAGTATAGCGGACTTTGGCTGAGATTCTTCCTCTCAAACTCGATCAAAATTTCGTCACGATTTTTTCCTTCGAATGCTAGAATGTCCGACGAACTCCCAATTCATTTTTGCTTGATCGTCCCTGCGTGCGATAGACCAGCCTCTCCGTCCCGGGATTCGAGCGGAAGTGCGCAAGTACGGTTGGCTTGCGAGGGACAAAACGGTTGAGGAGCAGGCATGGATTCAGGGCCCCTGGCACCGCTGAGTAACGGCACGCTTCGCGAGATCCAAGCCCCTCAGGTGCTCGATCTTGGAAACGCTCTTTCTCCAAAATTCTACCGCGAGCACCCTTCCACTGAGTCCGCTGTGGGCGAGTATCTCCGGATCCTCTTCAAACGTAAGTGGATCGTTGTTGGCTGCTTCGCGACGATCTTCTCGGTTGTTGCAATTGCAACTTTAAAGACAACGCCAGTCTACGAGGCGAGTGGCACGATTGCTATCAATAAGCCCGACACCTCTCTAAACTTCCAGGGCTCGACAACTTTCAATCTCGACTACTACGATCCCTCGGAGCTGGATACAGAAGTAAAAATTCTGCAGAGTGACCTGCTCGCTTTGCAAGTGATCCGCGAACTGAACCTGGATCGCCGGCCTGAAATCGCGGATCAGGCGCCTCCTGCTCCTTCATCCTCACTCGATCTCAGTCCGGATCCTTTGCAAAGCGACCCGGCGCGTGCTTCATCGATGATCGGCAGCTTCAAAGGCAACCTCCGCGTGAACCTCAGTCCCAACACGCGCATCGTCGAGGTTCACTACCGTAGCCCGGACCCGCAGATGGCCGCGAATGTGGTCAACACGCTCATGCAGACTTACGTCGAAAACAACTTCAAAGCTCGCTTTGAATCGACGATGCAGGCTTCGGATTGGCTTTCCAAGCAGTTAGTCGACCTTCAGATGAAGGTTGAAACCTCTCAGGAAAAGCTCGTCCGCTATCAGAAGGAGCATGAGATTCTCGGCGCTGATGAAAAGCAGAACATCACGATGGAGAAGCTCGACGAACTCAACAAGGAACTCACGGCGGCAGAGAGCGAAAGGATGGACAAAGAAGCCGCCTATCGCTTGGTCGAATCGGGGGATCCCGAGGCAGTTGCTTCGGCAGCCGGTGATGGTGATGACAAAAGCGCGCAAGCGGCGACCCCGTTGCTTGGCACGTTGCGTGGGAAGGAAGCTGATCTGAAAATCCAGGCCGCGGATCTGAACACGCAATTCGGCCCTTCCTATCCGAAACTCTTAGTCCTCAACAATCAAATCAAGGAAATCGAATCGCAAATTCAGTCGGAGATGAAGAAGACCATCAACAAGGTCCGTGGCCAGTACTCGGCTGCGTTGCAGCGCGAGAACATGCTTCATGAGGCATTCGAAAAGCAGAAGCAGGAAGCGAATAAACTCAACGAGAGCGCCATCGAGTACACCCTGCTCAAGCGTGACGTTGACACGAATCGCCAACTCTACGAGGGTTTGCTCCAAAAGCTCAAAGAGGCTGGCGTTTCCGCTGGGTTGAAGTCGAACAACTTCCGCATAATCGATAGCGCCCGTCCTCCCACTGGAGCAATCGAGCCCAACGTTCCACGCAACCTCCTTTTCGCCGCTATGCTCGGCTTAGCCTCAGGGATTGGCTTGGCCTTCCTGCTTGAGGGTCTCGACAATACCGTTCGCACCACTGAGCAGGCGCAGATGATTTCCGGTATCGCCTCTCTCGGCATGATCCCGCTCGGGTCGAAGTCGGCCCGTGAAGGCACGAATCCAAAGCGGCTGGTGATTGCCAGTTCTAAAGAAGCCGTCGAACTCGTAACGCAGGTTCGCCCGCAGTCTCAGATGGCGGAATCTTACCGCGCCCTCCGGACGTCTCTGTTGCTCTCCAGTCTAGGCGCTCCTCCAAAAGTCATCATGGTCACGAGCGCACTGCCGCAGGAAGGCAAGACCACCACCAGCATCAACTCCGCTGTGGTGCTCGCCCAAAAAGGTGTTCGCGTCCTCCTTATTGACGCCGATTTGCGTCGTCCCAGCATTCATAAAACGCTGGGTATGGGGCCTCGCAGTGGATTGAGCAATGTCCTGACCGGCAGCACTACTGTGGATCAGGCGATTACACGTAGCACCATTCTTCCCAATCTCTTTGTATTGGCAGCCGGAACGCCTCCGCCCAACCCGGCCGAATTGCTGGCTTCCGCCAACATGCGCGATGTACTGAACGAACTGCGCGAACAGTATGACCACATCGTAATCGACACTCCGCCTTGCTTATCGGTCACGGATGCGGTGGTGCTTTCGCCAAGAGCCGATGCGGTGGTGCTTGTCATTCGCTCGGGACAAACCACGAAGCAGGCCCTGCGTCGTTCGCGCGATGTTCTTATGCAAGTGAACGCAAAAATGGTCGGAGTCTTGCTGAACGCAGTCGATCTCAGATCTCCCGATTACTACTACTATTACGAATATCAGGGCAAATACGCTCGTTATTACCGCGAGGATTCGTCCGAATCCGGCCATGAGCCAGAAAAAGACGCGGATGTCGAAGACACCCCGTCTTCTAGCAGTGCGTAGAAATCTTCCATCCTGCCATGAGGATCCCGTTCAACACGCCCTCGCGAAGGGCATCGGTCGTGGTAATTGCCGCTCTTCTAGCCTTTTGCTATATGGGCTTGGCAGCGACTCAATTCCTGGCTACATGGTTTGGCCGACGTGTCGAGTTGGGGAGCCTCAAAAGAGCTGCCTGGTTGGACCGCGGCAATGCGGAATATCGTGACCACCTCGGAAGGTATTACGACCTCGTATCTCGGGATCCTACTTCAGCAGTAGCGGAATACAAAGCCGCGGCTCAACTCAACCCCCATTCCGCGCGATACTGGTTTGATCTGGCAAGTTCCTACCAAATACTCGGGGACACCGCGAATCAAACCTCCGCGCTTGAGCATGCCATAGAGGCTGACTCCACTACACCCGACGTCGCGTGGGAGGCGGCCAATCTGTACCTCGTGCAGGGCGAAAACGAGAAAGCGTTAAGTGAGTTTCGGGTGGTGGTTGCGAGTGATGCTTCCCTGGCAAGTTCCGCCCTGCAGTTTTGCTGGCGCATTCAGCCGGATGTCGATGCATTGTTACGAGACGTCGTCCCAGATCGGTCCGACACCTTAAACAGTTTCCTGACCCTTCTGGAATCCAAAGGAGAAACTCTCGGCGCGATGAAAGTCTGGGACGCACTGATGAAGACGAACGGTGCGTTCGAGCAGCGGTATGCATACGAGTACATCGAGTACCTTTTGCAACACAAACAAGTCGAACCGGCTGTGGTCGCGTGGCAACAGACCGCATCCCGATTTGGACTTACCTCATATTTGCCTTCATCTGCCAATCTCATCGTGAATGGCAATTTCGATTTCAAAGTTTTAAATGCTGGATTTGACTGGCAATATCGCAAGCAGTCGAGCGTCAACTTGACGCTAGATCCCAGCGATTTCCACTCCGGACGTCGTTCGCTGCTGATCACTTTCGACGGTCCGGGTATATCGGAAGCCGGTATTTATCAACTTGTCGCCGTGCAATCGAATACCACTTATAAGTTCACGGCATACTACAAAACCGGACAAATAGACGGCGCCGGGGGGCCACATTTCACGATTCAAGATATGTATACCTCCTCGGTCTATTACGAGAGCGAAGAATTGAAGGACGCCGGTTTCTGGAAATCTGCCGAGGGTGAGTTTACGACCGGACCTGACTGCAAGCTCGTGATGCTTCACATTCGGCGACTCCCGTCCGGGAGTCCGATGCGTGGTAAGCTCTGGGTCGGCGATTTCCACCTGGCTCAAAAACCTTCTTAAAGAAGAACAAGGGTTGGAGTTCATGCAAGTTCATAGCAAGTCTGAGGTAATAGACCGGTCGGCCCGAACCCGCCCAGCGCAGTTGGGCAGGGTCGTTCTATATGGCAGCTTTGGATTGCTCATGTTCGGCCCACTCGCCTTCGGAGCCGTTGAACCATGGTCTATCTTTATCGTTGAGACTGGAGCCATCCTGCTTACTGCCTTGTGGCTCGCCAAGCAATGGATCGAGGAAGAAATTTATGTTCTGTGGAATCAGACCTATCTCCCGATGCTTGCGTTCGCCACCTTGGTTCTTTTGCAACTCGCATTCCGCATTACTGCCTATCGACATGACACTATCTCGGAGGGAATGCTGTATTGCGCTTACGGCTTGATCTGTTTTCTCGTGACCCAAACTCTTCTTCGAGCTTCAGAGGCACGCCAGATCGCGGTGGTCCTCTCCATCTATGGCGCTATCGTCGCCGCGTTCGCGCTCGTGCAGGGTGTTGCCCCCAATGGCAAGCTCTACTGGATGCGGCAACCCCTACTTGGAGGTTGGATTTATGGACCTTACGTCAATCATAACCACTACGCCGGATTGATGGAGTTGCTCGTTCCTATCCCAATGGTCATTGCTGTGTCGCATCTGGCAGACGAGAAAACCCGAATCGCCGCGGGCGTAAGCGCCGCCGTTATGGTAGGGACGATTTTCCTTTCTGGCTCCCGTGGCGGCATGCTTGCGATCTTCGTTGAACTCGCAACGCTTGGCGTTCTGCTTTCCCGTCAGAAAAAACAAGTTCGGATCGCCTTGGGGGCAGCCTCGTTCATCATCGTGCTCGTTAGTTTGCTGGCGTGGCTCGGCGGGAAGGAGCTTACGACGCGGGTCACGAGCATCTCGACTGAGACAAAGGGCGAAATTTCGGGTGGAATGCGACTCAGCATCGATCGCGATGCCCTAAAGATGTTTGCTCACCGGCCAGTGCTTGGATGGGGACTAGGAACCTTCCCCGTCGTGTATCCTCAGTTCCGTAGCTTCTACACTAATTTCTTCGTTAACGAAGCACATAACGATTATCTGCAACTCCTGGCGGAGATGGGTATTCTCGGCTCTTCCACGATGGTTTGGTTTCTCTTCATTGTCTTTCGGCAGGTTCGCCGTAAGACCCATAAATGGACTAGCGACGTCAGCGGGGCGGTCTCAATTGCCTGCGCTCTAGGAGTTTTGGGGATTCTGGTGCACAGCCTAGTTGATTTCAACCTTCAGATTCCGGCCAATGCTGCCCTGTTCTATGCTTTCTGTGCGATCGCCAGCGCGCCACCGCTACTCCAGCGCTCTCGCAAGCGCGTACCGGTTGAAACGCAAGATGAGCAACTCCTGCCCACATCAGAAGTAGGATGAGCTCCACTGATTGTTTTATCGTGAATAGCGAGGGTGGCTGTTGGTTGTTTCGGTAATCACAACCTAGGGGCATTGCCCTCTTAGTTCGGTTTCGAGGGACTTGCCGGGTTGCTGCTCTGCAATAGAACCCAAGTGGTGAGCCCTATCACTGCGCCCCCGGCGAGACCTATCGCTAACGGAGCATTCAGATGCGGTCCCTTGGCTGCGGGTGATGCCCCTGACTGCTGCTTTGAACTTTTCTTCTTGCCTTTGCTGTTATCCGAATTATCCGCGGGCGTATCGTCGCGTGTAGTTTGTTGTCCTTCAGCCAGCGTTGCGGTTTGTGTTCCGTCGCTGAGGGTCAGCTCGCCTTTCTTAGCCGTAATTTTCACTGTCCCATCTACATCAATGACAGTGAACTCCGTCCAAGCCTCCGACGCTGGGGTCACTCTGATGTCGCCAACCGTCGTCGCCAACTGCTTCGCTGTCGAAACACTTACGCCACCATGATCGACTTCGACGGAGTTTCCTAAGAATTTGACGAGGGAGTCTCCGAACACCGCAACGGTTGAGCCCGGTTGCTTGATATCGACCAACGAGTCGTACCGGGTTTGCAGTAGGTCGCCACTGAAGATCGCCAGGCTGGGACGAGGTACATGCGAGCCATTGACCCATGCAGCTCCATTGGTATAGAGCATCGCTGGGTTCAAATCGGCCGCAAACAGACCGAGCGGGAACAGAACCACAAGCACGCAACTCACCAAACCGCGAAAGGCGGACCGGTCCATTCCCACACTCCGTTATTAACTTTTTTGGTGACTTCGTCGAATCGTATCGTTCTATAGAGTTGGCAGTCAATGCCTTTTGTGCTAGAGGGTGTGGAAAACTCATTCCGCCGTGTGGTGTACCAAATATCTTGTGCTGTGGAAAACTATTCAGTCGCTCCAGTTCTACCAGCGTCGAGGCTATTCAGGATGAGCGCTTTGTTCGCTCCTCAGCTTCCGCGAGCCACCCGCGGCGCAACTTTTCACTCGGAACACTCGATAAATACGGTTTCACATCGAGGATAGGTGTGCCGTCGAGCATGTCGATTCCACGCACGCGCAGACGTCTTCCTTCCCTGCTTAATAATTCGACCGTAGTAAGTCCAATCGGATTTGGACGGCGCGGAGACCGAGTCGCAAATACTCCGTGGAGGCGGTCGTCGGATGGAGGCTTTCCAACCAGTTCGTAGCCCTCACTTCGATCAAAGACCCACAAAACCATCAAGTGGGAAAACCCTTCGATGTCCATCAGCCCTTGTTCAAACTCGGGAAGAATCTCAATCGTGCCTTCTGCTTCATGTTGCGCACCGAGGCCTTTCGGTACTTGCTTCGTACTCTCGTAGGGACTCCGGACGAATCCAATTGCGTTGAAAGAAAACAAGAGGTCCTCCCGTCTACACTCGAATGCGTTGAGTACGGCTTTACGATTCCTGCGCTGGTTATTTGACACCACCAGTTCCTTCTTAATCGCACAAGAAAACTTTACTCCTCGTTTACCAAACTCTAAGTTCGGCGTGCAACGATCGCTAGATTGTGTCGCATCCCAAGGCTCGATCGTCCTTTCGCTACATTCTCGTACCAAGGCAAGACATCACTGCTTTGGTGTGCCCGCGTGTGCAGGCGTTGACTGGACGACAAATACTGGCAGCAAGAGAACGCATGCCAGCAACGTGACCAAGGAGCATTCGCGATGCAAAAGGTCGTAATGTCTGTGGCTAGCTCTATTCTGCTATTTTCGCTGTCCGCGTCAGCCCAGGAGAATCGCTCAGAAGTCAGTATCCAGGGCACGGGTTTGTTCACGCAGAGTACAAGCGGCAATGGAAGCGTGCATAGTGCCACTGAAAGTGGCGGCTTCCTCGGCACTTATCGATATCATCTCAATCGCTGGCTCTCCGCCGAAGCAGCATACGGATATAGCCAGAATACGCAAAAGTATCTGCTCGCTTCCGACGACTTTCGAATCCAGTCAGGAATCCATCAGTTCACTGGAACCATGATTCTGAATTTTCCTTCTCGCCCGAGTTCACGAATCAATCCGTACATCCTGCTTGGCGGCGGCGCGCTGCTGTTCACTCCCGACGGAAATCAATTCAATTCCCTCGCGGGAGCAAGCTCCCAGGCCAAAAGTGCCTTCATCTACGGTGTGGGAGCGAATTACGCTGTCAAGAAAGCCATCGCACTTCGCGTAGAGTATAGAGGTCTGTTGTACAGCGCGCCTGATTTCGGATTTGGCGGGTTAGCCACCAATTCGGTTACGCATACCGCCATGCCCACGGTAGGTCTGTCTTTCCGCTTGTAAGTACTTCAGAGGAAATCGGCTCCTGCTCTGACCTCTGGGCAGTAGCCGGGTACGGACTTATGTCCGTATTCCGCGATACTAACTACGAACAGGATGACCATTCCCCAATTCCAATCTGGGTACTCAGTCTCGCGACGCTCGGACATGCAATGCGCAGTTCGGGGGGAAGGCAGGGAACGTCACATCGGAAAACGACGGCTAATTGACCTCTCTAGAGGAAACACCGATAGGCTCTTTCCGCTTCTCCTCGGAATCGACCGAATACAGCATATAGTGATCGAAGCTGTGCCGCCGATAATAACGGTGCTTGCGGAAATCAAAATAAATCTCCGCGCTCTTGGGAAGCCAGAGTGTTGTGTTTTTGCTGGGAAATGGTACCGGTCCGTACTCAACCGCCTGATGCTCGCTCAATAGTTGAATCTCAGGCATGGGACTCACCATATCGGCCTCAATGCGCACAATTTGAAATTTATCCGCGGTAATCCAGGCACGGCCCTTGAGTCCAACAGCATAGGTTTTGTTTCCCAGGTTATAGCTCTGCATCCGGCTGGGGCGGTCGTCGCGCTGCTTGAAGTGAACCAACCAACTCGCCTGGCCTCGCCAATCGCCCAGCCCCTCACACGTCATGGCGAAGTTGTCCCGCATGTGCGGATGAAAGACTAGCGCAAGCGCCGCAAAACCCGTACTCGCGATTTGATCGGGATAGCCTGCTGTAGTTAGTTTTTCGGCACGATATTCATCGACCGCAATAAAACCGGGCTCGGGCTCCGAAATGGATGCGACGTAGTTGTACTTACGATTTTCCGTGCGAATCGGAATTCCGTATGCATCGAGTGATTGATGAAATAAATCCTCGACAGCAGCAAAGCGCGCAACGTCATCCACGAATTCCTGAACCCGTTTCCCCGATTCTTCGATGACGTGAGGTCCTGGACAGTCCGTATTGGTCGCCACCTGCGGCTTCACTTCGTCCACTCCGGGAGGCTGCCACGATTTCACCGACAGCACCGGTGCGCCCACCGCCGCCAACGGATCAACGCCAGAAAGCTGGACCTCAAATTTTGTAGAGTTGTCGGCTTGGG
>DATJWZ010000030.1:0-4147 GCA_035500795.1 Candidatus Eiseniibacteriota bacterium | reverse complement strand
GTCGCCGGGAGCCACAGTGCGCCGTCCCAAGCTCTCACAGCGCGTCGACTATGAAGGTGAACTGGGGGTGGTCATCGGCAAGACCTGTTATCAGCCACCTGCAGAGGGGGACATCCGCCAGTACATTCTCGGCTACACCTGCGTGAACGATATTACTGCCCGCGACCTGCAGAAAACTGACGGGCAATGGTCCCGGGCCAAGGGCTTCGATACGTTTTGTCCGGTCGGCCCGGTCGTCACTGATGAAATCGATCCCTGGGCGGGAGTCGGAGTTCAAACCAAGGTCAACGGAGAGGTTCGTCAGGATGGGAACACTCGCGACTTCATCTTCAACCTTGATACTGTCATCCGATATATTGCCCAAGCGATGACTTTGTATCCGGGAGATCTGATTCCGACCGGCACGCCCTCGGGCGTAGGTCCAGTTGTGGCTGGAGATCAAATGGAAGTGAGTGTCGAGGGAGTGGGAACGTTGCGAAATCCGGTAGCCGATGAGTAACACCTACTGCAACCGGAATCTCTCGCGGATTAGCCTCTGCAAGCGCGGCCTGTAGATCAGATCAAAAGCCAGTTCTTTGTCGGGGAACATCGCCAGGGCGGCGCGCTTGGCTCCAGCTGCTAGTTCTGAGGCTTCCTCGACGGTCATGTTCGGATCCTGACCGATCACAGACATCACCATATTGATAACCACTTGCAGACGCCGGATCTTGCGGGCTTCCTCTTCGCGTTCGCGAATTAGGTCCTGCTCTCCGAGCGGGAACCCGCCGTCATTTCCGGTTCGCTGCGAGATGTTCATGGTTTCCCCTTTGCCCCACTGATTGGATGACGCCCCGAACCCCTCCGTTGCGCCGTCATTAGCGCCATTCTGCCTGAAAGAAAAAAGAAAGCAACTGCCCGAACGTGCCGTTTAGGGTTAGTACCTCAAGTGCTTCCTCCAACCTGTCATATGCAATTGGCATCAGTTGAATGAACTGTTGCCCGGCCTTTGTCGCACTGCGAGTAGAATTAAGCGGGTAATGATTCCGGCCGAGCAGCCGAATCCATAGGGAGGCATGATGGCAGAATCAAACCTCGCTGAAAGCATCAATCGTCAGCCAGATCCCAACGAAAAACTGGTGAAAGTATTTGATTCCGAGCAGGAATCGGAGGCAATCATTGTGAAAGGGCTGCTTGACTCTGCCGGCATCGACAGCGATCTCACAGCGGCCTCCATGGTGCAGGATACCTTCCCTGGACTCGGAGGAATGATCATTCTGGTCCGTCAGGAGGATGCCGAGGCCGCCCGAAGAGTAATCGCGGAGCATCGTGAATTGTCGCCTTCCTCCGACGATGACGATGAGACGGCCGAGATCGAAATTACTGAAGATCCGGAATCGAAGGCGTAACGGTCCGCCCATCCAGATAGAAAGTGACCATTCCATCGAGGTCGGTACGATACACTCGCGTACCGGCCTGCGATAGTTTTTCAAGGGTCTCCATCCTTGGCAGACCAAACGAGTTCCCCGATCCCACAGAAATAATCGCGAACGCTGGCCGCACCGAGTCGACGAGCTCTGGCGTTGTCGCATTCGCGCTGCCGTGATGTCCAACCTTCAGCAGACTCGCTCTGGGATGATGCAAAGCTGCGATCCGGCGCTCGACTTGCTTCTCCGCATCACCCTCCAGCAGCACTGATGAGTCGCCATATGTAATTCTTAGGACCATGGAATCGTTGTTGCGGGGCTTTTCGCCGACTGGCCAGCCGCGTGGAGGGAAAAGCACTTCGATCTGCGTTCCACCAAATTCGAATTCGTCTCCTTCCCAACGCTGCACCACGCGTATTCCAAGGCCGTGCGCGGTTGCAATCAGACTTTCGAGTGCAGCGCTCGGTGGCAGCAAGCCAATCCACAGCTCCTTTGGCCGGAAGTTTTTCAGAACTGCAGTCATGCCGCCAATGTGGTCCGAGTGTCCGTGCGTGACCGCGACTGCGTCGAGATGAGAGAGTCCGCGCGCCCACAAGTAAGGGGAAACGACATCTTCTCCGAAATCGAGCTGCGACCCGCCTGGGCCGATCGGTCCACCGGCATCCACCAGCAACGTGCGGCACGCTGGCGTCACGAGCAGGCTCGCATCACCTTCGCCGACGTCAATCGATGTCACTTCCAGTATGCCCGCATGGATCTCCGGTTTCGGTTGCCAGAATGCCAGCGCGACGGATGCAAGCAAGAGCGCTGCGAGACCAGATGCAGTCACGATCATCCGCTTGCGAGAACTCCATATCGCGACCATCAAAGATGCCGTGGCCAAAGCGATCACGAATTTCGAGGGCATTGCGACTCGCAAATCGGCCAACCGTAGCCCACCCAGCCCGCGCACAGTTCCGGTAATCCCCGCCAGCGCAATACTCGTAAGCAGCGCCGGAATTCGAGCAGCCCACAGCCCAAAGTATCCAAGTGCCAGAGATAACACCGCAGCCGGCATCATCAGCTCGATCACGGGAACCACAACCAGATTTGCAGGCAAGCCGATTGTTGTAGCTCGATGAAAGTAATAAGCCATAGGCAGGGCCAGGCCCATCTGCATCACGGCGGAGATGAAAATCAGTTCTGCTGCAGTAAGAAACAATCGAACTGTCCTGCGAACCATGCCCTCCGCCCACTCCCTCCTGACGAACAACGCGATCCTCGATGAGATCATCTGCAGATCCAGCCGGAACTGTGAGACGCGCGGCGGGAGTTGTGCGGCAAAGTCGTTCGATTCCCAATTCGCGAGCGCCAGTTTATACAGCTGGGAAGTGCGCTCTAGAAAAGGAATCCCAATGCCCGCCACGATCAGCACGCATACAAAAGTCATCTGGAAACTGGGCGTGAACAGCTGCCGCGGATCGTAAATCAGCAAGGCAAGCGCCGCGGCTCCCAGCGCATTCAGCATAGCCCGATCGCGATACAGCAGCCTCGTGCTCAAGTACACCGCGCACATCAAGGCCGCGCGCCATACCGGCGCTCCAACTTCCGTGATACACGCATATGCAACGCACATTCCAATTGTCGTCAGCGTTGCCGGAATTTCCCCGATTCGAAGTTTGCGCAAGCTCCAGAAGACGACAAACGCCAGAATACTGATGTTCATTCCCGAAACAACGAGCACGTGATACGTGCCCGACCTCTGGAAATCGACGCGAGTATCACGGTCGATGAAAGCTTCATCACCGATCACCATGGCGTCGATGAGCGCCGCCTCGCGTGCAGGCCAGATCTCATGCACTTTTTCGACGACGCTTTGGTGCATTCGGCTGCGCCACAGCTCGAGGCGATTTCCCGCAAATCCCGAGAGCAATTCCACATCGTCCAGCTTCGCCGAGCCGAGCGCCGCGATGCCACGGTCCGCGAGATATTCCCGATAGTCGAAAGCCCCCGGATTGCGAAAATTCTTCGGAGCCCTGAGCCGGCAAGTCAAACGGATGCGTTCTCCGTATCGGAAGACGCGAGGCGTAGAGATCTTCGCGTCATTGTCCTTTGTGTTCGAATCACTCAATCGCGACCGTGCATCGTAAATGTTCAGCCGCACTCGTGAGTGGACACTGTCTCGTTCGTTGTCCTCACTTTGAATTTCTTCCGACTCCACATCGACCGTTTGAACGGATTCCGTGTTTTCCTGCCGAATGCGTCCATCTCGGACGACATGCGCCGCAAGTATGACCTCTTGCCGATTCGCGAACGGAAGGATGCCGGTGTCGAGATGGGTGCCGCTGTTTCGAAGCTGGATGTTCAAGGCGCCGACAAGTAAGAAAGCTAAAAATCCGAGAACCCATCCGAGCTTCACTCGCCTCTGGAGCAGAAAAGCCGCCGCAGCGATGAAGGCGACTGCGCTAATAATCCACCAGGAATTCGGCCGCCATTGATAGGTGCCGGCGAGAATGCCCAGGCCATAAGTCGCGGCCGCCCAAAGCGTCGGCTGACGCGCGGGTTTGAAGAAAAAAGTGGCAGGTCCTGCCGAAGACGGCGGCGAAATCATGATCGAATACTCGGCAATCGCTGGTGGGCCGTGCGAGTCTGCTTTTGTCAGCGCACCAGGTGCACGACGGTTTCCAGGTGAAACGTCTGGGGGAACAGGTCGACCAGGTGCATCTCTTCGATGCGGTAACCCGAGCCCAGCAGCGTGATCAAGT
>DATJWZ010000029.1:0-4298 GCA_035500795.1 Candidatus Eiseniibacteriota bacterium | reverse complement strand
AAGTTTGTGTTGTGGGATCAAGGGACGCATCAGCGTCCGCTCCGCAAGAAGTACACTTGGTTGGTCCAGTCCATTTCGGTGGCCTCGCCAGCCAGCGAAATTACCGCCCGGACGAGGCCTCCAATGTCTGCCGGCGAAATTGTCTTTTCATCGACAAAGATCACACCGCCATGGGATCGCTCTTCCTCAGCCCAGAGCTTTAGTAGTGGAGGAATCGTCCTGCGATCATAAGTGACCAGGGTCAACCGCTGCTTCGCCGCTTCTAACAAGCAGACAGAATCTTCCTTCCCAAGAAAGTTTCCACCTTCCCACTGCGCCATGGAGTGGATGACCAGCGATCGATTCCGACGTTGAATGCCGCTCGCTACCTCCGGGGAAATGTGCTCGTCGAGAAGCAGTTTGAGCATGTCAGACCCGCTTGATCTTTCTGGCGGCAAAGTCAAACGCTTGCGGAAGCATGCGCTTCAGTCTGTCGAAATCGGTTGAATCATTCTCTGCTATTGCCTCGTTCACCTCTTCGGGGAATGCCTCCGAGTAGTTAAGGGCGGCTCGAACCTTCGCTTCCGGCCAATTCAGGTGTTTGGCGACGTCCTTGACCTCTCCCTTGTAGCTGCGAAGCAGCAACATGACTTCCCATATCGCCAGGGTGCTTCCTTGGATATAGGCCTGTCGGCCTGCCGGTGAATCCCGAAAATCCAAGAAGGCAAATTCCGACCTCCTTAAGCCCTCTTCCACCAAGCGAGCGCTGGCATCACTCGGTGTCCAGCCATGCCGATTCGCGATTCGTTTCAAACGTTTCCCACTCTCCACCGGCAGGCGCATGCTGAGTACCATCGAACGTGCTGGTTTCATCGATCCTCCTAACTGTAACTGTTGTAAGCATTGTATCATTTGAAGACAAAGCAAGGGAGAGGACTTCTTGCTTGTTCCCGAAGGTGACCGCTTTCCCCTTGAACTCTGATTGCTGGCTAAGGGGGGGTAAATCGGAAAGAGGTCAAACATCAAACTGGACGATCCGGCACACAGCATATTAATAAGGATAGGGTTTCAAGCGGGCGTTCCGAGTTGTGCGGCTGATCGGCCGTTAGACGGCCTGAGGGCGTTTTCGACTACAATCGCCACTATCGTCAATGACTTGCCGGCAACCAGCCCGCACGGAAGTCACTCATATCGCGATTCAAGAAATCTAGGACTTGCAACTGATCCGAATGCGCGAGCGACACAGCAACGGCACATCCGCGACGCGTGGTTTGAAATCTCCCGGGCGACATTGCCACGAATCCCAAGCGCTTATGACAGAAAAGCACGGCAGACAAGGATTGAAGTTTAGACCGGCTAGTCCCGAACCAAGGGTAGGACAAAATCCAAGTACTTCATCTGGCGTCGCTTAGGAGCCAGAGAGCCTCCGTTTTTCTCGCCTCAATTGAACCGAGTTGTACTGAGAATTCCGCCATGCTCCCGCAACGTAACGCTCCAGGTTGAAGCCCAACTCGGAACGGCACCGTTTCCGCGCGGAACCCTGAAAAGATAACCTAGAATACGACCGGGAGAACAGACGAGTGGCTCGTTGGCGTTCCGTACGGGTACTGATCGCGCTCTGCGGAGTAATTGTGGTCACGTTCGTGGGCCACAAGGTAGTGACTGTAAACGCAACGACTGTCGGGTTTGCCTATCTGTTGGTAATCCTGATCATCGCAAGCGCCTGGGGATTCCTTGAGGCGGCGTTTGCCTCAATTTTAGCTACGCTCGCTTTCAATTTCTTCTTCCTGCCGCCCGTGGGAACATTCACCATCGCCGATCCACAGAACTGGGTAGCTCTGTCGAGCTTCTTGGCGACCGCAATGATTGCTAGCCGCCTCTCTGCGAAAGCGAAAGCACGAGCGTCGGAAGCAATTGAGCGACAAAGAGATCTTGAACGCCTATATGCCTTCAGCCGGGCAATGCTGCTGATCGACAATAGCACCCCGTTTGGGCAACAGCTGATCGAGAAACTTGCAGAACACTTTGAGCTGACAGCAGCGGTACTGTTTGAGCGAGATACCGGAATTTCTACAACGTCGGGGTGCCGAGCCTCAAAGAGATTGCCGATGCGCTTCGGAATATGGTGGCTATGATTGGAGACTCTCCACGAGGCGAAGCAGGCTATCTGCTCGTGCGTGTTAGTCGTGGTTCGGAACCTCTCGCCAGTATGATTGCGCCGAGCAGTTGAAGTTTCCAGGCTCGGCAGCAAATGCCAACTGCGCTTTGCGAACATTGCGACGAATGCTGCACAAAGCGGAGGAATGGAAGATGATCGACCACGCTCCGAAAATCAAAATGATGAAAGAGCATGGACGACATCTTCGTCTTGACGATGAAGCGAACGGAGGATCACGTGGCACATGGGATGATCTGGTGGATCGTCGTTGGTTTGATAGCTGGGTGGGCGGCTGGCAGGATCATGAAAAAGGCGGGGGATACGGCGTGATTGCCGATATTCTGCTCGGAATCGTCAGTGAGATCGTCGGTGGTTGGGTGGTCGGCTTGCTCGGTTTCGGTAGTGGCGGCATGATTTGAAGCATCCTATTGGCCATTCTAGGAGCGGTCATCCTGATCTGGATAACAAGACTCATCAAGAAGGAAGCCTAAGCCACTGCGATTAAGAGCACCGCCAACCTGAGGCAGCAAATTCGGACTTCAAATGAGTCCTCGGCGAGCTTTCGTAAGAAAATCTTCTGCATCGGCACGCACCTTCTCCATAGCCCTCGAATTGTTGCCTTGCTCGAACTCCATTTCATGGAGAACCAGTTCCACCGCAACCTTCGGTGTGTACCCTCTCTTGATAAGCATCCGAGCGCGGTCTGCGAAGGCGGTGTCGGCGGCATGTGGTGTTTCCGGTTCCTGTGCTGATAGTCTGGTTTCCGCCTCGCGTTGGTGCTCGCGAAGCTTCGCATCGGCGGGGCGTCCGTAAGCACCCGTTTCTGGTTGATCTCTTACTGCTAATCGGATGAACTCCCGCTGGACGGGGCTTAAGGCGGTAAACTGGAATCCATACTGCGTTCCTATGCATCTGGCAACCTTGGCAGGAATGCTGTGCCACTGGGACGCACCCAGAGGAACTTCAAGCGTTACACGTTCCCCGACGATCAGACCTTGCGCAACAAAGGCGCTTATACCAGTTTCGCTTATATCTCTAGCCCATCCCTCCATCGCGAGATTCTGGGAAGCTCGCTGGACACTTATTCGGATACGTGCCTCAAACACATAGCGGGGCGTGATTCGTTCCACTCTTCCCCCTAGCTGAGCTTGCTCCCCCTATCGGAAACCATTGTGGCACACAGTACGCGGAGGCGGCTCGGTTCGAGACAACCGCCGCTCGAAGAAGTGCCGCTCAACGTTGTGGAACAAGGGCGGGGTTGACGTAGCCCCATCAATGCTTCCATGCAGACACGTACCTTCGGGAATAGCGCAGCGAACGGATGTCAGCGACATCATGGCTCTGCACTGACGAACCCACCAAAGCTGATGCTGGTCTAGCTCCCACCCATGAATCTCCCTTTGATCAGACTTCCATTCTTCAATTCCAGAGAATCTGCTCGTACAGCACTTACTGCCATACCTAATGCGATGATCAGTCCGCAAATCTCCTTGGTATTCATCAGAAGTTCTCGTGCATATCCGTTCTCTTGCGCCGCTGCCTTTTGCCGCCCTGAGGCGGAGATCAAGTCTATTTACCGCGTCGCGGAGGAAAATCCTTTAGGAGTTTCTGCGCTCCCTTGTTGAGCCTCTCCTGGTTTTTCTCCGGTTTCTTGCTGGGTTCAACGTCGTGCTGAGCACCTCCGATCCAAACGAGCTTCTTTGCAGCAGGGTCATACATACCCACGACAAACGTTCCGACGTAATTGGTTGAAGTATCGGCTGAAAAGGTGCCGAAACCGCCGCCCCACGGCCCCCCACCACCACCCCAGCCTCCCCAACTATCGCCGAAGCCGCTGATCTGCTTTTCGCGATCGATTATGAGCTGGTATCCAACGAGCAAATCGGGTTTGCCGCCATCCGCCAGCTTCGTAAAGCCCTTGGTCGCCATCTGTGAATCGATCGCCTGCTTGACCTGCGTGTCGAGGATCTGGTCGGGACGCCCACCTAGGTTAGGTACACCTTGCACCTCGTCCCCCCATGCGTAGGTGCGGTATTTTGACCAGTCAGTTCCCGGCAAGTAGTTGGTTCTCACATCCTGCGCGTTCGTCAGATAGCACGCGAGGAGTACCAGGACCGATGCGATCCCAAGCCTAGCCACCAAATTTCGAGAGTTTTGCGAC
>DATJWZ010000028.1:0-2030 GCA_035500795.1 Candidatus Eiseniibacteriota bacterium | reverse complement strand
CTTGGGGTCGGCCTGCGCGACGAAGCAACGATAGGGGCCAACTTGTTGCTCACCGAGTAGATGCAAGCTATAGTTCGCGGGAGTGATGGAGCTATCGTGATGCTGCTTCCCACTGGCAGCTTCGATTTCGCTGGCGATCAGTGGGCTAAGCGCCAGGTGTCGAATCAACCCTGATCCCTTCTCGGAAGTGACGACGAAGGCCTTCTTATCCGGGGCATGATATTCCATCCGCCCGGATTCCTCGGCGTGAACCTTTCCTTTTGGGTCGACGACTTGATAAGTTCGAAGGGCGGTGTAGTCAAGCAGCGAGGCGCTTCGAAGTTCGTTATGCGAAGCCATTTCGGCGAACACGTGTTCTTCGGTAACGCCAGATCTCAACGGCTCCAGGGACGCAGCCAAGGTTGGATCTCTCCGTTCTGGAATTGCCTGAGCGCTCACTCCAACAGCCAACCCTGTCACCGCGAGCATGACCAAAATCCGTAATTTGTAACTTAATTTCATCGTTTGCTCCTCAAGTAGGCAATTGCTCGCAATTCTCAATCTTCAAAACCTCATACACCACCATGGCAACCAAATTGCCAAATCAGTCACGCGTGAAGACTCATTCGGTCTCAAGCGCTTTGAGACCCACGGAAGCCCCGTAGGCGTTCAATGAGTGAGGCCAGTCGAAACGTTGACAATCGCCAGAACGTTGACAGTCAGCGCATTGACGCCGACGCCGGTTGATCGAGAGTCGCCGCTCGATCAGCTGGTTTTGGATGCGCTGGAATGGTAATCCCCCGCGCAACACTGGCGGCCTTCTTCGCGAAGTCGGAGGTAGCTTTGAGGTTGCCGCCGAAGAAGTGGACCTTGCCCTCTATATCTCGTTCGAGCAGGGTGTGCCCCCCTGTATCGCTGAACCGGCAGTGGACATGTATCGAGGTCGCCCCAGCAACTGTGGTGACTTGGCGAGTTCTCTCACTGCCTTGCTTGAATCCCTTGACGTTGGTGTGCAGCACAATCGTGTCCGGACGGCCCACAGCATTGCGGTCGCCATCGCGATAAACGTTTTCGAATGTCCCCTTCCTGTGGAGTTGCTGAACCAGATTCTCGTAAAGCGCCACCCGGAATTCGGCTGGCAGCTTAACTTCGTCGGATTGGATCATCTCTACCTCGACCCCGATCGGCTTCTCTTGAGCTTGCAAGGCAACTCCGGTGAGACATAGTGGGGTCATCAAACAGAAAAGGATAGTGGCTCGATCAAGATCCCTCATGGCTTTTGCTCCGTAGTTTCAGACACCTTCGATGTCCCTTGCTCGGAAGATTTTTGAGTTTCTACCGTGGTGTGCGCTCCCTGTGCGACGAGTTGCCGTTTAAGCAGTTCCGCGCGGCCCACTGACATGGTAAAGATCAAACCGTGAAGACCACCATCCGGGTCGCGATATTGAAGCGTCAGTGTGTCCAGCTTGGAGCGAAAAAGGCTTAGAAATCTGCCCGATCCGTAGGGTCCGAACATGGAAATAGTACCGGCTGTTCCTCGGATCACTCGCTGACTGTCGCTCCCGGTGATGAGGTCGGTGATGGAAGGCGCCGGAATGTCTACGGTGTCCTTTGCATGAACGAAGTGCAAATTCCCCTTTTCGAGAGTTAAGCTGCCATTGCTGTTATCTTTGACGCCAGTTGCTCCGATCACCAGAGTGGCTTTCACTGGCGCTTGGGGTGGATCTGCTTCGATGGACTCGCCAACGGGTTCAAGCGGAGAGCTGCTTTCAATCGGCACTTCTCGGCTCTCACCGAGCATGTCATTAAAGCGGATGGTCTTCTCTCCAACTTTGACCAGTAACTCTCTTCCTGCTGCGTATTGCGGCGTCCCCGCGCCAAGGGGCGGCGTGTACAGGACCACATAAAGAGTGCTGCCAACCCGGAGCGAAATGTCGTAGCTGGTGACAGAATCTTCGGGGGAGCCGTTCGTTCTGGCCACGACCTCCGTGATCGTGCCGAGCTGGTAATCGGCTTTCATCTGGCCAAACGCAGGAACAAGCAAAAAAGCT
>DATJWZ010000027.1:0-9966 GCA_035500795.1 Candidatus Eiseniibacteriota bacterium | reverse complement strand
TTCACGAAGCGCTATACCGATCCCACAAAGGACGAGTGGGCACAAAATGAATTCTCCGGTGTCGAGAAAGCGTTGAGTCCGGGGCGTTACGATCCTGACCAGCGCAGCGAGCCTCCGGTGTTGCACTGGCTGCGCCTGTATAGCAACTACCTGACACCGCACACGGGCCTGATCTCCGGCGATACGTGGGCCATGCTCGGCACATGGATGCGGAATTCTTTTCTCAACCAGACCATCTTTGGGACGATTTTTGTCGCGCTGCTCGTGCTGTGTCAGAGCATTCTTCTGAAACTGATTCGGGCTACCGAAGATGAGCACGGCATCTGGATGCTCGTCGTAGGGGCAAGCATTCTTGGTGCAGCGTGCATATCAATGGCGATCAATGTTGTCGCCGAGTCATCGGAACGCAAGATCCTCGATACATGGTTTAAGCGGACCAAGATCACGATCACGGTCATGCTGCCGTTCGTGGTGGCATGCGTACTGTTGAACTCCGGTTTGTGGGAGAGGACGGACTTCGCGGTCATTCCTCTGGCCTATTGGGCCGGAGGAGGGTTGCTCTTCTACCTGGTCATATGGGGATTCGTCGCGCTCATGGGACAGTTTCGGAGGAAACGGCACGCGCGACGGGGCAAGCCAGTGCCACAGAAGATCTCGCTGAAAGCCCTGATCGTTTTTTCTCCGGTGGCCGGGGCAGCCGGTGGAGCACTGTTCAAGGGGTACATGATGCTACTCACGAATTTGCCGGACTGGACCAGCACAAATTGGGTCGTGCTGGTGTTCGGGAGCGGCGCCCTGATGAGCATCATGCTGCTGGTCGGGACGCTGCATATCGGGCTGGTGGGACGCGGGTCGATGGATGTGGTGCGGGAGTGGTGGGCGCGGCTGGGCGGGTATCTGGGGCTGATCACCATTGGATGGCTGCTAATGGCGACAACCACGGTTTTTGCGCCACTTGGCGTGCGTTGGGTGCTCTTCGAACTGCAAAGGAAATCGATCATCGTTGTGGTGCTTTGGATCGTTCATAACTTTCTTGGCCTGAAGGCGGCTGACAGCCCGAAGACCAGTGGGAAGTTAAATGATCCCCTCGTGAAGAAGGCGGCCGAGCAGGAATCTGCGGATAGCGGCCCGCGGGCCAAGATCAAGAATGCTCTGGCTACCCCTGCCGTGTTGAACGCACTGGCGAAAGTGGCACCGTACGTGTTTCTGCTCGGGCTGATCCTGATCGTGAGCACCGGGGTGCAGATCTCCACCGGGCTGTTTTTCGATTTCCAGGAGACACGCACTTTGTGGCAGTTCAACAACGGCCATGAGTGGGCAACGTTGCAGAACACGTACTGGAATGTGTTGAGCGCACAGCCAGCAGGTGGACTGCTCATCATCGCTGTCATCTTCTTGGTGGCAGGCTTTCTGCTGTCCTGGCGAGTCGATGTGAACGACTTCTCGCTCCATCATTTCTACCGGAATCGCTTGGTGCGGTGTTATCTGGGAGCATCGAATCCTGCTCGTAAGCCCGAACCCTTCACCGGATTCGACGCGGACGACGATCTGCCTTTGTGCTCGCTGGATGATCGGTATCCTGGGCCGTATCCGATTCTGAATGCGGCGTTGAATATCACCGGCGGAGAAGAACTCGGGTATGCGACGCGGAGGGCGAAATCCTTCGCGTTCACTCCGCTGTACTGCGGATATGAATTGGGGGCGCCGGGCGAAGATGAGTTGCGGTACAGCCGCCGTGATGGATTCGAGGCGAGTTATTGCAAAACCGAACAAGGGCGAACCCGGGCAAGTTTCGGAAAGCTGCCATGCGATTGCGGACTCACGCTGGGCACGGCGATGGCGATCTCGGGAGCAGCGGCCAGTCCCAACATGGGTTATCACACCAGTCCCGCGACAGCTTTCTTTATGGCGTTATTCGATGTGCGGCTGGGCTGGTGGATGGGCAATTCGCGAAACGGAAAGCAGTGGGCAAGCACCGGGCCGGAGTTGGGTTTTATGTACTTGTTCTCGGAGCTCATAGCGCAAAGCGACCAGAAGAAAAATTATGTCTACCTCTCGGACGGCGGGCATTTCGAGAATCTGGCCGTGTATGAACTGATTCGCCGGCGTTGCCGCCTGATCGTGGCCGGCGATGGCGATGCAGACGGAGACTATGAATTCAGCGATCTGCTGGCCCTGATCGAGAAGGCGCGCACGGATTTCGGAGTAAGGATCGAGATTGATTTTGCCACGATAAGGCCGGCGAGTGGATCGCGCGAGTGTCCGAAGAATTTTGTGGTCGGGAAAATTTACTACGATCCGGAAAACCGGAACGACGTGGGGACGCTGATTCTGGTCAAGTCAAGCATGCCCATGAGAGGAGCTACGCCGACCAATCCCGCGGATCGACGTTTACCAGACGACGTTTGGCGTTACTACGAACAGCACAAGACGTTCCCGCATCAGACGACGGCGGACCAGTGGTTTAACGAATGCCAATTTGAAAGCTATCGGGCGTTGGGGGAATATATCGGATGCCAGGCGTCGAGATACATCAGCAACGGGATTCGAGAGGCACTGGAATTTCCGCGGCTAGCTTGGCGGGCGGAGATGTAATGATATTCGTTCCACGAAGTTAAGGCCGCCAACCAGCGTGCTGTGCGCGGCATCTATTGGGCATTCTGGAGGTTCAATGGCCACCACGCAACAACGGAACGCGGCGAGGCGAAACATAAAGAAAGCAGCAGCGGCCGCGAAAAGGAAACGAACGATCGCCCACTTGCCGAAGTCGGTACGCACTGCACTGGGGAAACAGGCTGCGAAGGTAGCGCAGCAGAAACGCAAGCAAAAGAGTTGATGCCGTACCGCTCGCGATACCCTTTCCTTTGCTTCGTGTGATATCCGTCACATACACGCGGCACACACTCGGAATCTGATTGGTCTATCCCGACGAGCGGGCCGAAGACACCCTCCGTCGGATTTCAGGCTGACTTACTCCGGAGGTGCTGCACGATGCCGACGAGAAGAAGCTTCCTTCAATCCAGTGCTGTGGTGGCCGCGGCGTTGTCAGCTCGATCTGGACTGGACGCCCACGCATCTCCCCGCGCGACTGAGCCCTTGACGCACATCGCCACTCCGAAGGCGGCTTCGGAGATCCAGGTTCCGAAGATGAAGTTCTTTCACACCGAGATCAGCCGGATGGTGCTCGGAGTGAATCCGTTCTGCGGGTATTCGCATTACAACAACAATTACTCCGGCGCAATGAAGGATTGGTACACGGCGGACCGGGTGTGCGCGGTGATGCATCAGGCAACACGATTCGGGATCAATGCGTTCAACTATGTTGCGCTTGAGCGGATGCCGCAGGACTGGCTACGATTTGTGGCGGAAGGCGGACAGATGCAGCTCATCATGCAGGTTCTGCATGACACTCCAACAACCGTTGAGCAGGCGAAGACGCTAAAGCCGCTGGCAATGTTCCGGCAAGGAGAAGTCGTGGATCAGGCATTCCGCGCGGGGAAAATGAATGAAGTGCGCGAGTGGTGCAAGGTTGTGCGCGACATGGGGATCATTGTGGGCGTGGGGACGCACAAGCCGGAGGTGATCGCGCAGGTCGAATCAGAGGGCTGGGACGTCGATTTCTATGCGGGCTGCGTTTACAACCGGACGCGTACGGTGGATGAATGGAAGAAGGTCTTGAATGGCGAGATCACGGAGATGCCGCATGAGATTTATCTGCAGAGCGACCCCCCGCGGATGTATAGCGTGATACGGCAGACTGCAAAGCCTTGCTTTGCATTCAAGATTCTTGCTGCCGGGCGCGTTGACGATTGGGGAGTGGAACAGGCGTTCGAGACGGCTTTTGCCAGCATCAAGCCGAATGATGGTGTGTTGGTGGGAATGTTTCCGCGCGGGAAGGATGAAGTGCGGGAAAACTGCGAGATTGTGCATCGCGTGTTGAGTTAAACCAACGACTCAGTACGCAATCGTCGGTCGTTGGTCTTCGGTCGCCGGTGTTTCCATTTAGGCTGTCGTACTTGCTGTCGTGGCTGAGGGCTTACCTTCTAGTAATCGCTTGAGTTCCAGTGCATTTTTTGGAGCGTAGGCTGCCTGGTCGTTATCGAAGTAGACGAAGATGTGTTTTAGTTCGTTGCGCCAGGCTTCGATTCGAGCGGCCCAGGTGCGCAATGTCTGCTCGGTGTAGTGTCCCTGATACTTGTTAGCTCCTGGGCCATGAAGGCGCACGTACGCGAAATCGGCGGTGATCTGAATGGGAGATTGGAAGCCAGCTAGTTCGTACACGCAATACGCTGCGTTGTAGCGGTTCAGGAGCTCGTAGACCTCAGAAACATTCCAGGTCGGGTTGCGGAATTCGAAGACATAGCGATGATGTTTCGGCAGCCCTTCGAGGAACTGCTCCAGACGTTCGAGATTCAGCTTCCAGTGGGGCGGCAGTTGAAAGAGGATCGGACCGAGACGTTGGCGGAGTTTTTCGATTACGGACGTGAACTTCTCGACCGTGTTCACGGGATCGTTCAGTTTGCGGTTGTGTGTGATGTAGCGGCTAGCTTTGACGGCGAAGCAGAAGTTGGGGGGCGTCTGCCGGCACCATCCTTCGATTGCAGTGGCGGCAGGCAGGCGGTAGAAACTGTTGTTGATCTCGACGGTATCGAAACGCTTGAGATAGAAGCGCAGCATTTCCGAGGGCGGCATCTTGGGGGGATAGAATGGGCCGACCCAGTGCTTGTAATGCCATCCGGAGGTCCCGATGTGGACGGATCCGGTCGGGCGTGGGCGAGTAGGCATCGGTTTCATTGGATGGAAAAAATCTGTCGGAAGATGGCGGCGGTGTGGAATTCTCGTGATTTAATGGCGGGTTCCCGTTTGAGTATGAGATCCCATGTCCCGCAAAGGCAGCGAGATATGGGGCATCCCAGTTTCTAGTTTTCTACGTCAGAAATTTTCGAGGTGGGCATGAAACGAGCTACGTTGTTGTTGGTCGGCATTTTTCTGGTTGGTTGCGTCTTCTCTTTTTCGCAGGCGGCGAAACTTGACCGGCAGGTGGCCGTCACGATTGACGATTTGCCGTCGGGCATGGCAGATAAGCTCCCGGCCGCTGACATCACGGCGCTCACGGCGAAGTTGCTTGGTACGCTGCGCGATCAGGAGATCCCCGTCGTTGGATTTGTGAATGAAAAAAAGCTATACAAACCCGGCCAGGTGGATGAACGCATTAAGGCGCTGCAGATGTGGGTGGATTACGGCTTTGAGTTGGGCAATCACACATATTCGCATTCCTCTTTAAATCAAGTTGGACTCAAGGCTTGGGAGGAAGACATCATCCGCGGCGAGACTGTGACCAGCATGCTCATGGCGCAACACAAGATGAAGCTGCGATATTTTCGGCATCCGTATCTGGACACCGGGCGCGATTTGCAGACGAGGCGGGAGGCGGAAGCTTTTTTGACGCAGCGCGGGTACAGGATTGCTCCGATCACTCTGGACGGGTGGGACTGGATGTTTGCCGGCCTTTATGAAGATGCGAAGGCCCGGAATGATGCGGACCTTCAGAAGAAGATTGTGAACGAGTACCTGTCGTATCACGATACGGTATTTGCCTATGAAGAGCAGCAATCAGTGAAACTGCTGGGATATGAACCGAAGCAAATCCTGTTGCTGCATGCCAGCAATCTGGAGGCGGAGCACATCGGGGAGTTGATGGATGTGTTGCGCAAGCGCGGATACCGATTCATCACACTGGAAGACGCCCTGGGCGATCCGGCTTATAGCTTGCCCGATACTTACGTCGGGGAAGAAGGCACGGGATGGCTGGATCATTGGGCGATTTCGCAAGGGAAGATCCCACAAGGCGCGCCGAAGTTTCCGCAATGGGTGATCGATCGCGCGAAAGAGCTGCATCAATCGACGGGGCAGGTGTCGGCGGAACCCACGAATTAACAGCTTTCACAAGAATGGCGTGCCGTAGAATCCTTTGCCTGAAGAGTCGCGATTGCCTTCCTAACTTCCTCGGCGCGGGCTGTGGCGGGCTCCTCTCGCAAGTAGGCCTGCAGTTCCGCGACTGAGTCTGTGATCCTTGATTCTTGCTCATACACATGCGCGGCGATCAGATGCAGGAATGCGTGATGCTGGAGCTGATCTGCATGTGCATGGCGGCTGGTCTCGATGGCCTGATCCAGATGCTGATTCATCATTTCGGCATAGGCGAGCAGGTTGAGTTCGTCGCCGTTGGGAGCAGAGAGACTGGATTCTTTTTTCAAGAGTGACTCGGCATCGGCGAAGTTCTTTTCCGTGAGATCGAGGCGGGCGAGATTGACATAAGCCGCCGCCAAGTGATCGTCCAAGGCAATTGCCTCTTTGAAGGCTGACTGCGCCTGGGCGAGGTCTCCCATCCGCGAATAAACGGCGCCCAGGTTGTTATAGGCAGCGGCGTACGAGGGATAGAGATTCACGGCCTTGTGGAGACGGTCTGCGGCTTTGGACCATTGCTCGTGCGCGATCATCTGATTTGCTTTTCCGAATTCTTTGGCGGCGGACGCTGGGACGTGGAGGTCGCTAACCGAGACGAAGGTGGACGATCCGGGGAAAGTATTCGCCTGATCGGCGGTGCGTCGTGCTCGCACCTCGACGTCCTGCAAGCCAGCGATTTCGATTTCGCCGTTGTCCGTGTTTACGACATCACCGCTGAGTGCGACACGATACTTGCCGGCAGGTACGTCGAAAAAGGTGGCGATGCATTCTCCGTTCGTGGAACTTTCTGCGAGAGAGAATCCCATGTTGCCAATTAGGGCTACGTGAGTCGAAGCTGTACAGGGAGCGCGGTCCGGCAGGGTGATCCGGATCCGAATGCGGCCGGCAGATTGCATGCCGCGATCCATTTGCGCCGAAGCGAGTGTTGCAAGAAGTAGCGACAGAACCAACAGGCGACCCGTCATAGGAGCCTCCGGTCCGTTATCACGTTCGTGTGCAACATTCAGCGTTGCGTGCGTGACAACATTGCGAGTCAGACGGGAAAGCAGCGAGAGGGATAGCGAGAAATGTGCGGAGGGTGTGAGATTTTACAAGGTCGAACACTTACTACAAAAAGTGAATTGTGAGCGAAATTGTTTGGTTGCGTTTTTGTTACGGACTCACGCCGTTGAAGGTTAGGGGCAGTTCCGAAATTCGCTAATCGGAACCGCCGGCAATGGAGGGCACGAGCAGGACTTCGTCACCTTCCTGGAAGGCGTACGACGGGCCGCCCAGAAAACGAATGTCTTCCTCGTTCACATAGATATTTAGGAAGCGGCGGATCTGGCCTTTGTCGTCGCGCAGGTGTGGCTTGAGGTCGGGGAATTTTTCATCGAGAGCCGAAAAAAGTTCGTTCAGATTTGCGGCAGAGCAATTAAGAGACGCTACGCCGTCGGTGTGACGGCGTAGGGCGGTGGGGATTTGTACGGTGATGGGCATCTTATGCTCCTATGGCCTCGACGTGCTCTGCGGCCGCTACGACTTCGGGGACCTGGTCCACGTCGAGCGTCTGCTGCAGATACGCTTCGAACTCGGTGAGCTTCGGCGCAATCGGGCGCTCGGTCTTGTAGACGCCTGCGAGCACGTCGGTCGTCTTAAGGCCGTTGCCGGTAACGCAGAGAACTGTTGTCTCCTCGGGCAGGATACGGTCCTGGCGAAAGAGCTTGGCTGCACAGCCGACTGTCACGCCGCCAGCGGTTTCAGTGAAAATGCCTTCGCTCTCGGCGAGCAGGCGAATCGAATCGACGACCTCGGGATCACTGACGTCTTCGCTCCATCCGCCGCTATTTTTGATCGTCTTGATTGCGTAGTGGCCATCGGCGGGATTACCGATCGCTAGCGAACGCGCGATTGTGTTTGGCTTCTGCGGCTCGATTTCGGAGCTTCCCGTTTTCACCGCGGTAGAGATCGGCGAGCATCCTGTGGCTTGTGCGCCGAAGAATTTCACTTCTTTCGGTTCGACCAAGCCCAGCTTGATCAGTTCGTCGAATGCCTTCTTGATTTTGGTGATAAGTGAGCCGCCGGCCATTGGGCAGACAATGTTGTCGGGGAGGCGCCATCCGAGTTGTTCGGCGATTTCGAATCCGACCGTTTTTGATCCTTCCGCATAGTACGGACGAAGGTTGACGTTGACGAATCCCCAGCGATGCTCGTCGGCAATCTGCGAGCAGAGACGGTTGACCTGATCGTAATTTCCGGCGATGCGGACGACCTTCGCTCCGAAAACATTGGTGCCGAGAATCTTGGCGGGCTCGAGGTCGGACGGGATGAAGATCCACGCTTTCAGGCCTTCGCGGGCGGCGTGCGCGGCGACGGCGTTGGCGAGGTTTCCGGTCGAAGAGCACGAAACCGTGTCGAAGCCGAATTCGCGCGCGTTGGCCAGCGCGACGGCGACGACGCGATCTTTGAAACTCAGCGTCGGCAGGCAGACGGCGTCGTTCTTGATGTAGAGATTGCGGGCCGCCGTCCCGGTCAGCTTCTGCGCCAGCCGCGGAGCCTGGAACAGGGGGGTGAAGCCGACCGGCAACCGCGGTTCATAGCCCTGGGGGAGGGGCAACAGATCGGAGTAGCGCCACATGTTTGCGGGCCGCTGCGAAATGCGCTCACGGCTAATGGACGCCTTTAGCGCGTCGTAGTCGTAGGCGATTTCCAGGGGGGAGAAACAATCGTCACAGATTGAGCGGGGCTGGTTTCCCCAAGTCCGTCCGCATTCGCGGCATCGCAGTTCATAGTGAGACATGTGCTACTCGCCTTTCTAAAACTAGCGAATAGCTGAGGACGAGCCGGAAAAAGTGGCCATAAAAGCAAATGGCCTCTTTTTCCAGGAAAAGGAAAAGAGGCTATCGGAAAGCAAATACATCGCGCTTGCCGAATCCCATGTTCCCTGTTTCCAGGAGAGAGTTGGCACCAGACATTCGGGATATATGATCCTGAATCGGTTGCCGTGGCGTCTTAGGGCTCGTCCCTCAGCCACTCTGCATGAAATTCAGGTCCGCTCCGCACTCGAAAATGAAGAGCGAACTTGTTCCACAAATGTTACAGAACGTGGAGGGCCGCGTCAAGGAGAAGTTGGGCGCAGGATGTTGCTCGGGCTGGAGGCCAGATTCTTCTTACTCCATCCTCAAGGCCCGTACTGGGTCCAGTCGAGATGCCCGCCACGCAGGAACCATACAGGCCAGAGCAGCTGAGGCCAGCAGCAGTGCTGAGACGACAGCGAACACCGCTGGATCGAGCGGTTGGGTTTCGTAGAGGATGGACTTGATAAAGTGCGTTGTTGCGGCGCTTGCCGCCAGTCCCAACAGGAGACCGATCAGTGCCGGGCGCAGTCCGTCTGCCAGCGTCTCCGTCAGCACCTGCTCTCGTTGAGCGCCGAGCGCTATGCGGATCCCGATCTCACCCGAGCGTTGAGCCACGATGTAAGACAGAACGCCGAAAAGGCCCGCAGCCGCGAGCAACAATGAGAGAACAGCCAATGAGGTGATTAGAGTAGCGTCAAAACTTTGGTCGAGCGTCGACTTACCGAGCAGTTGGTTCATTGTAAGCACATCCGAGACGGGCAGGTCACGATCCAGACCTTGAATGACCTGCTGCACCGGAAGTGCGAGTTGGCTCACGTCCTGCCGGGAGTGGATCGCTAGTGTGCCGGAGTTTTCATCCCCCTCAAAAAGTGGATGGTACTGCATTGGCTCCGGGGCCTCGCCGATTTCGGACCGGGTGTCGCCGACAATTCCCACGATCACGCGAACCTTGTTTCCGTACGTTAAATGCAAGTGTTTGCCAATGGGATCTTCGCCGGGAAAGAATTTTTTGGCCAAGGAGTCGCTGATGACCACTTCGTTGACTTGATCGAGTTTCTGGTTATCGCCGAAGGTGCGGCCGCGCAAAAGAGGAATGCCCAAAGCCGCAAAGTAGCCGGGGTCAGCCGAACGATAAACTGCGAGACTGCCGTTGCCTCGGGGC
>DATJWZ010000026.1:0-1807 GCA_035500795.1 Candidatus Eiseniibacteriota bacterium | reverse complement strand
TCATGCGCCTTCCAGGTTCTTGGGCACAGAACCCTACATCACCGCAACTCGACTTGCCCCGCTCCCACATGCGCATGCAGCCGATACTTCCCAGGGCCGCTCTGATCGAACGATCGGAACAGGCCGCCCTTGGAAATATTGAAAGCGGAGGCTTCCACCTGGCCGGTATTCACCGAAGCATCGACATGGCCGTACTGCTCCGGTTTGCCAAGATCGACATTGAGCTGTCCGAAACTGAGTTCCACATCCTTGTCGCCAGTGACGTCGCGGACATCGAGTTGCCCTGCCATCATCCGCACATAAAGCCCAGTCGATTTGGGAACCTCAATCCTTACGGTGAAATTGTTATGCGGACAGCCAGTCATCTTGAGGTCGGCGCGATCGCCCGACGCATTGATGCGTACCCTCACGTCATCGCGCTCAGGATGATAGGAGACGCGCACAACGTGATCGTCCGTGCCCACGACCTCGATTCCGCCCGGGCAAAGCCCCATACGAATTTGGCCGCCCGCAGGAAAGTTCGCCTCGACCGGACTCCTTCCGACTTCTTCAACCCTGACATCCTGCGCCTGAAGAGATACTGCAACAACGAGAATCAGCAAAAGTAGAAAACGCCTCATGCGCGCACCTCTCTCGAATGGAAGTACGCCGATTCGAGGCAATTCGTTCCCTTTGAAATCGCGATCGTCTCGTGACAATCTGGTCGCTCTGAGAAATAGACTTGGTTTCGCTACCGGACGCGGCGCTCACACGATCCGGTCCTCTCCGAAGGTCAGGTGAGTCGACCTTTGAAGGCTGCCTAGCGGCGAGTTAAATCGGTTTAACTTCTGTTTCTATGTACCTGATTACAATATACTTATTTTCTTTGTTTTGCACAGGCCTTGTGCCACTAATGCCAATGCAGTCAGGCTGTTCCGGATGATGCACCAAGAACAGTGCACCTGGTAGCGGATCGAGGTCTTGATCTTTTCGGGCTCGGAATCCTCCTTCCGCGAGCTCAGCGCGAAACCCTTGAAAGATAACGTTTGACACGACTATTGTGAGATCAAGACGGTGTGAGTGATGCTTCCGACTGTCCTCAGTTCGCAATGGAGAAAATCTGAGGTAGAGGCAAAGGTCTCCGTTGGCCCATTGTTCCCCTAGCGTTGTCCCTGATAATCCACAAACAGATCAGGAAACTGCTGTTTCAACGCTTCGATCTTTGGACGATCACACACCTGAATGTACGGATTTCCCGGGTTGTGCAGCGCGTAATCCTGGTGATAGTCTTCGGCGCGGTAGAAACCCTTCAAGGGCGTAACCTCAGTCACGATCTTTCCTGAGAACACTTTCGCGTCGTCAAGTTGCGAGATATAAGCATTCGCAACCCGCTTCTGGTCGTCGTTGGAGTAGAAGATCGCCGACCGATAGGAAGTGCCTACGTCATTCCCCTGCCGGTTGAGTTGCGTTGGATCGTGGGCCACCGAAAAGAAGATGCGCAACAACTGTCCGTAGGTAATTTTCGATGGATCGTAAATCACTTCAACCGATTCGGCATGCGCGGTCGTTTCCGTCGTAACCTGGTCATAGGTTGCGGTTGCTGCGGATCCGCCGGCGTATCCAGCCGTCGTATGGATGACCCCCTTCACGCGTTCAAAGACTGCCTGCGTCCCCCAAAAACAACCGCCGGCAAACACCGCTGTCTCTTTGGTTGATGTGGAAGCCACTGGTTGGTCCACATTCGCCACCGGAATCGGCATCTTTGCTGCGGCGTTTGCTCCACGGCTCATAAACAGAACTCCAAAAATCGCACATCCAAGGATTGCAA
>DATJWZ010000025.1:0-20644 GCA_035500795.1 Candidatus Eiseniibacteriota bacterium | reverse complement strand
GTGCCACGGTTGCGAGCGTCTTCGGTGGCTCCGGCTCCGGCGTGGACCATCATTCCAGCCGGCTTGTTGACGACGGCGAGGTCGTCGTCTTCGTACAAAATTTCAAGAGGGATTTCTTCTGGGGTTGCGTGTAAGGGAGGGCGTTCAGCGGGCGCCAGGATTCTGACCTGCTCGTTGCCATGGAGCTTCAGGGATGCTCTCGCCGGAGCATCATTCACGAGCACCTTTTCTTGCGAGATCAGTTCCTGAACGCGCGCGCGGCTTACACTTAACAGGCTCGTAAGCGCCTGATCCAGACGCTTTCCGGCATCCTCTTCGCGTACTGACAGTGAGGTCTGGGGAACTTCAGCCATCCGGTTGGACGATACTACAGTTTTCTCGGGAGGGGCCACATCCGAGGTCGCCAGACGGCTTCCCTGACGCGAAAAACTGCATCAAAGCTGCCCGATGGTTGGCAAATACAAGCGGTGGGTGGTCTGTTTCGCAATCTGTATCGGCTTTGGAGGCCTGGATTCAGCCTCCGCTCAAATACAAGGCTCTGACCTGCCGGATGCACCTTCGGAGGTCGAGTTTCACCCGCACCATGGCGGAGATCCGGCGTCGGACCGCAAAGTCTCATGGGGTTCGCTGCCGAAAGACTTTCTCCACGACCAAAAAGCGATTTGGACGTTTCCGCTTCAACTGGCAAAAGGCAAGCACCTGGTACCTACGCTTGCTATCGTGGGCGGGACCGCCGTATTGATTGCGACGGACAAGTACACTGCGCCCTATTTCCGCAATCATCAGGGGCAACTCGACGACGTCAATGACACATTCAATTCGTACCTCACGTCGGCGGAGGTAATCGCCGTGCCAGCGGGGCTGCTCATTGCCGGCTATGAGCGCAAGGATGACTATCAAGTTCAGACGGCGATCCTGGCCGGGGAGGCCTATGCGGATGCGGCCGTCGTGGACCTGGCGATGAAAGCCGTCACACGCAGGAAGCGGCCGAGCGACATACCTGTGAATGGATCGTTCGAGGACACGTTTTTTGCAGGAGGGCAGTCGCCGTTCAAGGGAAGTTCGTTTCCTTCCGGGCATGCGGCTGGAGTTTTTTCCGTAGCCACGGTCGTCGCCAGCCGATATCGCAATCACAGATGGGTTCCTGTTCTTGCGTATGGTTTTGCAGCAGCGATCAGCTTTTCGCGAATCACAACCAGTTCGCATTTTCCGTCGGATGTGTTTATGGGAGCAGCGATTGGATACACAGTTACGAAGTATGCGGTGCTCCAGCCACGGTGAAACCTCGAAAGGCTAGTTAGCGGGTGGTGGTGACCGCAGGTGCGGGAGTAGATTTCGTTCCCGGCCGCAGCCACCAGATCAGCCCGCCGCCGACCACCAAACCAATCGCGATCAGTTGGGTTCCGCTCATGGCCCCCCCGAAGACTGATCCGCGGCCGGGATCGTCGCGCAAGTATTCGAGGAAGAAGCGGGCGATTCCGTATATGAACAGGAAGGCGCCGAAGACCTGTCCGTCGAATTTTCTGCGCTTCAGCAGCCACATTAAGAAGAAGAAATTCGCGAATTCCACCGCAGACTCAAAGAGCTGAGTTGGTTCGAGAGGGATTCCGAGGGGCGTGCCTGTGATGGAGTTTGCCAGCGGATTGTGGAACGTCACTGCCCACCAGTGGTGAGAAGGTTTCCCATAGCAGCAGCCAGCCGCGAAGCACCCAATTCGCCCGAGCGCGTGTCCGAATGCCAGCCCAGGCGCAAAGGCATCGCATGTACCGAGCGGCGGCATGTGGTTGCGGCGAACGTACCATGCAGCGGCAACGAATGCGGCGAGCAGGCCTCCGGAAAACACTCCGCCAGCTTGCAGCGTGTTGATGCTGAAGATCTCACCGGGGTGGGCCGAGTAGTAGCTCCACTCGTTGACGATATAGAGGATTTTGGCGCCGAGGATTCCGCAGAGAACAACGAGGATTCCCAGGTTCCACGCCTTGTCGCCGTTGTAGCCGAGTTTCTCTGAGTTTCGAACGCTGATCCAGAGCCCAATGAGCACGCCCAGTGAGACCAGGAACCCATAGGTCGGCAGGAAGAAGCTTCCGATGTGAAAGAGTTGTGGGAACACTTAATTGTTAGATGCTTGAAACGGGGAATGGCTACTTGATCAGTCTAGCAGGAGAGTGAAGGGATCGCCTGCTCGCGACTGTGATTTCCGCGGTAGGGATGCTTCGACTCCGCGTCGAGGATCGCTTCGCTCTCCTCGATGCTCCGGTCATCATGACATAGCGAGTGAGCATTGCTGTCGAGCTGCGCTCGACCGGACGGCCGAGGCGACGGCCCCCACATGGCCCGTGGAGTTATTGCAGAAACAAGCCGACCCACTGAGCCGTGTGACGGGGCCGAGAATGAACCCGTCGGTAGACGTTGGGCGCCCGCCGAGACCCTTTAGGCATCTGCGCATGGCGCAGCATCGCTCACCGGATCCTAGTTCGAGTCGAGCTCCCGTTCATTCTGCATTGGTTCAAATATCGGTTACCCGCCATCACCAACGCGGCAGGTCGGCTTTCAGTCTGGATGCTAGGGAAATTGGGAGCGGTTGGCAAGTGGAAGGGCTGAAATAGTTGGCAGATAGCTTGCAACCAAAGTAACGTGTGATTCACAAGAGAAGCTTGCGATTCAGTCGCATGCAGTTGACAGTGCGATACGCACGGCGCCATGTAGTTGATTTCGTTGAAGAGCTGTAAGGTATACTCGGGATCAAACATTGGGCCTGATGCGTGCTCGCCTGCCGAATTGCGAGGCGCTGGAGCGACGTCGAGAAATGTCGAGGCTGCGCACGTCCGCAATGGCGGCGGCGACACTGCTGGTTCTCGTACATGTGAGCATCTTGGTGCTCCGTTACGGGAGCGACATGGCATCATTGTGGGGCGACTGGATCGACACAATCGCGCCACTTATTGCGGTCGTCGTGTGCTGGCGCGCCTCGGTTCTTGCTGGTCCGTTCGGAAAACGGGTGTGGCGGCTCACGTCGTTCTCCGCCCTTCTGGTCGCCGTCAGTCAAGGACTTTACACAGAATATTACGACTATTTGCACGCGCAGCTTGGTACTTTGTGGCCGAGCGACGTCCTTGTATTTTTCTGGGTTGTCCCTCTGGTGATGACCCTGTTCTTAAGCCCGCGTGATCCGAACAGCGGTTATCAATGGCTACGGATCTGCGACTTCGCGCAAGTCTGCACGCTGGCACTGGCAATTGAATTATCGGAAATCTACGTTCCATCGCGGTGGCAGAGCGCAGGCCAGGCCATGGAACTTCGTACCGCGCACGCCGGGTTCCTCTTTTACGGGTTGATTGCGTTGAGTTTTGTGGTTCGAGGGCTGATCTCTGAGCACCGGGTGGAACGCGCATTTTTCAGCCGCCTCGGAGGCTTTCTCGTCGTTTATGCGGCGGTGATGACCGGAACGCTCTCTTACCAGGCTTCCGGGCACTACAAGCAGGGGGAATGGACAGACCTGCCGTGGACCGTCGCTTATGCGTTACTGATCTGGATCGCGGGAACGTGGAATGAAGGCGAGGAACTTGCGGGAACTCCGTCGGGTTCAAGAAGTCTTAGGCTGCTATCGCTGTTCGCTCCATTGTTAATTCCGGCGATTATTTTCCCGCTTGTTCTGAGCGTGGCCCGGGAACAGTTTGGATGGGCCGCGACGCTCGCCGTGGTTTCTTTCGCGTCCGCCGGTGGGCGGATGTTCTTTGTGCAGAATCAGCTGCTCGCCAGCTCACAGGCACTACAGAAAAATCTGGCTCTGCTCCGCGGCATCATGGAGAGTACGCCCGACGCCGTGTTCGTAAAGGACCTGAATGGGCGATACATGATGGTGAATCCCGCGGCCGGAAAATACGTGAACAGGGCGTCCGATGAGGTTGTGGGTCTCACGGATACAGAACTTTTCGGGCCGGAAAATGGCCTCATCTTGATGGATCGCGACCGTCAGGTCATCGAGACCGGAGAGACTCAGACTTACGAATTTGCAAGACCCGGGGGTGAGGGCGTTAACACGTATCTCACCACGAAGGGGCCCTATCGGGATGCAAACGGGCGGATGCTCGGCGTACTGGGAATCTCGCGCGACATTACAGATCGCAAACGAGCCGAAGAAGAAATCCGGCAGTCACAGCAAAAGCTGCGAATGCATTTTGAGAACACTCCGTTGGCTGTTGTGGAGTGGGATCTCGATTTCCGGGTTTCAGCCTGGAATCCATCGGCAGAGCGGATTTTTGGATACACGCGCGAGGAAGCGATCGGACAACATGCGAACTTCATCGTGCCTACCGAAGCTCGGCCGCAGGTCAACGAAGTTTGGGCAAGCCTGTTGGCGAAAGAGGCAGCACTGCAGGGCAGCGCCAATGAGAACCTCACGAAGACCGGCAATGTGATCTTCTGCGAGTGGTACAACACGCCGCTGGTTGACGAAGCGGGACGCGTGCTTGGCGTTGCGTCCCTGGTGGAAGACGTCACCGAACGCAAGCGCGCTGAGGAGAAGTTCCGGGGGTTGCTGGAGTCGGCGCCCGATGCGATTGTAGTCGTGGACGGCGGCGGGAAAATCGTCCTGGTAAACGCGCTTACGGAGAAGTTGTTTGGATATCGACGCGAGGAATTGTTGGGCAAGCCGGTAGAGATGTTAATGCCCGAGCGGTTCCGGTCGGGACATCCGCAGCACCGATCTGCATTTGCTTCTAAGGCACAACCGAGAGAGATGGGTCCAAGGCTGGACCTTCATGGACTGCGGAAAGATGGAACGGAATTTCCTATCGAAGTGAGTCTGAGTCCTTTGCAGACGGAACAGGGAATGCTGGTTTCGAGCGGTATTCGCGATATTACCGAACGAGTCGCATTGGAGGAGCGGCTCCGCCAGTCGCAGAAGATGGAGGCTGTTGGGCGACTTGCGGGCGGGATTGCTCACGATTTCAACAATCTTCTCACCGTGATTCTGGGCTACACGCAGATTCTTTCCGATTCCATCAAGCAGGGCAGCCGCGAGGCGGACAGCACGGCACAGATCCGGTCGGCGGCGGAGCGGGCTGCGGGAATCACGCGGCAACTCTTGGCATTCAGCAGGAAACAGGTGCTGTCTCCGCGAGTTATCAATTTGAACGATGTTGTGCTGAGCCTCGATTCACTCTTGCGGCGGCTCATCGGCGAGGACATTGAAGTCATGACCGTCCCGGCCAATGATCTGGGTTCGGTGAAGGCGGACCCGGGACAGATCGAGCAGGTCATCATGAACCTGGCCCTGAACTCGAGAGACGCAATGCCGCAGGGCGGAAAGTTAACGCTGGAAACCACGAACGTCGTTCTCGACGCGACGTATGCCACAGCGCACCAGCCTGTAGAACCGGGGCGATACGTGATGCTCGCGGTGAGCGACACGGGGATCGGGATGAGTCAAGAGACGATGACCCGCATCTTCGAGCCCTTTTACACAACGAAGGAGGTCGGTAAAGGCACAGGGCTTGGACTGTCGATGGTTTACGGCATCGTGAAGCAAACCGGCGGCTATGTCTGGGTGTACAGCGAGCCGAACCAGGGGACGACATTCAAGATTTATCTGCCCCGAGTTGATCAGCCGGCTGAACAGAGCGCGGCTGAGACATCGCCGATGAACGTAATGCGCGGGACGGAGACGATCCTGCTGGTCGAGGACGATCCGCAACTGCGGCAACTGAGCTCATCAGTGCTTGCACATTGCGGATACAAGGTGTTGACCGCGAGTACTCCGGAGGAAGGTTTGGCCGTCTGCCAAGCTAATCACGAAACGATCCGCTTGCTTGTGACCGATGTGGTGATGCCGCGGATGAATGGACGGCAGTTAGCGGAGCGGGTGGCGAAGATCTCGCCGGGCATTAGGACGTTGTATATTTCGGGTTACACCGACAATGCGATCGTGCATTATGGGGTGCTGGATTCAGGATTGTGGTTCCTACCGAAGCCGTTCACGCTGTCGGCGCTGGTCGCGAAGGTGAGGGAGGTGCTGGACTCCGTGAGTGACTCTGCGCCATCGTCGCGGGGAGACTAACTTAGTCTGCTCGGCGGTTCCTCGCGCAGAATCTTATCGAGGGCATCCACCAATTGATGCGCGCGTTTCTGGTAGTCGATGCCCTTACCATCCTGTTTCTTTTTCAGGAGGTGATACTCGTCGGCGATATTGAGCGCTGCGAGCACCGCGAGGCGGACCGTGTCGATGGTGTTCGTAGCCGCTGCCACTGCACGCATTTTGGTATCGACGTATTCGGCGAGCTTCAGGATGTATTCGGGGTCAGAGCCTCGCAGGTTATAGGCCTGGTCGAAAATTTCAACTCGCACGCTGGCGTTCTGCGCATCCTTGATAACGGGATCTTTGGTCGCTGTCGCCATTTAATGTTCTCCCTGACAATCCAGATGAATCAGCCGCTCCGGTTGCGCTAGCTGGCTTCGGCGAGCGATTCGATCTGTGCCAGCATTTTTTCGACCCGGCTGCGGATGTCTTCCCGTTCCTTCTTGAGTTGCACCGCCTCGCGGCGCAGCCGAACCAGTTCCTCTTCCCGCTCTTCCATCTGCTGACGCAAACGCTCCGCGTCGCGTTCCGCAGCCGTTTGTGCCTGGCGTGCCGCCTTGTACAGCTCTATGGTGCGATAAACCTTCTGTTCCAGCGCCTGAAAATCGTCTGCCGGAACCTTTTCTGCTAATGGTTCGACTGCATTGGACGCCATACTCGTGCTTCCCCGATCAGAGAAATTGAAACTTACTCGCAGTATACTCCACATCGCTGTGAGCACTGTGACCAGAAGGTCGCTGTTTTTCTGCCCAACGAAGCTTCGAATGAATGCGGCCTGCAACGAGGCGAGAATTTTTAGCGTCAACCCTGGTTCAGGACTCCACATCCAAGCGCCGGTGGTGAAATGGGCAAAGATGACTTCGTTGTGATCCGCTATGTCAGCCTGGTGCTGATCGTGGGATTGTTTTCCTTTGTGCCCGTGCGCGCAAGCGCTCAAGCAAAGCAGGAGTCCGGCAGCTCAAGCTCAAATCAGGGCAAGGTTGCGCACGGTCAGTACATCGTGAATGGAGTGGCGATGTGCGGGATGTGTCACACGCCACGTAACGATGCGAATCAAATCGACCGCGGACGCTGGCTCGATGGCGCAGCGCTGTGGTTGATGCCGGCACACCCCGAGGCAAACTGGCCCTTGAAAGCTCCTCGGATTGCGGGGACGCCTCCGGGCAGTGATGAAGACATGGTGCGGCTACTTACGACCGGGATCTGGAAGGACAAGGGTTACTTGCGGGCGCCGATGCCGCAATTTCGCATGAGCAAGGAAGACGCCGAAGCGGTCGTCGCGTACTTACGGTCGCTTACGCCGCACGCCGGAGATTGAAAAGTCAGGGCATACGGGACTTGGCTATAATTCCATCCCAGCATATTGGGGGTGGCCATGAAATTTTTTGCCAGTATTACATTGCTTTCTGTACTTCTCGCGCTATCAACGACCAGTCTTGCGAAAACCAAAGTGGAGTTGAAGGACGCCCAAGGAAAAGATATTGGTGCCGTCGTCATCTGGGACCAAGGTTCTGGCGTGGCGCTCGAACTTCAACTCCACGACCTGACTCCTGGCGAACATGCTATCCACTTCCACCAAGTCCCGAAGTGTGAAGCGCCGGACTTCAAATCTGCTGGCGGCCACTTCAATCCTGAAGGCAAGAAACATGGCTTCGATAATCCCGAGGGGCATCACGCGGGTGATATGAAGAACTTCATGGTCAAAGCGGACGGCACCACGGGGAAGGTTCATCTCGAAGATTCCGACGTTACTTTGAAGGACGGCCCGCACTCGCTTTTGACGAATGGAGCGGCGATTGTGGTGCATGCAAAAGCAGATGACTACAAAACGGACCCGTCCGGGAATTCAGGTGACCGCGTAGCTTGTGGAGTAATCACGAAGTAACAATCATTCCCACAGAGGACTCAGAGTGCGCTGAGGGGATATGAGAGTTGTGCAGCCTTCTGATGTCAGAGTACTAGACTCCGCCGCCTCTGCGACTCTGCGGTTTTCATTTTGTTTTTAGCGTGGACAATCTCCGCGCGGCCTCATCCAACGTCTCGGGCTTCTTACAGAAGGCGAAGCGAACTTGCTTCGCGCCATCGCTGGGATCCCGGTAGAAGCTGGATCCCGGCACGCAGGCAATCCCAACATCCTGCACCAAATGCTTTGCGAAGGATACATCGTCCTGATAGCCGAATGCTGAGATGTCGGTCATCACATAATAGGCGCCGCGCGGGCGGAAGCATCGGAAGCCGGCGTTTGTGAGGGCAGGCATGAGGTGGTCGCGGCGGACGCGGTATCCCTCAGCAAGTTTTGAGTAATACTCCGGCGGAAGGCTTAGAGCAGCGGCACCGGCTTCCTGTAATGGCGCGGGGGCACCAACCGTCAGGAAGTCGTGCACTTTGCGGATCGCGTTGGTGATCTTCTCGGGAGCAACGGCCCATCCCACGCGCCATCCGGTCACGCTGTAGGTTTTTGACATCCCGTTGATCGTGACGGTGCGGTCGCGCATGCCGTCGAGCGAGACCATGGAGATGTGCTCCGTACCGTCGTACAGAATGTGTTCGTAAATTTCGTCGGTGATGGCGAGAACATCAAACTTCAGGCACAGGTCGCGAATGAGCTCGAGTTCCGCGCGCGTGAACACCTTGCCCGTGGGATTGTTTGGTGTGTTCAGGATGATGGCTTTGGTGTGCTTGTCGAAGGCGCGGCGGAGTTCCTTTTCGTCGAAGGTCCATTCGCCGGATTCGTCTGTCGGTGGGCGCAGTTTGACGAATTTCGGCTTCGCACCGCTCAGGACGGAATCAGGCCCATAGTTTTCATAGAACGGTTCGAAGATGACGACCTCGTCTCCGATATTGCAGACGGCGAGGAGCGTCGAGATCATTGCTTCGGTCGATCCGCAGCAGACTGTGATTTCTCTTTCGGGATCGACTGTAATTCCTTGCCACACTCCCATTTGCCTGGCGATTGCATTGCGCAAGTTCTTTGCTCCCCAGGTAATGGCGTATTGGTTTACGTCGGCGGCGACTGCCTGCTGCGCGGCTTGCTTGATTTCCTGCGGGGCAGAGAAGTCGGGGAAGCCTTGGGCCAGGTTGACGGCGCCATAGAGCATTGCCTGGCGTGTCATTTCGCGGATCACGGATTCGGTGAAATGCGAGACTTTGTCGCTTAGAAAATGCTTGGGTTTTTGTGGCTTGGTTTTGCTTCCGGCAGAGCGATGAGCCATGAGAGGCAGACTAGCACAGGGCGGGAAAGGATCAGAGGCCAGGGCCGGGGATCAGGAATGGGGAAGAAGCTAGCCTCGTTGCTTGGAGATGCAGCCTGAGAGTTTGATTCCCTAACCCTGCTCTACGGCTTGAATCCGACGCTCTGCCACAACTCTGCCGTGTGATACATCGCGCCGTTGGTGATCACATACTCCACGGCACGCGTGTTGTGAATGTCGGCCAGCGGATCGGCAGTCAGCAGGATCAGGTCGGCTCGCTTTCCGTTTTCGACAGTTCCCAATTCTTTTTCCAAACCCATGACCCGGGCGGGCACGAGCGTGGCTGCCTGGATCGCCTCCATTGGAGTAAACCCGGCTTGCGCGTACAACTCGATCTCACGATGCAAACTGTATCCCGGCACTGCTTGGTCGGTCCCGGCAACGATAGGAATGCCTGCACGGTGCAATGCACCAACGATCGCCAGACTTTTGCTGAAGACTTTGTCTCCGATCTCAGAACTCTCTGAAGGCGGTCCCACATCGGTGAGAGCTTGCGCCAGTTCTGGTGCGATCTTTTCGACGCCGGGTTCGAAGCTTGCGGGTGGCTTTGCTGTTGTTGCTCCGAACAACTCAAAAAGCGCCATCGTCGGATCAACCACCGTGTGATGCTCTTTGAGGAACGACAATGCTTTTGCAGCCTCTGGTGAATCGAGATTGAGCTCTGCAGTTGCTTTCATGCGGTCCATGCGGCTCATCTCTTTCGGGAATGGCGAGTGCATGATGTCGGCAATGTAGTGCAGATGGTTGATCTGATCCTGCCCGGCTTCGATGACCTGATAGGCATTTAGCCCTTCCGGAACGTGACCCGTTACGGTCATGCCGAGGCTGTGGGCCTCATCGGCGACGGCTTTCACCTCTTCGAGCTTCACCGAACTGTAGATCTTCATCTGCTGGAATCCGGCATCGTGATAGCGATGGACCCATTGGCGCGCCTGTTCGGGAGTGTCAACGCGCACCGTTCCGATCGCCATAGGGCTTGTGCCGTCGACAAAGCCCGCCAGCAGCAGGCGCGGGCCGAGGCCGCGGTTTTGCGCGATGGCATCGCGGACGGACGTGATGAACTCAAATTCGTTGCCGCAATCACGGACGGTGGTCACGCCTGCGGCGAGATAGATCGGTCCCCATTCGACCTGCTCGAAATGAGCGTGCATGTCCCAGAGACCGGGGAGCAGAAATTTTCCTTTGGCATCGACGACCTGGGCGTCTTTCGGAATCTTTACTTTCGAGCGTGGGCCGACGGATTTGATCCGGCCGCTCTCGATTACGACAGCAGAGTCGGGGACAGCCGCCGTGCCGGTGCCGTCGATTAGCGTTGCGCCAACGATGGCCAGAGTTGCGCCGTGACTGCCGGGGATGCCCTTGGAAATGTCGGCCAGGGCGCTCATGTTGTCGGAGCCGGCGCGAGCGACGAAATCGCCCAGTGCGTTTTCGTATCCGTCGCGGATAGCCTCGAAGTGATCGAATTCCGCATCCGTCGTGATGGCCGCGACAAGGTTGCGGTTCGAATCGAACCAGAGAGTTTCGCGTCCCCAGATCAGGCCTTCGATGGTGTAGCGATCGAGTTTTTCATCTTTGCTGCCGACGTGGATTGTGTCTTGGCCGCGAGGTTCGATCTTCACAGACCCACTCGGAAGAGTTGCGAGTTGCGCCGGCGATCCGTGCGTTGCCCAGTAGCGAACCATCAGCATCTGCATGGCGGTCGGGGCATAACCAGCAATAGTGAAGTAGGGAGCAGCAGGCGCGTCGCTGTCGGTTTGTTTGTCGCGCGAACGGAGGTGAACTTTGCCTCCTTCGATCGTGATTGACTCGTCAATCGAGATGGGGCGTGCGGTACGGCCTTTGATCTCGAACGCCTGCGGTGTTAGGTCTTGCGCCGTACGGAAGGTGGTCGACAAAGGGACTTCCGAGCCGCGGTCGGTGAACTTGAAATCGATCTGGGCAAGGATTGAGTCGCCATCGCGGCGGATCTCGTACGTTTCCTGGCCGATGGGTTGCTCGAATTTGTGGAGCGTGAATTTCCCTTGCTCGACGGCCTGCTGTTCGTTATTCGCTGGTTGTTGTGCGAAGACCAGCAGACTAGCGAGAGAGCTAAAGAGAATGGCAGGAATCAGTTTTCGCATGAGTCGATTGAGGAAGCAGGCGAGATTATATCGACTCCGCCGGGCATCTGCTGGCGCGGTGGACGGACTAGCGTCCGAATCTGGCGATCGAGCGGGCTTTGGCCTTGGCGGCTTCTGCTTCGCGATTCTTGGGCGGAGCGGTGGTTTCGAGCGAGTAGAGAAGGCGGCGCGAGACCATCGTGATCTCCTCGACCGCGGCGTCAAAGGACGCCTGGTTTGCCTGCGATGGCTTGGCGAAGCCGGTGATCTTGCGGACAAACTGCAGGGCTGCGGCACGGACCTCGTCATCGGTGGCTGGAGGCGCGAAGTTGAAGAGGATTTTTATGTTGCGACACATCTTAGAATCCCTTGGGCAACGGGGCGGGGAGAAATTCAAGACGCAGAAGTTCGCGAGAGACTTGCTGCTCGTTCCACTCCGGAGGTTCCTTACGAATTCGCTCGTTCCTTAATTCCTTCTCACGCATGCTCATCTCAAACGCAATCATCATGCGTTCTTCGCCCGTCATATTGCGGTAGATTTCGGTCTGGTTGGGAACGTCCTGTTTGGACTTTGAACTTGGCATTGGAAAATGGTAGCACTGAACCGGAGGTGTTGAGGCAGATGAGCATGTCTTTCCCCGTGCTATAATTCTTTATTCTCAGTTGCTTAGAGCACGGAGGACGGTATCGATAAACGTTTTATCCGCATCAACGATCGCATTCGGGCCCGCGAAATTCGCGTGATTGACGACGAAGGCAACCAGCTTGGGATTTTGCCTCCGTACGAAGCGATCAAAAAAGCCCGCGAAAAAAATCTAGACCTGGTTGAGATTTCGCCCACCGCGCAGCCTCCCGTATGCCGCATCATGGATTACGGGAAGTATCTCTACCAGCAGGAGAAGAAAGAGCGCGAAGCCAAGAAGCACCAGAAGACGATCACCGTAAAAGAGGTCAAGTTCCGCATCAATGTGGACGACCACGATTACGAGACGAAGAAAAACCATGTGCTGCGTTTTCTCGGCGAGGGCGACAAGGTTAAGGCAACCATTTTCTTCCGCGGACGCGAGATGACGCGCACCGGACTGGGACGCCAGATCCTGGAGCGGCTGATCAAAGACGTAGAGTCGGAGAGTATTGTCGAGTTCCGGCCGCGGCAGGAAGGGAATACGTTGCACGCGATCCTGGCTCCGAAGAAGTCGGACAAGGAGCGCGAGAAGGAAAAAGAGAAAGAAAGAAAGCAGAAGGCCGCCGCGCAAAGCACGGTGAGCGAGAGCCAGCCTCCGGCGCAGGTCGCCAAGCCCGCGTCGTAGCGCGGGTCCAAGCAGATATCTGAGCAAGAGGGAAGTAAAAACTGACAGCTGAAGGCTGCGGGCTGACAGCTGTTTTTGAGGATTTCTATGCCGAAATTGAAAACGCACAAGGGCGCTGCCAAGCGCTTCAAGAAGACGGGAACAGGAAAGGTGAAGCGGGGACATGCGAAACTGCGCCACATCCTGACGTCGAAGGAAACGAAGACCAAACGGAAGTACAGAAAGTCCGGATTGGTGAGCGACGGAGATCTGAAGAAAGTTTTGCGGATGATCCCGTATCAGTGAAATCATTGCCGATCGCTGGATTTTCGATTGCCGAATGAAAACGAATTGAGGTTCGCAATCGAAAATCGGCAATGACCCAATCGGCAATTTTAGGCGTGTGAAGAGGCCGTCAATCGACATCCTGCCTCCAGCCGCCGTTAATCGAAAGACAAAAAGGAGAACCCCATGCCTCGTGTAAAGCGTGGTACCAAACGCCGCCAGAAACGCAAAAAAATATTAGACCGCGCAAGCGGTTATTTCCTCACTAAATCGAAACTGTACCGTTCGGCGAAAGAGTCGGTTGAGCGCGGACTGAAGTTCGCCTATGCCGGACGCAAACAGCGCAAGCGGCAGTTCCGCTCGCTGTGGATCGTGCGCATCGGCGCCGCTGCCAAACTGAATGGTATGAGCTACAACCAGTTCATCCACGGCCTAAAGGTCGCTGGCATTGAACTCGATCGCAAGATTCTCGCGGACCTGGCGGTAAACGATGCCGCGGGGTTTGCCTCGCTGGCGTCCCAGGCGAAGACGGCGCTGGCGTAGGAAGCTTTCAGCCGTCAGCGATCAGCTTTCAGTCGAATCGGGAAGGGCACGCCCCAGTCGTGTCGCCCACATTCTTCAAACAAACTCTGTCATCTGAGTCCAGCTAAGAACCTGTGCAATCCTCGGGGAGTGCATAGGTCCTTCGCGTAAAAAACGCTCAGGATGACAATCGTTTTAGCTGCGTGATGGCATACACAGTTCCCAAACTGACGGATTACTCGGCGGCAGCGCTGGAGAGAGCTGCGGGCGAGTGCGCTGCTGCGTGCACGAGCGAAGCCGCCGAAGTGCGCTCCGATTCCGATCTGAAAGCATTTCGCGATCACTGGATGGCACGCAAGAACGGCATCCTGACGCAAATCAATGATCTGTGGCTGAAGGGTGCGCCGAAAGAAGCGAAGCGCGAAGCCGGAATGCGTGTGAATGAGTTGAAGTCGCGCATTACTCAGATTGTCGAAGCGGCGCACGTCTCTGCTGCTGGGGTTGATTCTCTCGAGGCCGAGCGCGTCGACATCACTTTGCCTGGTGTGAGGCGCGCCATTGGTGCTGAACATCCCGTCATCAAGACTCGAAATGAGATTGTGTCGGTCTTTCAGCGGCTGGGATACTCGGTGGCTGAGGGTCCTGTTATCGAGACGGACTACTACAACTTCGAGGCGCTGAATTTTCCGCCGAATCATCCGGCACGCGATACGCAGGACACACTGTTCATCGCGGGGCAGCAGTCGAAGGCGCAGCGAGAACGGTTGCTGCTGCGGACGCATACTTCGCCTGTACAAATTCGAACGATGGAGAAGATGCGTCCGCCGATTCGGATCGTCATTCCCGGGACCGTGCACCGCAATGATCCTCCGGACGCGAGCCACTCGCCGATGTTCCATCAGATCGAAGGACTGGCGGTCGATACGAACATCACGTTCGGAGATCTAAAGGGAACGCTCGACCACGCGATGAAGGCGCTGTTCGGATCGTCGGTGAAGACGCATTTCCGTCCGTCATTCTTCCCGTTTACCGAGCCGAGCGCGGAACTTTACGTTACCTGCTTCATCTGCGGAGGCCGCGGGAAGCGCGGGGTGGACCCGTGCCGTCCGTGCAAGCAGACGGGATGGATTGAGGTGCTGGGATGCGGCATGGTCGATCCTAATGTGTTCGAATTTGTGAAGGACAGCGGGTATGACCCGAGGAAAGTTTCGGGATTTGCGTTCGGGATGGGCGTGGATCGACTCGCGCTGCTGAAGTATGGCGTCGATGACATTCAGTTGTTCTTTCAGGGGGATGTGCGGTTTTTGGAGCAGTTTGGGTGAGAGCTTCTAGTTGTTGGCTCCTAGCTTCTAGCTTGTCAAAAGCTGGTTTGCTAGAAGCTAGTAGCTAGAGGCTAGAAGCTTTCTATGAAACTTCTTCCCAATTGGATTCGCGATTACGTTGACCTTGCGGTCGACGACAATCAGCTTGCGTCTGATCTGACTGATGTCGGCATCGGCGTGGAGGGGACCAGCGGGTCCGGGAAGGATACCGTCTACGAAGTTGAGATTGGGACGAACCGTCCGGACGCGATGAATCATTATGGCGTGGCTCGGGAGGCGGCGGCGATATATGATTTGCCGCTCCAGCAGCTGTCGGCTCTCGGCGGTCGGTCCACAGCGGCTAAAGCCGCACCTTCTAAGTCTCGTGACGCGGCCCTGAAGGGCCGCTCTTCCACGGTACTCGATACGGGTTCGGTGATCGAAAGTGACTTTCCAATCACCGTCGAAGAGCCTTCGCTTTGTCCTCGATTCTCGGCTCGCGTCATTCGCAATACTCGGATCATCCCGTCGCCTGAGAAGGTTGCGCATCGCTTGCAGTTACTCGATCAGCGGCCGATTTCGAACGCTGTCGACGCTACCAACTACGTGCTCTGGGAGATCGGCAAGCCTACTCACGTCTTCGATGCGGACCTGCTTGAGGGAAATCGGATCATCGTGCGAAAGGCTCGCGTGGGAGAAACGCTGAAGACTCTCGACGGTGTCGAGCGCAAGCTCACCACTGAAGATCTCGTTGTGTGCGATGCGAAGAAGCCCGTCGGACTGGCTGGCGTTATGGGCGGATACGACACGATGATCACTGAGAAGACACGCAACATCGTGATCGAGTCGGCGTGGTGGGATCCGGGGATTGTCCGAAAGATGTCGCGGCGGCATGCGCTGCACACGGATGCGTCGCATCGTTTCGAGCGGGGTGCGGATTTCGAATCTTGCCCGCTGTCGTGTGATTTAGTAGCGCAGATGATTTTGAATTCCGGCGGCGGAGATCTTATCGGCGACGTTGTCGATGTAGTGTCGAAGAAAATGGACCAAGCGCCCGTACTGCTACGGGTCAGTGAGGTTCGTCGAATTCTCGGTGCGGGCCTGGATGCAGGGTTGATTTTCCGTCTGCTGAAGCGTCTGGGATTCGACCTGATCCCTGAGGGACAGGCGGATGCACAGTTCCGCGTGCAGATTCCGAGTTGGCGGCTTGATGTGGAGCGCGAGATCGATGTGATCGAAGAGATTGCTCGGATTCACGGATATAACAAGTTTCCGAATACGCTTCCCGCCTACAGCGGCGCAGTGGTTGAGCTGCCTCATACACCGATTGACGCTGAGTTGCGTGAGCGGTCGCTGGCGCTCGGGTACAACGAAGCGATTTCGCTGTCGTTCATCTCGCATGAGGATGCGGAAAGGTTCTCGTCCGGCTCACAAGTGCTGGAGTTGGAGAATCCGCTCAGCGAAGAGGCTTCGGTGATGCGGACTTCGCTGCTGTCGGGGATGCTCGACATGCTCGCGTGGAATTTGAATCGTGACAAGCCGGACGCGCGGCTGTTTGAGATCGGCAGCATTTATGAGCTCTCGAGCGGTGAGCGGGTTGAGTCGCGGCGAATGTGTCTTGGCGCCACAATGTCTTCGGTACGCGCGAGTCTTCCCGTGGGCGGCGCGCTTGATGTGAGCAAGGGACAGCAGGCGGTTGCCGCGGAAGCGTTCCGCGGATTTAAGGGCGACGTCGAGAACTTGTTCGAGCATTTTGCTTCACACTTGAGGTGCGATCGGAAGACGGCTTCTTACTTTCACCCGGGACGATCGGCGCGAGCTGTAATTGACGCAGTCGAAGTAGCGCAGTTCGGACAGATTCATCCGGAGATCGTTGCCGCGCGCAAACTTCGGCAGGATGTCTTCATCGCGGAAATCGATCTTGAGCGCCTCTACAAACTGGGCCTGCGTCCAATCGCATTCCAACGGCTGGCGAAATATCCTGCGGTCGAGCGCGATTTCTCGTTCGTCTTTGCGGATGACATTTCCTTCGTCGACATGAAGAAGGCTGTTCGAAATCTCGATATTCCTGAAGCGAAGGATGTGGATCCTGCGGAAATTTTCCGGGGTGGTTCGGTTCCGGCGGGCAAGTATTCGATCTTGTTGCGGGTGAGGTTTCAATCGACCGAGCGGACGCTCCGCGACGACGAACTTGCAAAATGGTCCGCGAAAATCGTGGGAGCGCTTTCCTCGCTTGGCGGAGTACAGAGAGCCTAGAGAGTCCAGAGTACGATCAACAAACCAGAGTCAGAATCCCACCGTTACCACAAGGAACGCGGCAGAAATGGGGCACCCATTTCGGTCCGATTCATCGCCGAAAAGCTGAGACGATTCTCATCCTTTTCACACAGTCGGCTCGCCTTCCCTTCAGTCTTTTCTTTTCGTGCCGATAGAACGTGAGTGAGAAATATTCTGCAAGGCCAGGGAGTGGTTCTGGCTCGAGAGCGCGAACTGCTGCCGCTGCGGTATGTGGCGAGGCAGCCGATTGTCGACCGGGAGCAGAAGGTATTTGGCTACGAATTGCTGTTTCGGGACGGAATCGAGAACTGTTTTAGTGGTGATCTGGATGTGGCAGCGCGGTCCACCCTCGACCGCTCGCTTGTCATGGGACTGGATGTGCTCTGTGACGGCCGCCGTGCATTTGTGAACTGCACGCGCGACACTCTCATCAAAGGTCTCATCACCCTGCTGCCATCGACATCGACCGTCGTCGAGATACTGGAATCGGTTCCCGTCGATCCAGACGTCGTGGCGGCGTGCCGCAGCTTGAAAGAGCAGGGATACATGATCGCGCTCGACGATTTTGTGAGCGGCGATCCGCGCGAGCCTCTGGTTCCGCTCGCCGACATCGTCAAAGTCGAGATGCAGTTGACTACAGAAGAGCAGAGGGCCGAGCTGATGAAGCGGTTTGGTCAATCGCACTGCCGGATGCTGGCGGAAAAAGTCGAAAGTCACGAGGAATTCGTTCGAGCGCAGGCCCAAGGCTTCGTCTATTTCCAAGGCTATTTCTTCCACCGTCCGGAGATGCTGAGTACGCGCGAACTGCCGGCGAACCGAGTGAATTATCTGAGAATGCTTCAGGAGGTCTCGCGGCCTGAGCTGGATCTGGATGTGCTCGAGAGACTCATCAAGGCGGACGCGTCCGTATGCTACCGGCTGCTGCGATATCTCAATTCCGCCGTGTTTGGATTCAAGAAAGAAATCCATTCGGTGAAACATGCTCTTTCACTGCTGGGAGAACACGATATCCGGAGATGGGTGCGGCTGGTGGCGGCGGTGGGAGCGGGCCATGACAAACCAAGCGATCTGGTGTTGTCTGCGCTGGTGCGTGGACGATTCGGAGAGCTTTTAGCGCCCCACGTCCGGCACGGCGAGTCGGACTTGTTCCTGATGGGTCTGCTGTCGCTGATTGATGCCATGCTGGAAATGCCAATGGATGCGGTGCTCGAGAGGATTCCGCTCGATCACGAGACGAAGGCAGTGTTATTGGGAATGCCCAGCCAACTGCGCCCAGTGTTCCGGCTGATCCTGGCACATGAGAGCGGAGAGTGGGCCGCGGCCGAATCCCTGAGCAAAGAAATGAATCTAAGCCCCGAGGATGTCGCTGGCTACTACTGGCAGGCACAGCAATGGGCGCGGGAACTTTCGTCGGATAGCTAGGAATGGGTTGTGCAAGATTTTTCCATAGGAGCGTTACTCGCGTACGCCAAGTCCATGCCCTCCTGTGCAAAAGGCGGTTGTCGGCAGGCCTTGCGCGCTTGAGCCAACACGAGTACCATAAAGATGTTCTCATTAGGCCTCGTTCCCGCGCAGGCCTTCTGCGCCAGCCATTCCAGGGCGGCGCCTTACGGATCCGATTAAGCGGAAAATCGAAACTGAATTAGATTTCTTCGTACAAGAGCGGTTCGTTTCAGACTTGGGGTTCGTTCCATAGTGTGTTCCGTCGCAGCCCGCAACGGCACAAAACTCGGATGGAGTGTGCAGGGCCCCTGCGCCCGGCAGGGCGGTTGCTTGCCTATTGATTTTCGCAAGTTTGTGAAAAATTCTGCAGTTACGTTGAGTATTTGAGAGGACTATGAACGCAGGACCAGGAAGACACTCCGGTGGCGGCGGAAGAAGACGGCGGAGAGGGCGCCGGCAACACAATCAGCGTGGTCAACGGCCCGGACCGGGCATGAGCCGCGAGAACAAAGATGGCATCTACACGGCGCCGATGGATCACAGCTACCGGGCTGCGCTGGCGGGTGGAAACAATAACGGACATAAGCGGCCACGGCCAGGCTTCGGCACGCAATTTCCGCAGCCGGAGCCCGAGCCATTGCCCGCGAACGTCGAGTCGAACTCGCGCATTTTTGCATTCATTGAAGATCTTTTCTTCATGGCGAAAATTCAGGAAACCGCGCGCAAACTCAACGTCAAGGTTGAGTTCGTGAAATCCGACAAAGACATGATGGAAAAGATGCAGCAGAATGGCGAAGAAAAGCCGTCGCTCATTATCTTCGACCTCAATAATGCGAACGTGAAGCCTCTGACGCTGATTCCGAAGCTGAAGAGCAAGCTGAAAAAAACATCGATCATCGGATTTCTTTCTCACGTGCAGGGCGATCTGAAGCAGAAAGCCCATGAAGTGGGGTGCGACATGGTGCTGCCGCGCTCGGCGTTTTCGCAGAACCTGCCGCAGCTGCTGCGCCGGCACGGTGCTCCGGAAGAAGGGGAGCCGATGGTGCAGTAGGTAAGAGTTCTTTTCTGGATCAGAGGGCGGACTTCGGTCTGCCCTTTTTTGTTATGCAGCTAGCCCGGCGGCCAGGTCAGGGGGCGTCCACCCAGAAGATGCACATGGAGGTGAAATACCGATTGTCCTGCTCCTGGGCCGACGTTTAGCACGGTCCGGTAGCCCTGCTCAATCTTTCGTTGCCGGGCAATTTGCGCAGCGGCGAGATGGCAGCGGCCAATGATCTCGGCATCGGCGGCTTCCGCTTCCTTTAAACCTGCGAAATGCCTTTTCGGAATGATAAGCACATGGGTTGGCGCTTGCGGATTGATGTCCTCAAACGCGAATACGTGCTCGTCTTCGTGGATCTTCTTGGAAGGAATCTCGCCGCGGATGATGCGGCAGAAGAGGCAATTCGGATCAGTCATCGTTCAACTCCACTGCTGAACGATATCACTGCTGGACGCGTGCGAGCTAATCCAAGCGCACGATGAAGACGGCGCCGTCGGGAGTTTTGGTCTCTGCCGCCAATTTCTGTGCGCGTTCGTGATCGTCATCGAGGACGCGGATGCGAATCCACCAATCTCCAGCTGGGCTGGGGAAGCTCAGCACTTTCGCGGTGTGATAGCGACGCGTGAGGTGGTCCGCTAACTTTGTCGCACTTTTCTCGTTGGGGAATCCGCCAATCTGTACAGCCCATTTCCCCGCCGTTCCGGGAATCGCGGGTGATTGCATCAATTCGACCTTCACTTCCGCCAGGCCAGCCCGCCACACGTCCACTTTTTGCGCCGCTGCCAGCGAGAGATCGACAATGCGTCCGGGTATGAACGGTCCGCGGTCGGTGATGCGTACATTCGCCGTGTGTCCAGTCTTGAGGTTTGTAACGCGCACGATCGATCCGAGCGGGAACGTGCGGTGCGCTGCCGTCATCGCGTGCATGTTATAGACTTCGCCGTTCGATCCGCGACGGTTGTGATACGGAGGTCCATACCAACTTGCAATGCCGGTTTCCGTTGCGAGTGGTTTGGCGTCGGCGGGAATTGTTGGCTCCAAGAGTTCGGCTGGAGCCGC
>DATJWZ010000024.1:0-2312 GCA_035500795.1 Candidatus Eiseniibacteriota bacterium | reverse complement strand
GCTGTGATTGAGCCCACTGCGACTTCTGCGGATTCTGGTGTGCCATCCGACAGCACGCGGGCGGGGGCGCCCGCGCCACACGCGACCGAACCACAGCTGCATTCTGCGGGATCGCACTACGAGGTGGCTTATTCGGATCCGCCGGGGGATTTGGCTGGGCGGCCTGCCAGCGATCCGAGAGGGTTTCAGCCTGCTTATGACTCGACCGCGGCTGACGGCACTTTGACGATTAACGCGCAGGCGGAACGGCGTGTTCCGACGAATCTCGTGATCAATTTGGAGATTGCGCAGGTCGACAAGAATCCGTTTCAGACTCGGTATGTGGAAGATGACGACGCTCTGCTGGAACTGGCGGAGTCGATCAAAGCGAATGGGGTGGTACAGCCGATTGTGGTGCGTCCGGCGGAGGAAGAGGGACGGTTCGTCCTGATACTGGGCGAGCGACGGTTGCATGCGTCGAAGAAAGCTGGGATGACCCGCATTCCGGCGCTGGTGCGGCGAGTGTCAGACCAGCAAGCTGCAGAGATGACGATAGTCGAAAACCTGCAGCGCGAGGATCTGAGTCCGCTGGAGCAGGCGGAAGCGTTTCGAGTTTTGAGCAATCAATTCGCGATGACGCAGCAGCAGATTGCGGAGCGCGTGGGATTGTCGCGCGTTTCGGTAGCGAACTACATGCGGCTGCTGAAGCTGCCCCGCGAAGTGATGCAGATGCTCGCAGAGAAGCGTCTGACTTTCGGGCAGGCGAAGGAACTTCTGAAGCTGGGCGAGAACGACCGGATTGCGGAAGCGGCGCTGTATGCGGTGAAGAAGGGGATGAATATCGAGCAGATCGAGATGCTCGTGTTGCGGATGGATGGCTTGCTGGATCCGTTGCCCGACATGCCGGGTGTGAGCAAAGAGAAGAAGACCGGCGGGGCGAGGTGGGTGGACCCGAATGTGCGATCTGCCCAGATGGATCTGGAGAGGATGCTCGGAGTGAGGGTGCGCATTCGGGATCGGAAGGGGAAGGGGAAAATCGTGATTGAGTATTCGACCGTGGATGATTACGAGAGAGTGGTGGAGATGTTGCGCGGGAAAAAGTAGGTAGTCCTGAGTCGTGAGTCCCGAGTTGTGAGCGAGGCGGCCTTTTGGCTGCCTTTTTTTGCGGGATCAAGATGGTTACGGGGTGGAGTATTGGGACAATTTTCGGGTTAGTTTGTCCCAGCTGACTATCAAATTCGGCTGATTCGGGTTGAGTTAGTGGGATGAGTCGAGCTTCTTTTTGGCCGCACGGAGAAAAATCTTCAACCCCAGGGAACACAGGATTTCACAGGGTTACGGCAAGATACTTATTCCTGAGTCGTCAGTCCCGAGTCGTGGGCGGAGAGCCGGTCGGAGACCTTTCTCTTTTGGGGCATCTAGTTCGTTACTGAGTGGAAAGGAAAGCGGATTTCGTATTCCCTCCGCGGCCTCAGTTGTCTCTTTTCTGTCAGTCTTGGGTCGATGGTGGGAGGAACTTTGCATTTTTCGCGAAAACGACTCAATGACGGCACGGCGAGTGTGCGATATTCAGTGCCAGTTTGCACTGGGACCAATGCGGAGGACCTCGGGAATCAAAGTGATTACGAGGTGGTACATACCCCACGGAAGTAGATGAGAATCCCTGCAGGATGCGCTTAAAACCCGTGAGGATCCTCGCCAAGTGGGAAGAATGAATATGTTAACCATTTAGATTCCTCTTTTGACACTCACGAACAGAGAAGCAAAACCCCTTCAACCACGAGGGGCACGAAGGCGCACGAAGGAAGGCACGACAGATTGCTCCCGTCTGCCTGGACACGGGGTTAGTGCTGGTTTTTGAGAACTAGTTCCTGACGGAGCGTGTAAGCGCTGACATCCAGGTGATCGAAGTCTTTCAGGAGGTCGAGGGAGACTTGATCGGACTGGTGATCGCCAGAGAGCAGAGTCACTACAACCGTCTTTGGTTTGCGCTCGCACTTGGCGTGGATACCTTTGAATAGGGGTTTGCTGCTCTGGGTGAGGAATTCGATCGGGATCCGGAAAGCGTTGTTCTCAAGATTTGTTTCGGCTGATTCGCCCGGCTGTTTGGGATAGAGAAGTTGCACTTGAATCCTGGAGTTCGATTGCGGATTTTCTACGCGCCCGCGAACCATGACGGTGTTGACGGGGCATTGGGCGAGGGCGACGGGAACGCAGACTGAAATGCAGAACAGAGGAATGAATAGGATGCGCGAGGACATGAGAACCGGCCCTCCGTATCGATGATTGTATTCCTTTGCTGGATGGCTCGGACGATGACTTCCCGGTGGTAT
>DATJWZ010000023.1:0-12310 GCA_035500795.1 Candidatus Eiseniibacteriota bacterium | reverse complement strand
CCTCAGACGCTGAGCATCGCCCCGCCCGATGTCATGGTCGACAGCCCGCGTGAGTTGGCGGAAGTGTTTGCAGCGGACGGGCCGATCGATGGATAGGTATAGGCACCAGCTGTGGAATCGGGAGCGCGGCGTGCGCGGGGTCAATGAGTGTAATCGCCTTGTGGGTGTTGAAAAAGTCACTGAGATGAGTGGCTGAGAATCGGCGAAAGCATGTTAGAAGGAGGAATCCGTTCCATGCTGCGCTGGATTTCGATTCTCGGAGGCCTGCTGATCATGATGGGGCACCACGCCCGCTCAGAAGCGTTGTTTTATTACTTTCGGCTGGAAGATCAAGTTCCCGAGCATCACCTGCTGCGGCTGATCGACAAGCACATCAGCTTCGAGTTTGTGCGGCAGCAACTGAAAGACCGCTACAGCGAAACCGGACGGCCGTCGATCGATCCCGAGTTGCTGCTGCGCATTCTGCTGATTGGCTATCTGTACGGCATCACCAGCGAGCGGAAGCTCGTGGAAGAGTTGCGCATGCATCTGGCGTGGCGCTGGTTCACCGGCCTGGGGTTCGATCAGGAGATTCCGCATCACTCGACATTCTCTAAGAACCGGCACGAGACGATTGAGACGCATATGTATCAATCGCTCAACGATCTAACCTTCAGTAGGCCTGCGACCTTTTTCTGCCATACTGCGACCGCGCGAACCTACTGCTGTTTCCGCCCACTTCTTTACGTCGGCGTAAATGCCGGGATTCTGCGTGTGAAATGCCTCGACTGCTGACCGGAGGCTTTCCGTATCCGTGCTGACGGCTTCCGGCTTGCCCAACGCGAAATGGACTGCCGCTATGACAGCGGCGGTTGCGCTCCAATTTGCGTGTCCGAGAATCGTTTCGATGTAAACAACGAACTCGGCGAGGAAAAACTTCCTGCCAAGGTTGCGCTCGGACATCAAGGCCCGGTAGGTTGGGTGAGGCCATCCTTTCAGGAAGACAGAGTACGCTGCCAGAATGACAGGCAGACGTGTGAATTCAAAGTCCAGTTGCTCTGACGGGAGCACTGGGGCAACGGTTTCTTCCAAGAGCTCACCACCGCCGAGGACTCGAATCAGCTTCCAAAGATTGACCCCGCCCGGCATCGCGGCTTCGTTGAGCGCCTGAATGTCCTTTGCGGCTTGCAGCAGGCGCTCGGAAAAACTCGCCAGTTGTTGCGCAGAGTACCCGGTCGCCTTCTTTGCGGTTTCCGTTACGCCCAGTTCCTCGCCTTTGCAGTAAAGGACCGCCAAGGTCATCAACGTCAGGGGGTCACATCCCGCTTGGTAGAGACCTGCCAGCATTTGCTTTTCGCTGGGTTTGTCGTCCAGGTATTGCCAGAAGAGAACAGCTTCGGGCTTGCGAAGCTGCGCGGCAAAACGCTCAATACTGATCTTGGCGCTTTCTTCACTGTCCATCCGAACTGACGCCCGGCTCTCCATGTCAAAGCTATTGCAACGCTCTAAAAAATAATAATTATTGCTCAAAACATGTCAAGACAATATTGCCAAAAATATTGCTAGAATATGTTGTTAACAGACATATGCTTGACGTACCATCGCTCTTGTGAAATGCTGAGCACCGTGGCAAAGGAAGAAAAGGAAGAGAAGAGGTACCCCAACTATGGGAGGGTGCTCATATCGGCGCTCAAGAAGTCGAGGAAGGGCAAGCATCATGAGTTGCTGGGAAGGATTATGGAAGACCTGAAGAAATCAGCGCCCGGTTATGCCGTCCGAATCCCTTTGTCCAGCGTCAAAGGAATTTCCGTTCTCAATCTGCGCTCGGCTATAGTGCGGGCGGCGAATAAGGACGGCACCAAGGTCTCGACTTCCTCGGACGAGCAAAACTTTTATGTGTGGGAAGCAGAATCTTGAAGCGCATTGTCAGCGCGACAGTATTTCCTATAACTGCAAGCCGACGCCCGTCGCGCGGAGTCTTTCTTGGCGAAGCGTAGTTTCTCTCCCAACTTGCTCACCGTACTGCGGTTCTCGTTCTAAAACGAAACTCGGGAGAGGCCTTGTCCTTACCCGATGTGTCTACTCCAGAGAGTTCCCCTCGCTCTAATTTGTCCTGGCAGGCGACGCAGTACTCGGTCCAAGGAACGGCTTCCAGGCGCTTGAGCCCAATCAAGCCTCCGCAGGCCAGGCATTCACCAAAACTCCCATCTCGAATGCGGCCCAGAGCGGCTTCAACCAACTGCAACATCCGATGACGGTCATGAGCCTGTCGGAAGAGGAATTCCTTGGTCGTGCTATTGACAGCACGATCGGCGACATCCACTGCGGATTCATCGACCAGTTCGCGCCCTTCCCGCGTCACCTGACCGGCAGCCACGCGAAGTTCCGCCAACCAGCGCTCCAGCCATGCTCGAAATTCAGCGATCTGCCTTTTGTTCAATCGGGATTCGTTTGCCATTCGGGCCATCGTTTTACAATCCTTGTCTCTATTCATCTACAGAAGACGGGCTCACAACTTCTGGCCACTGCACGAGCTGGGCCAATGCTGCCAACTGGGGCCGCGTGTGTAGCGTCGTTCTGCCGCTTTCTGCATTAGCTCTGTCTCGAATTTGCACCCGCCTCGTTTGTCGATGCGCTTTTTTGGCGACGGATCTTCGCCTGTACAAACGTGCCGGTAAAACTTCGACAATAAGTAGTTGTTCGCCTGAAACGGGTCTTTCATGAGTCCCTTGGGAACGAAAAACTTCAGATTGCAACCGGAGCACCCAGCCAGCACCGGGGTCTGATCCACAAGCTTGAGCATAATGAGTTGTTTCTCAGCCATCGCGCTTATTAAAGCCTCCAAGCGAGATTGAGTCGACGGAATCGAAGTGAATTTTCTAGTTCTGTCCCTGAGTGCGGCTTTCACCAAGAATCTTTTCGCTTTGCAATCCCGCAGTTTCGAGAATCCACTTTTCTGCAGATGCCATTAAAAGAATATTCGAGACACACGTATCGAAAAATCAAGGTCGGACTCAATCAGCTCGAACAGTTCCCTCACGATGTCAAACTGGTATGCACCCGCGGGACGGTAATCGGGCCAGGATCTTTCCGGTGCAAACAGCGGCTCGGGAATAATGGTCGATTGTCTGGTCGGCGTCCCTAAATCGATGTCGTGCTGGCGGCGGAGCTGAGGGTCACTCAAGGTGTGATATGCCTCAAGCGCTTCGCTGAACTTCGGGGCTGAGGACCCTGCTCCAGCGTCAGGATGATACTGACGCGCACGTGCGCGAAATGCGCTGTGGATGGTTGCTCCATCTGCAGCGCGAGGAACGCCCAAAATCGCATAGTAATCCTTCGTCATCAAGTTTCCTCCGAGCAGTCCCACCAAGACTAATAGGCCGACAGCTTACACCTCCAGTAATGGACTTACCGTAATGACGATCATTCGAAGCGGAGCGCCTGCGTGCTCGATAGCTTTTTCACTCGTTGGATTGCCAAACATCGCGGCGGCTGCTCGCAGGCGAATATCGGCATCCATTAACAGCACCCGCGCTTCGCGACGCTCACGATTGCAAAGCCAAAGGCGATGGGTTACGGAAACTGCCAGTAGCTCTGGGCAGTGCGCAGGGACGCGACTCTCCTGCGGGATGGAAAGATCGCTGGCATACAAACTGCCTGGAAATGCAAGGATCAGCAACAGCACGATCCCTAATACCAGCGCGATGCTTACTCTAGGCGGAATTGTCCTCATACTTTTGCCTCCGTTCGAGAACTTTGGAGCAATACCGTGCGCCAGTTGTTGCCACGCATTACGAATGCGAATCTTCTCTTCCGCACCTTGCGAGCGCAGTTGCCAGATGAAATTGAACAGGAATACCAGGAACATAACGGACCCCGTGAGAGTTAAAAAAAGACCATCAACCGTATGGTCGTGAATGCCGGCCCAGGGCCACAAGGCGAGAGCGGCGGCCGCGACCAAGAGGACCAGCGATAGCAGAATTTCAACCATTGGCAATTACCTCCGCCGGATTGGCTGCAATCTGCCACGATACACACGTGGGCGCCTTTGTTTTGGGTTACGGGAGGCGGGGAGGAGGGTCACCCCCCGCAACCCCAATTCGGGAGTAGCTTTAGAGTGCTACTGCCGCCAACTCACCGGACTACGCCGAAGCCGTCAATTCCTTTTGTGCAAAATTGACTGGAATCTGTTTCGGCTTTGCTGCCTCGTGCTTCGCAAACACGATCTGGAGGATGCCATTGGTGTAGGTGGCATTGATCGTATTCACATCCACCGTCTGGGGCAGATTGAATGTGCGTATGAACGTCCCATAAGGGCGCTCAGTCCAGGTCAGATTCTCCTGTTTGAAGCCGTTCTCAAGTTTCCGTTCCCCGCGAACTGTCAGAACACGCTCTTTCAGAGTGATCTCGAAGTCTTTCTCCGACAGGCCAGGAACTTCGATCTTGAGGGTTACTTGATCGCCGGTTTCGAACACTTCAGCCCTCGGCACGAATGCAGTGTTCGTGGCGACTTGAGGAGTCTGCGCAAATGAGTTGAGTGTGGCTTGAAGAGTCTGATCCATCCACTGTTGAAGGGAAGTGAGTTCCCGAAGCGGATCGACCGTGTCATACCAGTAGGTCCGAAGCATAGTTTTTTCTCACCTCAGTTCAATAGTCCGGAAGCATGATTGTGGTCATTGCAACCTCAAATAGCTCCCGCACTGCGATTTCGGAAAAAAATATGAGGCAATCACCGTCATGTTGTCAAGTTATAGTACTAAATAAGGCGTTCGTAAATATTTGATGCATCGCGATTTAGGAGAGACAAATCGATAGAAAAAAAGTGCTCTTGACAGAGCACAAAAATATTGGTAATTAAGCGCTTAAAAGTACTTTTGCAGTGCTCATCATGGGAGGTTGCGATCATGAAGGCGAGGATCTGCCCCGACTGCGGTGAGCGGTGGTGGTGCGTTAAGTGTGGTTATTGCCACTTGTGCCACCCCGACTTCGAACCGCCGGCGGGTGTTGCCGTAATGCCGCGGGGAGGCAGCCCTACGCTGCCTTCCCAGGCGACTAACCTCCTGTAGCATCGAGACTAATCATCTTTGGAGGCTGAAGTCATGAAAGCTCTCAAATATGGAGATAAGGTTCCGGTGTCGGGGGTCTATCGAGTGTCGCATGTGCCGCCACATCCCGGAGAGGAGCGTGAGCTTTACTTCGAAGGAAGTCATTTCCCGGCCTGCAAGGTTTGTGCTGGGGGTGTTTTCTATCGACTCGAATCGCCCTACGTGCCCATGGCAGCACCTGTGGTCGCGCAACTGACAACCGCGGTCTGCTAGACGCAAACCCGTTCCAGTTTGATAGCCCCAGCAGTTGAGGAGCGCCCGTTCCGCAGCGGCCTGACCGTTCGCGGTGGTTGCAACTGGAAATAGGTGCGAAAAGAGTAAAACTTCGTTCGCGTGGAGCGGCCGTGTGGCGCGTTCTGTTGCTCCTTCACACTGCTTTAGTTTGCAGACACCGATCACATCTTGCCAACTCCGTGAACGGTGTATTGATAATCGCGGCTGCGAAGCGTGCTGAAGCGAGGCCGAAGCAGATCCCGACGACAACGGGTCCGAAGGCTATCAGGGCGGGGCGCGACAACAGCCGCTGAAAGTCAGTAGTTCCAAAACACAAAACGAACGGGCATTGTTGTCTGGTCCTGGGTTGAGGATCGCAAAGGCAATACCCCCTCCAAAACCGGAGGTTTCATCAAGTCTGAGGCTTCGCAGGTTGGAATGTGGTCTGTTTTGAGTTCCCGTTAGAGAGTTCACCATGAGAGAGGAAGTCAAACTGGGGTCAACGCCGGTTTGTGCAGATGCGGACTCGCGCTACGCGAGCCAATGGAATTTCTCGCGACGGTTAGATGACCATCCGGAGGCAAGAAATGAAATTCGGATCACTTCGAGGGAGCTACTGAATGTTGGCAGGAAACGACTTTTGATGCGTCACCCTCATCAGCCGATACTTCGGACCCATGCCTTGCTGCTGGAGTGCCGCGGCTATGAAGTGGCAACGGTCGATTCCATCGTGCAGATGATTCTGAAACTGGAGGCTGAAGAGGATTCTTTCGACGGATTGCTCGTAGAAATCTCTGAGGAGTTAAGGCAGAATCCGTCGACATTCGTACGGTTTGTGAAAGAAACACAAGTGAGCTCGCACCCCGCTTTGATGCTGAGTGGTCGGGGATCGCAGGAAGTCATGCGTGCCGCTAGGCAGGAGGGGTTCGCGGCAGCCATTAAACCCATCGACACCGAAGAGTTTCTGGCTACATTGGCGGCGCTGGTTGACTACAGAGAGATTTGCTGGTGAGCAGACTCGCCAGGAATGAGATGCGCCCGGAGAGAAAATCTCACGCGAGTAGCGACTTGACGTACAACTGCCTTGGGCGCCGAGCAACTGAAGGTTGTCATTAACAAGGAGGGGCAATGCTTCAGGGAATGTTGCAAATACGCCGCTCGATCGCAGTCGCGGCGATTTCCGGCCTGTTGATTGCTGGTGGCGTAAGCGGTGCTGCCTTATCGTTGTGGGCAAAGCACGGTTCGTCCCTCTCCCAGGTGCCAGCAGTTGTCGTTGATGCTGGAAAAACCGTTGAGGCAGCGCCTCCGAACGCGCTTGGCTTTGCGCCCATATTGAAGCCTGCACTGGCAGCTGTCGTGAACATCTCTTCCTCGCGCTTTGTGAAGACGCCGAGCGGTCCATCCGGCCCCTTTTTCCAGGATCCTTTCTTTCGCCAGTTCTTTGGCGACCAGTTTTTCCGTCAGATGCCTCGTGAGCAACGGGAGCACAGCCTGGGTTCAGGCGTCATCGTGAGTGAGGGTGGCTACATCCTTACGAACAACCACGTCGTCGACAAAGCGACCGACATCAAGATCGCGCTGCCGGATAAGCGGGAGTTCAAGGGCAAAGTGGTGGGAAGCGATCCAAAAACCGATGTCGCAGTGGTCAAAATCTCGGCTACGGGTCTGCCCACTTTGGCGTTCGGCGACTCCGACAAGCTGCAGGTGGGCGATTACGTATTTGCCATCGGCGATCCGTTCGGAATCGGCGAGACAGCGACCATGGGCATCGTGAGCGCCAAAGGCCGAGGTGGTCTTGCCATCGAGGACTATGAGGACTTCATCCAAACTGACGCTGCCATCAATCCCGGAAACTCTGGCGGAGCCTTGATCAATGCCCGTGGCGAGCTCGTGGGCATCAACACAGCGATTCTGGCTGGCAACGGTGGCGGAAATCAGGGCATTGGTTTTGCCATTCCCATCGACATGGCTCGGCGTGTAATGGACCAGATTCTGAAAAACGGTAAAGTTACTCGTGGGTATTTAGGTGTTGTAATTCAGGAAGTGACTCCTGATCTGGCGAAAGCGTTCAAAGCGCCGGAGGGCAAGGGCGCATTGGTGGGCGATGTGAGTTCGGATGGGCCAGGCGCAAAGGGCGGTTTGCAAAAGGGCGATGTTATCGAAGAAATCGACGGACAGACAGTCACTGGAGTCAACGACTTACGCTTGAGAGTCGCCTCTACAGCGCCGGGAACTACTGTGCATTTGAAGGTTTTTCGCAACGGCGAACCACGCAATGTATCGGTTACCCTCGGCCAATTGCCAGAAAAAGCGAATGAAGGTCCGCTCGGTGGCGGTGAGAACGAAAGCGAAAGCACTCCGATGAGGGGGGTCCAGGTGGACGCATTGACAGCGCAACTGCGTCGCGAATTAGACCTCAGTCCCAGCATTCAGGGAGTCGTCGTGACCGATGTTTCGCCGGATTCCCCGGCCGCCGGTGCTGGATTACGCCGTGGCGATGTAATCGAAGAGGTGAACCGGCAAGCCGTTGACTCGGTCTCCGAGTACCGAGGAGCGCTTCGCCGGGCAGGTAACCAGAGCGTAGTCCTGTTGGTGAGTCGAGACGGTAACACGACTTTCATCGTAGTTGAGCCAGAGAAGGATTGACGAGCTGAGAGTTTCGCGAGTGTACAAACCTCAATCGTGGCGATTGAGAAACCAACTCCGATCCGGGCGGAAGAATTCGAGACATCTGCCCGGACAAGTTTAACGCGTCGTCTCGGGACGAGAAAAATAGTTAAGGACGCCGCCGGTAATGCTTGGGAAATGCAGCAATCCTTCCTGCTCTGCTCCGTTTCGCTATCTTCGCAACGGAAAACTGTTTCGGCTTGAAGCTGACCCGAGAGTGCACACTTCCAAGCCCAATAAACTGGAGTACTTCTGGCTTTGCGATCACTGCTCGCCTAGGATGAGTCTGAGAATCAGCAACGGCGGAAGTGTATTACCTGTCTTGGCCGCTCCTGGCCACGGTGACTTCGATGGAAAAGGCATCACGTTAATTGACAGGCGGGACGGTCTACTACTTAGCAAATTAGGATTTTTCAAAGCAGGGCGTGGTACAGGAGCAGTATTCTTTGGATGAATCAGTGTATGAGCTCTCCGTGGTCCGGGAAGCGAGCATATTGCTTAAGAGGCCCGACGTAATTGTTCTCGGTTAAGCGCTCTTTTTGGACGCGACCAACTGTATCGAGATTTTCTGACCAATCCCAAAGTCCGGAACATGATTGTGTTCGGTGTAAGCTCCCGCGCATTCTACGTCGGAGACTTCCTGCACCAATCAGTTCCGCCCCACACCTTCGATTGGCTGCAACATTACTCGCCCGTTACAGAAGCAGGGAAAACGATCAAGCTGTACTACGTCGGTCCGGGCACAATTCGCTCGCAGAATTAGCGCAATGAGAGATTCACCGCTACTGGCAGCTTGCACACACTGGCGTTCTTGCTGCGAAATATCCAAACGTCAGGTCGGTGGATACTAATGAATCGGTTTCGATGAAATATCCCTGCGTCGAATCAACCAGGAAATAATCCATGCTGAGCGTGTTCTCCGCAGTAGCGATTGTCGGGAAAAACGGGTCCGTCATAATGCCGCTGAAAAGTCCCACCGCACTTCCCGGAGCGAAAGTTCCCGAGAGCGGGCTGTTGGGCTGTCCGTTGAAGTCTACATCGCTATCCACGATTCCCACGAAGGTGCCCTTCGTCGCTGTGGCTGTGAATTGAGCGGTGCTGTCGTTTTCCACTCCGTTCGAGGCAACACCTTGAGTGAACCGCATGCCGTACTTCCCGTTGAACGAAATCTTCGATGTAGTCTGCGGATTCGCCACTCCGATTCCCAGCGCCCCCAGCGTCGTATCCACACTGAGCACAACCGGAGGATTCCCATTTCCCGTCAGGTAGAAGATCAACTCCGGTGCTGGCTCATGTCTGGTAAAGCCGACTTGTGTATCGACCCGACCGGTGCCACTCGGATCCAGGGTATAAGTACCGCTGAGCGAATCGCTGATATTCTTGCCCGCTCCCAGAACGAATTCATCGGCGAATCCACTGGACAAATTGCCGTTCGCATCCGCCGTAAGTGTGCCCGCGGACGCCATCGACGTTGGCAAGCCCCCGAAATCTTGCCCGAGAATCCCAAACACGTAACTCCCCGCAAAAGCCTGGTTCGCAGTGAACGTGCCCGTAACGGAGCCTTGGCTAATCGCGAGTCCAGACGTAGAAGCGAAGCCTGCGGCCGCAGCCGCAACGTCAGTTTCAACCAGCCTGATGTGCTGCGCATCGACGATATATCCAGTGAGCAAGATTGGAGTCGGTGCAAACGATGCCGTCAAATTGAACTTCACGGATCCGAAAGAATCCGGACTCGTCACTGTTCCAGAGACTATGGCGTTTGAATTTACTACGCCGTTGTAGCCATCGAATTCATCCGCGACGCTGCCGGTACCGGAAATCGACCCCGGCGAATCAACGTTCAGAATACCGCCAAATGCCGTTGGCGACGGCGTTCCACTGAAGGAACCGGTGCCACTCACTACAAACGCATAGCCACCAGTCAGAGCGGGCTTACTGGTCTGAAGTTCGAGCGATCCTGACGAAGTTTCATAACTTAGGGTTGAAAGAGTTGGATCGTCCAGATTCCCGATCAAACCGCGCGCATTCGACACCACGACCAGACTGAAATTCTCAATGCCGCCTTGTCCAATATTCTGATCGGTCGTATTGATCGTGAGAGAGCCACGGCCATCGGGACCGATGTAATATGACCCGCCCGTGATTGCATCGCTCACCGAGAACAGCGGGTCGCTAACCGTCTGCTCTCCGGAAATGATCTTCCCATTTCCATCCAGTGCAACGACTCCCGCCAACTGGTAGTCACCATTCGCATCAATGCCTTTGCTGCTAAAAACATAAGTTCCCTTCAGGGCACTGGCGAAACCAGTCACCGCGATATTCGCGACGACGTTTTTTGTGTTGTCAGCGGCTGCGAACGCCTGGATCGTAAACGTCTGACTGTTCCCGGAAATTGTCGGTGGAGGAGTATAAGTGACTGCGGTCCCGCTCGGCGTGTGCAACGTATTGAGGGTCCCACAAGCAGCATTCGGTGGACACAATAAAGACCAGTCCACTCCCAGATTGGCCGGGTCATCATCCACAACAGCCGTGAGCGCCGCGGTTGTCGCTAGACTGATCGATTTCGCAGGTGCGGGTTTAAATGCGATCGATACTGGCGTTGAAGGCGGCGCTGCAGGATTCTGTAGCGTGAGATTATTGCTCCCGCCGCATCCGCCAAGAATGAGAAGCACAGCCGCAGGCACTAGAACTGCGCTACTCGGCCATACCGTCCGCTTTGTTCTCATTCTTTTCACTGCCCTATCCCTCGCAGGTGGATGATCTGGGTTTGCTGGACGGCATAGGTCACCGTGATCGTGCCTTGATCGAAGCCGACGACTCGCGGCTGGAAAGTTACGTTCATTGTGCAGCTTGCACCCGGCGCCAAGCTTCCCAAACAGTTGTCTGTCTCGAGAAAATCACCCTTTACGGAATTTCCAGTGAAGTTCACGATGCCAGCATGCGGGTCTTTAGGATCGTTAAAGATCGTGATGGTTAATGGAGCGCTCGCTGTTCCACGCGTCTGCAGACCAAAATCCAAACCAGCACCCGGAGTCATTCTGAGCGGGCTAGCCACATTTGCAGTCAGCTCGACCGGAAAGCGACCGCTGTCGATCTCGCAATCCACGGTGGTAGTGCTATTGCATTGCTGAGTGTTCAACTCCAAAAAGTAGTCGAGTCCCGAAGCTAGCGAAGTGTTCGGCTGCGGCACAAACATGATCTGCACACTGCATGAACTCTGCGGTCCCAGCAGGGTGCCCGAACAGTTGTCGCCTGAGATCTGGAAGTTGGGCTTTTGACTGGTCAGGTCGCTGTCGCAGCTGTAATTGATCGTATTGCCGTTACGAACAATGGCGTTCGTGTCGACCTGCAGGCCTCCAATCAACCCTGGGAAAGGAGGCCGGACAAGCGTGAGCACTCCCGTGGTTGGGTTCACGCAAGGAGTGTTCAGCGCCGGGAGAATCTGAACAGGCGTGTTGCCTTGATTCATAAACGAAAAGGTCTGAGGCGCGCTCGATTCGCCGAGCGCTTCCGATCCGAAATCGACTTCCGGAGTTGTAGGCACGATTGCGCTCAGACCAGACCCTGTGATTGGCACCGCGAAAGCCGTGAGACTGTCGGCGCTGACCTGCGTATTGACAGTCACAATAGCTTTTAGCGGATACGGACACGACGAGGGAGCGACTCCTCCCAACGAAACCGACGGGAGCCAGGGGCAACTCTGTTGTGGTGAAAACGAAATCGTTATCGAACAACTCTGCAAGGGGGCGAGAGAAAACGTCCCTCCCGGAGAAGTCGCGCAATTGTCCTGCTCGGTGAAATTTGGCACCTCGTTGAAATCACTCGCGCCAAACGGACTAGTCAATCCGCTTTGCGGATTGAAGGAAATCGACAATCCAGTGAGCGCTGTTCCCGACACTGCACTATTGGTGAGCATGATGGTCTGCGCAGTAGGCGCTGATCCGACCAGTTGAGGCAAGAAGGCGAGCGTGGGAGGGGAGAGCGTGATCGGCTGCGTGCAGCCGTTGCTGCTCCCAATAGCAATGCACACGTCACCGAGATCGCCTGCCAGGTTGCCGCCCGGACAAGCACTCGTGGTGATTCCGTATCCAAACGCACCTTGCAGTACCGTACCGATCGCTGAGGTTACGACATTCACTGGCGAGGGCTTTGAATATCCGATCGGTGCGCCGATCTGTCCGACATTCAATCCGTTGGTGCCAATGAGCTGCAGGATGACCGCGTTGCCGCTGATTTGGCCGTTCACCGATGCTGTGGTCAGACAGGGATATCCCTGAAACGTCAAAGTACCCGTGACAGTCGCGTTGCTGGCTCCGATGTTCGGCCCCTGGGTCAGAGATCCCGTG
>DATJWZ010000022.1:0-3436 GCA_035500795.1 Candidatus Eiseniibacteriota bacterium | reverse complement strand
CGTTCGCGAATCTTTGCCGATCCTTCGGGCTCCGCGGTTGATCGCATTTCCTTATAGTTCACCGCGGGAACATCGATATGGATGTCAATGCGATCCATGAGAGGGCCGGAGATTTTCGAGATGTAGCGCTGGATCATAGGCTGCGTGCACTTGCATTCGCGGGTACGGTCATTGTGGAATCCGCACGGGCACGGATTCATCGCTGCAGCCAGCATGAAGCGCGCGGGAAACGTCAGTGACATCGAGGCGCGTGCGATTGAGACTGTGCCATCTTCGAGCGGCTGACGAAGCACCTCCAACACGTTGCGCGGAAACTCGGGAAGCTCATCCAGAAACAGCAAGCCGTTGTGAGCCAGCGAGACTTCTCCCGGCCGAGGGATGACTCCGCCGCCGATCAGCCCCGCGTCGGAGATCGTGTGGTGCGGTGCGCGGTACGGACGCGTGCCAACGAGACCGGTCTTTTGATCAAGAACTCCTGCCACGCTGTGAATCTTCGTTGTCTCGAGCGCCTCTTCAAAGGTAAATGGCGGCAGGATTGTCGGCATGCGTTTCGCCAGCATTGTCTTGCCTGAACCGGGAGGGCCGATCATCAAAATGTTATGTCCACCGGCACAAGCTATTTCGATGGCCCGTTTTGCGGTCTGCTGTCCGCGAACATCTTTGAAGTCGACAAAGAAATGCTGCGACTCGCGAAGCAGCGAATCGCTATCTGCTTTGATGGGAACGATGCCGTTGCCTGAATTCACGAAGTGGATCACATCGAGCAAAGACTTCACCGGATAGACATCCACGCCACCGACCATTGCCGCTTCTTTGGCATTCGCTTCGGGCACAACCATGCGGGAGATCTTTCGTCCACGGGCTTCGATCGCGATGGGAAGCGCGCCGCGAACTCCGCGCACACCGCCGTCGAGCGAAAGCTCCCCGACAAATAAGCAATCCGGGATCTCTTTCTTGGTGAGCCCGCCATACGCACCTACGATCCCCAGCGCCATGGGAAGATCGAATCCGGAGCCTTCCTTCTTTATGTCGGCTGGAGCGAGGTTGATGGTGATCTGGGTGGGAGGGATGTCGTAGCCGCAGTTCTTGAGCGCGGCACGAACACGATCGCGGCTTTCGCGCACGGCGGCGTCGGGCAATCCAACCGTGTGGAAGTGGTCTTGGTCGGACTTGATGCCGGAGCAGTCCACCTCCACTTGAATAATGTTGGCGTCAATGCCATAAACAGCGGCGCTGAGGGTTTTGTAAAGCATTGTTATGTTTCAAACTCCGAAGGAACTTCTTTAACGTGTGGAGAATCCTCTCCGGAATCGAGGCGATTACGAAATTCCGAAATCTGCAACCTTAGTTCCGACCGAAGTCCTCTGCAGGCACGAAAAAAGTCCTAATCTTCCAGCTAGCAAAACTACCCACGAAAGCGTGTGTTTGGCTGTGACGGATGTCACCTGCAGCTGTGGAAAACGCGCCAAAGCCCTACAGAATGCGGATTTACGCGAAGGTCCATTTTGGAACAGGTACCATTGTCTTCAACAATCCGGTTGTTGTGGCGGGAACAATCAGATTAGGATGAGCGTTCGACCAAAAACCTGTCTATGAGCCTAGATTTCGATAGCTCGCCGCCTCCTTCGAAGCCGGCGGGTAATCTCGACCAGGAAGAATCGCAGCTTTGGCGGTGGGCCCTATTATTCATGACCTTCCTGGCGGCCGCATTGGCCGCTCTGCTCTGGGAACGACTGGAAAATATCCCATTTCAGTTGCGAGCAATTCCGATCGGAGTGCTCGCGTTATCCATCCTGTTTGCCATTTACGCATACGGCCGGCGGCGTGAGGTTAGTGAACTAAAAGGGCTGTTGCGCGGTTTGCAGGAACACGTGGGTGCGGCCCCATCCGAGGAACAACTCGACCAGCTGAGCCAGGTCATCATGCGCTCGCAGCGCAACTTCAAGGAACTCATTGATTCCCTGGATGATCCGGCGTGCGCGGTTTCGCTGGACGGAACTTTTCGGACCGTCAATCGCCGGGTAGCGGAATTGACCGGCCTCACGTATTCGCAACTGGTGGGGCAGAAAATTTATGACTTCATCGAAGCGCCCACGCGTGATGAAGTGGAGCGCGGGATCGGAAGGTTCCTGGAGAAGCGGCACTGGGCCGGAACGGTAAAAATCCAGTTGAAGAATAGCACTCGTCCTCTTTATTTGGAATGTGCACTGAATGGAATTGTGAAGGGGGATGAAGTCGTGGGCGCCAGCATCCTTGGCCGCGACGTGACCGAGCAACGCGAAAAGGAACTGCGGTTCACCGAGTTATTCGAGACGTTGCAGGAGGGCGTGTATTTCAGCACACCCGAAGGGCAGCTGCTCGACGCCAATCCGGCGCTCGTCGCCATGATGGGATATGTGGAGAAGCACGATCTGCTGGATGTGGCACCCAGCGAATTGAATTTCAATCCCGGCCCGCCAGTACTGGGGCGGGCTTCAGATGATCGCGGAGGCATACGGACTCGCGAAATCAAATTGCGCCGCAGAGATGGCAAGCCGGCCGTGTTCCTCGATTCGTCGCGGGCGGTGTGGGATGCGTCGGGCAACATCATCCGTTATCAGGGAACGCTGGTCGACATTACTGAAAAAAGAAGCATGGAGCGGCAGATCGCGCAGCAGGAAGAGTTTCGCGGCCGGCTGCTGGAGAGCTTCCCCGACCTGATTTTAGTGATCGATCTGAATGAGAGATACACGTTTGTCAGCGCGCGTTCAGTAGATCTTCTCGGATACCGTCCGGATGAGATGATGGGCAAAAAGATTTCGGAATTGACGGACTATTCGGCTGACATGCTGTCGCTGTACGAGAGCATCGTCTCGGGCAAGGAAGCATTTGGGGCGGCTGAATACGGTTTCCGGCATCGCAATGGCAACTGGCGCACGATGCGCGCATCGGGAAGCCAGCTTGTGGACGCGGAGGGAAAGATCAGCGGGGTAATTGTCTCTCTCCGTGACATTACGGTCGAACGCAAACTTGAACAGCAGATCGTGGAGAGCGAACGGTTAGCGGCGATGGGCGCCATGATCGGCGGCGTCGCCCATGAGTTGAATAATCCGCTGACCAGCATTCTGGGCGTGAGCGAGTTGTTGCAAGACACTGAGGGGAACCAGACGACGCGCAAGCATCTCATGATGCTGCAACAACAGGCGAGGCGCGCGGCTGAGATTGTCCAGAACCTGACGTATTTCTCGCGCCCACCGGCGCCGGGAAAGAGCCGCATCAACCTGGTTGAAGTTGTTGAGCGCACTTTGAATCTGCATGCCTACTCGCTCCGCAAGAACAACATCACTGTCGATCTACTGAAGGAAACCGGCGTGCCCTATGCACTGGGCGATCCACATCAACTGATGCAGGTGTTCCTGAATTTGATCGTGAATGCCGAGCAGGCCATCCGTGAAGC
>DATJWZ010000021.1:0-6551 GCA_035500795.1 Candidatus Eiseniibacteriota bacterium | reverse complement strand
CTTCCCCTGTACGCATCAGCATTTGTCGGCGGACCGTTTGGTTTGGATGGGCGTCCAGCGCCGCGTAATTCCACGATGATTCCGGTCATGTCGGAATACTTCCAAACAATGGGAGGAGAAATTCTGTACGGCCGGGAGTTTACGGATGCCGAAGTTCGCTCCGGCGCCAGAGTCGCGGTGGTCAATCAGCGATTCGCTGCGGGTTTCGGCGCGCCGCAGGAAGCTATAGGTCATCAGCTCACGAACGAAAATGATCATTGGACAATTGTTGGGGTCGTGAAGGGAATGGAGTACGAAACGGATCCAACCCTTGCACACGGGAATGAAGTCTTCATACCATCGACCAATCCGGGCAGCTTTTTCTCGACCTTTGTCGTGCAGGTTGACGGCCGCGCGGAAGACCGCCTCGCCCAGGTCCGCGATGGTATCCAGTCAGTGGATCCGCAGGTTCCTGTCTTCGGTGCGAAAACCATGGAACAGAGGCTCGACGACGTTTTCGCCGGTCCAAAGTTCTACCGAAGCGCGGCATCGTTCTTTGCCGGATTTGCGCTGCTGCTGGCGGTGATCGGGATCTACGGCATCGTCTCTTATGCTGTGGTCCAGCGGACGCAGGAATTGGGTGTACGGCTCGCCTTGGGCACAACTCCGGTCAGGCTCCGCGGCATGTTGTTGCGGCAGGGGCTCTTGATGATTGTGGCTAGCGCAATTCCGGGGATAGCTGGAGCACAACTTTCCGGGCGCTTTCTTGAAACCCTAATCGACGGGGCGAAGCCAATTGGCTTTGGGATGTCAGCAGGACTGATTCTTCTGCTTGCACTCATCGCGTCCACGAGCATCTGGTGCGCCAGCCGTCGCATTGCGCGATTTGATATCACGGCGATCCTACGTTCTGAATAGCGTGTGACGATGTCTACTTCGATTCCTTCATGATTGCTTCCGCCGCGTTGCCGGCCACGACCCAGCTTGCCGACCCGGCCACGACGGCTTCATCCTCAAACCACAGAAATCCGAAGTCGTCGATGCACTCCGGGAAATCCGGCTTGATGATGATGTATCCCGGAATCACGGCACCCGGGATGTACGCATTGTCCGCGCGATTGTTACTGTACGTCATCGTCTTCGAGACTGTACCGACTCCAGCTACATACGAAGTGCTGGATACCGGGTGCGTGCCGAGGATGTAGTTCACGGCGCGAAGTGTGTATTCGGTGCCGACGAGATCCGGAAATGTTTTGTGCAGAAAATACATTCGGATTGCCATGTCGACCACGTCGCCTGATCCACCCCACGTGCCGAGGCTCGGAGGCACGCCGAACGGGGTGGCATCTAACTGCTTGTCCAAAGCCGTAACGTATGTCTTCACCGCTTCACGCATTTGATCTTTCGCGCTCGCGTCGAGATAAGGCAATGCCCGGACTGCCGTCCAGCCACGCAAACCGATCTGCTGTTCGGTGATCATTTGCGGGAACAATTCGTGCAGGCGAGACTTGTATGGCTCACCACCCTTTGTAGCGATGGTCAATTCCAGAGCCGCAGCCCAGTCCATCCCAATCCCAAATCCGCGGCGGCCAGATCCGGACGGCGGAGGTGCCGGCGCCGTAACAGTGCCCGCGTTGCCAGATGGATTACGACGAGGTTGCGCGCCAGATACTACACCCTGCGACGCGGCCAGCACTCCGCCGGTGGCCACAGTCTCTCTCTCTGCGATGTCGGCCGGAAACTGCGCAGGGTTAGCCTTCGTGTCGTTCCAAGCTTTGATCGCAGTCTCAAGGCAGTCCTTCGCTAACGCGTCGTCCCAGCCTTTCAGCGTGTCCGCCGCTGCTGCCAGCGCGGCGATGGCATTCCATTGAAAGAAAGCGTTGTTCGTCGTGAAGATCCAGCGATCATCTGGCTTGCCGGAGTAATCTCCCTTCGTTTCGTTTGGACCGAGTTTCGGGTCGTAAATACGCCCGTCGGTCTTCGACGCTCCGTCGCCTACCTGCGTGTACTGGCGCAGATCTGGTTCGTGCGTGCCGCGGATCGCATGGCCGATGTTGTGAAACTGCGCCAGGATGAGCAGCGCTCCGTGCTTCACTTGCTCGACCGTGTCCGGCACGCCATCGGGACGGTGCATCTCAACTTGGCGCGCGGCTTCATCCACCGTGAGCTCGTCATACTGAAGATTGAATTCGCGATATGCCAGGGCGAGGTTCTGAATCACGCTCAACTGCGCAGGCTCCTCGAGATCGAAGTCGCCGGCATCGTACCAGCCACCGACATTCATCCCGGGAATGTGATCGCCGCCTCTGTACTTCCCGTCCGTTGCCGTTGCCTGGTTCCAGCCATCGAATTGCTCTCCGACCACAGGCGCCATGAGGCCGTCATCCAGGTGTGAAGCGCCATGCCACATCCGGTAGCCTTCACGGACGGAAACGTGATCCATCTGCGCGGCAATGTGATGATCGAGGCTGTCTTGCCAGATGTTGGCGTACGCGTCATTCGAAATAGGAAAGGGCGCCGTACGCTGGTCTGCGTATTCGATCACGTACAGGCCCGGGTCCTTGACTGCAGTGAAGTCGAATTTCGAATACACGTAGCGCAGCCACGCTGTGGAAGGAGTGATCGGGCCTTCAAAAACTTGCTTGTACGATCCATCTTCCATCAGTCGCAGCACTCTGGCCGTTTGCGGGGCGTTGTATTTCGGATCGAGTTCGAGCACCGCCACTTTCGAGAAGCCCGGCGCATAACCGACCTGGCTGTGCGCGATAACGGGCGGCCGCGTCCAGTTCGGAATCACGTCAGGCCGGATGTGCCAGACGATGGCGCCCGTGGTCTTGCCCGACGGGATGAGCGAACGCAAAACGAACCAGCCGTTCGGCGCGCGGTCACGTCCATCGAACAGCATAAGGTCTGACGTATCCGACACCACATTTACCCGCGCCAGCGCGTCATCCACGCCGAGGGTGATGCTCTTGCCCTCGGCGAACGGGAACGGCTGCGTGTATCCCTTGGCCTTATCCCAGTCCTCCAAGTAGTACGCTTTTTTGGGTTCATCAGCGAGAGGCAGAACCTTCGTCATCGGATCGTTCGGCGTACGTGGGAAAATCCCGGCTTTAGTTCCGTCCACGAGATAAGCCTTACCCATATAGATCGAGGGTAGGAACTCGAGGTTGAAGCCCGCGCGCCCGGCGAGTTTCTGCGGCAGCGGCTTGTCAAGATTGATGCTGACCTTCACGCCTCCCGGCTCCGCGGCGACTTCCAATGTGTAATTCAAATCGAACGTCGGGAAGGCGAGATCGGCGGTGAGCCGGTTGTTCTCTTTGTTGGCATGGCGATCTTTCAGCGTTGCCACCAAGTCCCACTGCTCGGGTGTCGGCATCAGACGCACGTCGCCGTTGGTGGCGATGCGCTGGCCGTGAAGAATCATCTCCATGGCCGTATTCTTCTGGTCCACAAACACGGGATGGTACGTGCTGTCGTAGAGAAAAACACTGAAGCCTTGCGTGTCGAGGTAATTCTTGTCGGTGACCTTCATGGCGAAATCGGCGCCGAACAAATTAGAGGTCGAGACGAGCGCCAAGAGGAGACAAACTCTGATTCGCATGAACATAGCTTGAGATCATACCGCCGCCCTTGCCCGACATGATAGGCATGCCAACCTGCAAGGTTCTGTACCGCCCCCCTTTAGTTCCTGCAGGAACACAATGTCATGGCGCTGTCGGCTATACAATAGTGTCATGACAGCCAAGCCCAAGAAAACAAAGCGGCGAAAGGCGCGGACCCGAGGAGTGCGAGTTGGGGACCTGCGTGCATCGGTTGAAGATGAACTGCTGTCGCTGGCGGACCAAAGGTTGGACGCGGAGTCGCGCTGGAACCGTCCGCGAAAGCGAAGCATCTCGTTGCGCGTGGACGTTGAAGTGGTGGACTGGTTCAAGTCGAAAGGCCCGGGCTACCAGACGCGAATCAACCGGATCCTGCGAAGGATCATGGTGGAAGGGAAGAAGCGGGCGGGGGAGAAGTAGAGAAGGACACGCTCCCTCTAGCCAGGCTGATGGCCATGTACGCCGCCGCTCGCTGAAGGACCTGCGCTACGCCTGCCCCGCATTCCTCCGATCGTTCAGCAAATGACTGTTGTTTTGTCACGGGAATTGCTTCGCGCATCGATACCTTGACTATCTACAACATATATTGTAGATAATCATAGTATGGGTAAGCCTACCGATCTTGTTCAGGGCACGCTCGATCTCCTGATTCTAAAAACACTTTCGCTTCATGCCATGCATGGCTGGGCAATTGCCAAACGCATTCAGCAGATTTCCAACGAAGTGCTGCAGGTGCAGCAAGGGTCGCTGTATCCTGCGCTGCACAGGTTGGAGCAACAGGGCTGGGTCAAAGCCAAATGGTCGGAGAGCGAAACCGGCCGCCCGGCGAAGTTCTATTCACTTACCGCTGCCGGCCGTAAGCGACTGGAGACCGAGGCAGCAGATTGGAAGCGGCTTTCCACTGCGATCAACCTAGTCGTAAGCGAAGTGTGACTGTGGCTGAGTTGATCCGTCGGCCGACTGCGACTGAACGCGGCAGAGGCTCGGGACCCGAAGCTGATTGGTTAAAGGAGATGCGATGCGGTGGTTGAATCAATTGCTCATGCAGTTCCGTATGCTGCTGTTTCGCAAAGTGGCCGATACACAGCTTAATGAAGAGCTGCGCTTTCACCTGGAGCAACAGATTACCGAAAACCGGGCTGCCGGCATGAGCAAGGACGAGGCCCGCCACGCGGCTTTGCGAGCGTTTGGCAATCCCGATTTAGTCCGCGAAAATACAGGCGCCACCTGGAACTGGAATGGATTAGATCAGTTGTTTCGCGATTTTCGCATCGGGGCTCGGACGCTAAGCCGGACACCTGGTTTTGCGGTCGTTGCCATTCTCATCACAGCGCTCGGCGTTGGGGGCAGCGTCTCCTTGTTTACGGTAGTGCGCGGCGTTTTGCTTCGACCGCTGCCTTTTCCCGACTCCGACCGGTTGCTTACGCTCTATGAGCGCAGTACTCCGGCTGCCGGCGGCGGCGACTTCCCTCACAACCAGGTTGCCGCCGGTGTCTACGCTGCCTGGAATGGACAGAACACAAGCTTCAGTAGTTTGGCGCTGGTCCGGGAAGACAGTGCGGACCTCTCGGCGTCTGGCGGTCAACTGCCGGAAACGCTGAATGGAGCACATGTCTCCTGGAACCTGTTCCCCACACTCGGAGTGAATCCAGCCTTGGGACGAGGTTTCACATCGAAAGACGATAGTCCTTCGGCAAACGGCACTGTTGTGCTGAGTTCGAGTTTCTGGAAGCGTCGATTCGGTGCTGACCCAGCCATCCTGAACCGCACTATCTACATAGATGCCAAGCCTTATACAGTCGTCGGCGTCATGCCGGCGTGGTTCGAGTTTCCGGATTCGAGCACGCAACTGTGGAGGCCGGTCTATCACGAATTCCCAGATCGTGTAATGTCCGCCTTCGACAACCACATGTTTCGTGTCGTAGGACGGCTGAAGCCGGGAGTAACAGCGGAGCAAGCAACGGCGAACCTGAGCGTCATCTCTCGGCAGCTCCATGACTCGCGCCTGGACAACCCGTTTGTTGCGGCCGCAGCGAACAGCCGGCCCCTGCTGGAAAACATGGTGGGAGATGTGAAGCGCCCGCTTTACATACTGCTCGCCGCTACTGTCTGTCTGCTGCTGATTGCTTGCCTCAATGTAGCCAATCTTCTCGTAGCGCGCGCCGCGGCTCGCCAGAGGGAACTCGCGATTCGCACTGCGCTCGGAGGAGCGCGCGGGCGGCTGCTGCGCGAGCACCTGACGGAGAGTTTCCTACTCCAGACATTTGGCGGGACTGCCGGCCTGTTGCTGGCGTACGGTGCCATCGCGTGGTTCCTGCACACTCGTCCCGACATGACTCGCGTGGGCGCTATCCATTTCGATGGCGTGGTTGCGGCCTTCACCGCAGCTGTCGTCATCTTCTGCGCGCTCTTCTCCGGGTTGGTCTCCGCCTTCAACATGGATGACTCGCGTTTGCTCAGTGCGCTGCACGAGTCTTCACGAAGCCACAGTGCCTCTGGGACGCGAGCGCGCCTTCGAAAGACGCTGCTTGCCATTGAGGTAGGCCTTACAGTCGTTCTCCTGATGGGTGCAAGTTTGTTGGTGAAAAGTTACCAACGCCTCCGTTCCACGAACGTCGGATGCATTACTGATAACGTGCTTACCATGCGCATTAAGCTGCCCGGCAAGCGATACAAGACCCCGGGGCCGGCGCCTGCGAATTTCTTTGAGACTCTGTTGCAGCGAGTGCGGGCGCTGCCCGGGGTTGAGGCGGCGGGATTTGTGACTGGAGTTCCAGGACAGGGATATATGGGCGACTCAGGATTTTCGATTGTAGAGCACCCGCCATTGCCCCGAGGCAACGGCAGTCTCGCAGTTTATCGTTCGGCTGACCCCGGCTACTTTGCGGCTTTGGGCATTCCTCTTTTGCGCGGCCGCACCTTCGGCGATAACCAGAAACTCGATCAAGTCAACGAAGTGGTCATCAGCGA
>DATJWZ010000020.1:0-46986 GCA_035500795.1 Candidatus Eiseniibacteriota bacterium | reverse complement strand
AGTTTCTGCAATCCCAGCATCGCTAGGCGCACGCCGAGCACTTGCCCAGCGCAGAGGTGGCCATGGGCTAGTTCGGCATCGCGGAGGTATTCGTCGAAGGACTTCAAGGAGCTGTCAGCTCTCAGCAAACAGCTTTCAGCTTAACACTGGCGGCCGAGGCCGCCCTAAGCGCAGTCACTTTCTTCGCCAGCGGATTCCATCTTTGGTGATTTCCACCAGAATGCCTGCCTCAGTCAGTTCTGCGCGAATCGCATCAGACTTCTTGAAGTCGCGGGCGGTACGAGCAGCTTTCATTTCCACGATCTTGGCGTCGATCTCGGCATGGGAAAGCGCCCCGCTTTGGACTGCCGTGTGCAACTCGTCGCTGATATCTTTCTCGCGGTGTTCATTTTTTGCCCAATCCATTACGTGCTTCATCTTGGGCACATCCGTATCTTCGAGGACGGCGAATATTTCGTCGAACTTGGTCAGCGTGCCAAGCAACGCAGGGACGTCATCTTTCTTCACTTCTCCGGCATCTAGCGCGGTATTTGCCTGCCGAATCATCTCGAAGACCGCGGCCTGTGCTTGCGCCGTATTGAGATCGTCTTCCAGAGCGGCACGCATGCGATTGGCCGACTCTGTTGCGAGAGTCTGAATCTGCGGATTCGCACCTTCCGTAAACGTACCTGCCGTAAGTCGAAGGCGGAAGTTGCGCAGCCGCTCCACCGATACCGCCGCCTGTTTCAACCCGTCGAAAGTAAAATTCAACTGACTGCGGTAAGGAACTGACGTGAGCAGATAGCGGATAGACGAAGGCTTGTGTCCCTTGAGAACCAGGTCGCGAAGCGTGAAGAAGTTGCCAAGACTCTTCGACATCTTCTCGCCTTCGACCAACAGGAAGCGCGCGTGAAACCAGAAATGCGCGAACGGTTTTCCGGTCAACGATTCGGATTGCGCGATTTCATTTTCGTGATGCGGGAAGACGAGATCTTCTCCACCCGCATGCAGATCGAAACTTTCGCCGAGTTCCTCCATCGACATCACGGAACATTCGAGATGCCAGCCTGGCCGTCCCGGCCCGATCTTCGTTTCCCAAAAAGCCTCCCCGGGCTTGGGAGCTTTCCAGAGCGCAAAATCGCGGGCGCTATCTTTGTCATATTCATCGACGTCAACGCGAGCGCCGTCAAGCATGCTGGAGAAATCTTTTTTCGAGAGCTTGCCGTACTCGGGGAACTTCGCGATTCGAAAGTAGTACGAGCCGTCCTCCGTTCGATAAGCAACTCCTTTATCGACCAACTTCGCAACGAACTCCGCCATCTCGGGAATGTGTTCCGTGGCGTGAACGAGGATTGGCTGCTCGATGTCAATCATTGCGGCATCTTCCAGAAATGCCTTTTCGTATTTCGCGGTGTACTGCTGCACGGTGACGCCGTCGCGCGCGGAGTTTCGGATGATCTTGTCATCGACGTCAGTAATGTTCATGACGTGGCGAACTTGATATCCGCTTTGGCGGAGAAATCTGCGCAGCAGATCGACCGCGATGAACGTCCGGAAGTTTCCGATATGCCCGTAATCGTAAACGGTAGGGCCGCAGGCGTACATGCGAACTTCAGAGTCGCGCAGCGGACGGAAATCCTCGATCTGCGACGACATCGTATTGAAAAGACGAAGGGCCATGTTGACTTTTTGCTGTTGAAACGAGCCTCTGAGACGAACTTATGATTCTAGGGGGCGTTGGAAATATCGGTCAAATGGATCGAGAAGGATGTAGCGCTGCGGTTTGAGAACAGACGATCGACCCAGCCGCGAGTATTGCGGCAGGTCCCTTCCGGAGGGTCGATGCTGTTGTGCAAGACAGGCCAGCAGATTCCTCCGTCGTCGCTACGCGACTCGTCGGAATGACAAGATTGGTTGAAACTGCACTGCCGCGATCAAGTACTTGTAGGATGGGGCGGCAATGCATGCTGATGGTTGCGGAGTCGCTGTTGCACAAGGATCAAGTAGTGGAGAGCAGAGACAATCGTAAAGAGGAAAGTCGCTCGCAGAAAGACGGTGCGCGCGATCCAGACCCAACGCACGGTATGTACTTGCAGCAAGAGAACGAAAAAGACCGCGGCGATCTGTGACACAGTATTCGCTTTTCCGAAGATGCTGGGTTTGAAGTTGCGCAGCCCTGCGATTGCGAACAGCACAGCGCTGGCCGCCAGAATGGAAATATCCCGGCTGAAGACCACGACTGTGTATTTCCACGGAATCTTGTGAAGAATCGACAGCACCAAGAAAACGGTGCTTAGCAGCAGCTTGTCAGCTATGGGATCCAAGTACTGGCCAAGCAAAGTTTGCTGATGCAAGGTGCGGGCAAGAAGGCCGTCAAGACCGTCGCTAAAGCCCGCAATCACGAAGACGATGAGCGCCCAGAGATAATGTCCGTCTACCAGATGGATCACGATGAAGGGTACGAAGATCATCCGCAGGAGTGTGAGCTGATTGGGAGCGGTCAGAACTTGCGAGAGCTTCACGCGCGCTCCTTCTTCGATTTGGATTTTACTGTGGCTTGGCCGGCTTGCTCGAAGAGTTTGGGAGCGAGGGCCACAGTTGGTTCGAGGCTTGTCTTAGCGAGAAAACGTTGCGAGAGCGACGGCAGGTTGCCATCTGGCAAGTCGAGTTCAACGCGCTCAATTCGATGCATCGGGAAGAAGACCACGGCCGGGGTGAAGGGCTCGCCGTCTCGCGCCATCGCGGCGAGATCTTCAAAGGAAGCAAGCTCGACGCCGCTCAGGCTGAGCCCTGCGGGCGCGAGTGCGAGGATCATTCCCCAAAACTTTTCGCGCGGATTCGATAGTGTCGCGATGACCAACGCGCCAGGTGAGAATGCTTCTTTCCGCGGCTTGTCGGTCTGGGTGCCATCGCCCGATCTCGCCATGCCCAAATTGTCGCCAAGGTATCTGCCGAATGCAAATCGGCTGGGCTGATCACTGCGGCTTTGGGACAAGTTCGAGTCTCCGGTATGCTGGGCTGGTGCAGACTGACGCCCGAACTCCTGTGATCGAATTCCGCGATGTTTCTTATCGCATCGGAAGCACTCAGGTCCTCATTGATTTAGGTCTGCAGGTTGCGCGTGGAGAGATTCTGGTTTTGCTGGGGCGCAGCGGGTCCGGAAAGACTACGACGCTAAAGCTCATCAATCGTCTGGTCTCACCAACATCAGGAACGATTCTTGTCAACGGCTCGCCGAACGATCAAGGCGACGTGATCCGCTTGCGACGCGGTATCGGATACGTGATTCAGGAGGCCGGACTCTTTCCGCATTACACCGTCGCGAAGAACATTGGATTAGTTCCGAAGCTTGAAAAATGGGAGAAGAATCGAATCAGCGCGCGCACGAAGGAGTTGTTGCAAGTGGTGGGCCTCTCTCCAGAATTAGCGGACCGCTATCCTCATCAACTTTCTGGAGGTCAGCGGCAAAGGGTTGGAGTGGCACGTGCGCTCGCAGCGGACCCAGAGATTTTGCTGATGGATGAACCGTTCGCCGCTCTTGATCCTCTAACCCGAGACGAACTGCAGCGAGAGTTTCTTCAGCTGCAGCAAAGGTTGCACAAGACAGTTGTATTCGTGACGCACGATCTAAGAGAGGCTTTACGGCTAGGCTCCCGGATCGCGCTGATGGAAGCTGGAAAACTCGTTACGCTGCTGACACCTAAGGAATTCTTGCAATCAGAAGATCCTTGGGCAGCAGCCTACGTGCGAGCCTTTGGTGGTGGATTGGACTCGGCGGCGGATCGGGGAGCATCATGAGCTTCCTCCGCTTCTTGATACAGAACCACACGCAGGTGCTGCAGTTGACCCTTGAACATCTCTGGCTGGTGGGAATCTCCACGATATTGGCGATGCTCATCGGGATTCCGCTTGGAATTGTGATTGCCCATCGAACCACCTGGAACAAACCTGTACTCGCGACCGCGAACATCATTCAGACGATTCCGGCTCTTGCCTTATTCGGATTTCTACTCCCAGTGCCTTGGTTAGGGGCTCGCTCTGACCGTCTCGCGATTCTGGCTCTTACGCTGTACGCACTCTTGCCCATCATTCGGAATACATATGCCGGAATCCACGGAGTCGATGCCGCCGTGATCGAGGCCGGGCGCGGCATGGGAATGACCGAGTCGCAACTTCTGTATCAGGTGGAACTTCCACTTGCCGCGAGTGTGATCTTGTCGGGAGTGCGGATTGCAGCAGTGATCTCAGTGGGCCTGGCAACCATTGCTGCTGCGATTGGAGCGGGAGGGCTTGGGGAATTCATTTTCCGTGGGCTCGCGATGGTTGACGATCGCGTCATCCTCGCAGGCGCTATTCCAGCGGCTATTCTGGCATTGCTCGCCGATTTTACAGTGGGCTGGGCCGAAAGGCGGCTGCGTCCGCGATGAGTTTTGCCAAGATTACTTTTTGCGGCGTGATGCCCCTTCTCTTAGTATGCACTTCATGTTCGCCGTCGCACGGCAATCGCATCGTCGTCGGTTCGAAGAATTTCACCGAATCTTTCATTCTGGGTGAACTCATCGCGCAACAGATTGAAGCGCATACTGGCCTTAAAGTTGAGCGTCGTTTTTATCTCGCGGGAACCTACATCTGTCAGCAGGCGATGCTTGCCGGACGCATCGATATCTATCCCGAGTACACCGGTACGGCGTTGACTGCGGTGCTGAAAGAAAAGCCCGCAACCGAGAAAAAACAGGTCTACGAGCGCGTAAAGAGCGAATATGAGCGCCGCTTCGGCTTGACGCTCGGCCCTCCATTCGGCTTCAACGACACGTTCGCGATGGAGATCCGCGGAGAAGATGCGCGCCGATTGAACATCCGAACTCTCACGCAGGCAGCACAACTCTCTCCGCAATGGCGGGCCGGTTTCGGTTACGAATTCATGGAAAGGCCCGATGGTTTCCGAGGAATGGCGGCAACGTATGGGCTACATTTCAACGAGCCTCCACGAATCATGGACCTGGGCCTGCTGGCTCGCGCTTTGAAAGATCATCAGATCGATTTCGCGGGCGGTAATGCGACTGACGGCCTGATCCCTGCCCTCGATTTGTTTGTGCTCGAAGATGATCGCCATTACTTCCCACCTTACGAGGCTGTGCCAATCGTCCGGCAGCAGACCGCGATGGAACACCCCGACGTAGTTGCCGCTCTTGCCGCTCTTCGAGACACAATTTCAGACGCAGACATGCAGAAGATGAACTATTCCGTCGATGCGCAGCACGAGGACCCGCAAAACGTTGCACGCGATTTCCTGCGAGCGAAGCACTTAGTACCTTGAAGTGGCTCGTTAAATCTGCAACGTCCCCTGCATTGTGAGGATTGCGTTTCCCGTGAGGCGAACCCGGTCGCCGGCCATCTCGCAGGTCAAAACTCCGCCACGAGAGGAAAGCTGACGAGCCGTGAGATGGTTCCTTCCAAGATGGCGTGCCCAGTATGGCGCCAATGCGCAATGGAGAGAGCCAGTCACGTAGTCTTCGGAGATCCCGTATGACGGCGCGAAATAGCGCGAGACGAAGTCCTCGGACTTGCCCGGCGCCGTGATGGCGACGGCGTAGGGATGCATTTTCTTAAGCAATTCGAAATTCGGGTCGGCCGTCGCCACGACTTCGTTGTTTTCCAAGACTGCGATCCACGTTTGATTTGCTTCCAATATTTCCACGGGCGTACTTTGCACGCCCGCGGCCCGAATCAGTTGATCAGGGTTACCGGACCAGTTCCTAGAGAAAAAAGCGGGAAAATCCATCTGAAGGGCGCCTTCCGCGGAGCGAACCTCGAGAATGCCCCCCTGCTTTGTTTCGAAACGTGCAACTTCTCGAGGGGGCTGCAGCATTTTGAGAACCACGAAGCCGGCGGCCAGGGTTGCATGTCCACATAACCTTATCTCGCAAGACGTTGTAAACCAACGTAGTTGATACGCGTCGTCGCCTGGCACCAGAAACGCCGTGGCGGGCAGATTATTTTCTGCAGCGACTTTGCGCAGCGACTCGTCATCTAACCACGAGTCTAAAAGGCATACCGCGGCCGGATTGCCGGTAAGGGGACGGTCAGCAAATGCGTCGACATGGAATAGCGGAATGCGCAACACGTCTTATTTTATCTGCGTTTTCGTTGAAGACTGCGTATCTTCCGCGTCTGTCTGGAATCTAACCCTCGGTCTTCTCAATTGTTCCATCGTTCCAAATCTCGAAACCGGCTCGTGGCTGTCGCTTCAAGAACGGAGGGCTTAATGCTGACTGCTGAAACTCAATCTGCAATACAGCCGCTCGTCGAAAGACTGGCAGAGGCTCGCCGGCAAAGTGATGCTTTTTTCGATGTTGTTCGGCCAGAGTCAATTTTCGAGCGCCCTATCCCGGAACGGCATCGCATCATTTTCTACGTGGGGCACCTCGAAGCCTTCGATTGGAACCTGCTCTACGACGTCCTGAAGATTTCATCTTTCCATCCGGAATTCGATCGTCTGTTTGCCTTTGGGATTGATCCGGTCGGCGGGGGATTGCCAACCGACCAGCCCTCTGATTGGCCTTCCCTCACCACGGTTCGTGAATACCTTCGGGACATCCGCACAAGGCTCGACGAAAAACTGGGATCGGATCTAGATCCTCAGTCGTGCGGACGAGACGGATATGGGCTGGATACGTTACTCAACGTCGCGATTGAACATCGCCTGATGCATCTCGAGACATTAGCGTACATGTTCCATCAGTTGCCGGTTACGGCCAAGATCAAACAGTCAGCCTCGATTGTCCAAACAAACTCTTCCATTTCTCCATCCATGATTCATATTCCAGCCGGGTCGGCGACTCTTGGCCTCTCCCGAAACGAAGGCAGTTTTGGTTGGGACAACGAATTCGAGTCGTATGCCAGCCAGGTTCCCGAATTCAGGATTGACAAGTACATGGTCACGAACGGGCAGTTCCTCGAGTTCATGAAATCCGGCGGATACGAGACCCCTTCTTTCTGGAGTAATGAGGACTGGCGCTGGAAGGCGGCGGGCGCGAGGAATCATCCGGTTTTCTGGAAAAAGTCCGGAAATGAGTGGCTGTACCGAACGATGTTCGAAGAATTTGATCTGCCGTTGGATTGGCCAGTCTACGTGAGCCAAGCCGAAGCTTCAGCATACGCGCGCTGGGCCGGAAAGGTGCTGCCGACGGAAGAGCAATGGCAGCGGGCTGCCTACGGAACTCAGAATGGGCAGAAAAATTTATTTCCATGGGGGAGCCAGGGTCCAAGCAGTAAGCTAGGCAACTTTGACTTTCAAAGTTGGGACCCCGCTCCGGTAAATGCATATCCGGATGGCGCCAGCATCCTTGGAGTGCAAGGAATGCTGGGCAACGGTTGGGAGTGGACTTCGACTCCGTTTGGACCGTATCCAGGTTTTCAAGCGTTTCCTTTTTATCGGGGCTACTCTGCCGACTTCTTCGATGGCAAGCACTTCGTCATGAAAGGCGGGTCGCCACGCACGGCAGCCTGCATGCTGCGGCCGACATTCCGCAACTGGTTCCAGGCTCATTACCAGTATGTGTATGCGGGATTTCGCTGCGTGAACACCTAGTCAAGGAGCGATGCATGCTGATCCACGCCATTCCAGCAAACGCCTCATACGAATTTGCGACCGATGTCCGCACAGGCCTGACTCGTCTGGACCAGAAGGAGCTTCCTTCGAAATATCTGTATGACGACGTAGGCTCAGCTCTGTTCGAGGTAATCAGCCATTTACCGGAGTACGGCCTTACGCGGGCAGACGAGCGTCTGCTGCGGAGAAACGCGTCAGACATTGTGGATCGAGTGGAGGGTCCGGTGGCAGTTGCGGAACTGGGCAGCGGCAGTGGGCGCAAGACGCGCTGGTTGCTGGAGGCTTTCTGCCGAAGGCAACGGACGTCGTACTATCCGGTTGAGATTTCGCATTCGGCGCTCGTGATGTGTGAGCGCGAGCTCAGCGATATAGATTCCATCAGTATCGTCGGCTTTGAACGGGAATATCTCGATGGCCTGGTGGAGGTAGCAGCCCGCCGCAAAGTCGGGCAGCATTTGTTTGTATTGTTCCTTGGTAGCACGATCGGTAACTTCGATCGAGCCGCGGGTATTCGATTTCTTTCGGAGGTGCGGAGCATTCTGCAACCTGATGATTCGCTTCTGCTAGGCACAGATCTCGAGAAATCCACTGCACAACTGTTGGCTGCTTACGACGACGAGCTCGGGGTAACCGCAGCTTTTAATTTGAACCTGCTGGGACGTGCCAATCGAGAGCTCGGGGCCGACTTCGATTTGGCGCAATTTGAGCACATGGCCCGAATCAATTCTGAAGCGCGCAGCATTGAAATGCATCTACAGTCGAAACGGCGTCAGATCGTTTCTATACCCGCGTCTGAGGTTGTGATCGAATTTCAGGAAGGCGAGACGATCTGGACCGAAAGTAGTCACAAGTATTCGTCCAGCGAAGTTTACGAAATGGCGCAGAAAGCCGGATTCTGCTGCAAAGTTCAGTGGATCGACGAGCAGTGGCCGTTTGCCGAAAACTTGCTCATTGCCGAGTGAGCTCAACGCTCCGCGGTAGGAACTGCCTTGCGCCAGGCGTGCAGGTTAATCGCGCTCACGACCACACAGAAAACGTTGGCGGGAATAAAACCAAGCTGCGCGGTTCGAAACCCGATAACACAAACGATCAGGCTGTTGATGCCAGAAAGCACCCAGCCTTCCCAACAACGACGGCCAATAAGAATCGTCGAAGCGATAGTCAACACACAAGAAAGATAATCAAGACGAAGCACGTATGAAGCCCCTCCGCGATTATTGTGAGCGACAATTGGGCTGTAAGGATGTGACGAAGGCCCATTGCTGTATAACGAAAGTCACTTGACGCGGACACGATATCTTTCCGGAGAGAAAAATATGCGAAATCAGTGCTCCCATCTCGACCAAATCAAAATCAAGAACACCAGCAAGCATGTGTGCGAAGAATGCGTGAAAATGGGTGATACCTGGGTCCACCTGCGTCTCTGCCTGACTTGTGGGCACGTGGGATGTTGCGACTCTTCGAAGAACAAACACGCTACCAAGCACTTTCAAAAAGTGGAACATCCTCTCATCCGTTCGATCGAGCCGGGTGAGTCGTGGGTATGGTGCTACGTCGATCAGATGGAGCCGGGGGAAATCAATGCTTGAGGGAATAACGGCCGATGCGTAGATGAGTATGTGAGCCGAACAGTCAGCAGTTTGCGAGACCGATGCCGTCATGCGACCATCTAAACCTGTTTATTCTGGGACTTAAGAAAAGTTTTTATTCCTCGGAGTTTTGAGAGCAGTCATGTCGAAACCTATTCTGTTAACGGTCGATGACGACACCGACGTGTTGCGCGCGATCGAGCGCGATCTTAGGACACAATATGGCGCGGAATATCGAGTATTGAGCAGTGATTCGCCCGAAGCCGCTCTAGGCTTGTTGAACCAGTTGAAAGTACGCAACGACTCTGTGGCGCTGTTGCTGGCCGACCAAAGAATGCCGAAGCTGGACGGCGTCGGCTTTCTTCAGTCGGCACGGCAGGTTTTTCCGGATGCTAAACGTGCGTTGTTGACGGCCTACGCCGATACCAACGCTGCTATCAGCGCGATCAATGAAGCGAATATCGATTACTTTTTCATGAAACCGTGGGATCCGCCGAGCGAACACCTATATCCACAACTCGATGATTTGCTGGATGACTGGATCGCGACTCATCGGCCGGAATACCAGGGAATTCGCGTGCTCGGGACGCGCTGGTCTCCGCGTTGTTATGAACTTCGAGATTTTCTGGCCCGAAGCCACGTTCCTTATCAGTGGATCGATGTCGAAGGCTCGGCGAACGATCCTGAGACCAAGCGCCTGCTCGATGCCCTTGGTCCCGATGCCGAAGAGTTGCCGGTAGTTTTGTTTCCGGATGGAAACAAACTTCTGAATGGTGCGCCCTCCGAAGTTGCGCAAAAGGTTGGGCTGCATACTCGAGCCGATACTTCGTTCTTTGACTTGGCGATCGTAGGTGGTGGACCGGCGGGCCTAGCCGCTGCGGTGTATGGTGCGTCAGAGGGGCTGAAGACGGTAATCGTCGAGCGGGAGGCGCCGGGCGGTCAGGCCGGAATGAGTTCGCGCATTGAGAATTATCTTGGATTCCCTGTGGGACTGAGTGGCGGAGATCTCGCGCGCCGTGCCGTTGCGCAGGCGAAGCGTTTCGGTGTGGAGATTCTCGCGCCTCAGACTGTAGAGGGCGTGCGGATAGAAGGCCCGTACCGCATCATCAAATTGGCCGATGGCAGCGAAATTTCGTCGCATGCGTTGATGATCGCCACTGGCGTGCAATGGCGCCGGCTGGATGCTCCGGGCATCGATCGATTGCAAGGAGCGGGTGTTTATTACGGCGGTGGAACGACTGAAGCTTTGTCATGCAAAAACGAGATCGTGTACGTAGTGGGCGGCGCGAATTCCGCCGGCCAAGCGGCCATGAATTTCGCCAAGTATGCGGAACGCGTGATCATGTTGGTCCGCGGCGACTCTCTCTCCAGCACGATGTCGCAATACCTGATCGATCAAATCAAGGAAACGCCAAAGATCCAGGTATGGAATCACGCCAGCGTTGCCGAAGTTCATGGCGATAAGCACCTGGAAGAAATCTCGGTGCTCTGTTCGGATACCAATAAAGTGGAGCGGGTGCCGGCGGGATCGATGTTCATCTTTATTGGCGCTCTGCCGCGTACGGATTGGCTAGGCGATACCGTCGAGCGCGATGATCGGGGTTTCATCCTGACTGGCCCGGATCTGCTGCACGACGGTAAGCACCCGAAGAAGTGGTCTCTCGACCGCGATCCATTTTTGCTGGAGACGAATGTTCCCGGAATCTTCGCGGTGGGCGATGTGAGGCACGGTTCGGTCAAGCGGGTCGCTTCCGGCGTTGGTGAAGGTTCCGTGGCGGTTCAGTTTGTTCATCAATATCTGAGCAAGGTCTAAATGCCCGAATTGACGGAATTGCTACGGCAGGTCCCAGTCTTTGCGGACTTGCCGCAGGATCAAATTGATTGGTTTTTGACTCAGGCGCACGACGTGCGACTCAAAGCGGGCGACCTCTACGGTAAACAGGGAGATCCGGCCGATGCCATGACTGTGCTGCTCGAGGGCGAATTTCAGTGGCGCGGCGAACTCTCAGGCGAACCCGTTGTCCTGGATCTGAAGCCTGGTGAAGTGACGGGGGTGCTTCCATTCTCCCGGATGAAAAACTACACGCTCAGCGGCCGTGCCCTGACCGATGGGCGAGTTTTGAGATTCCCCGCAGCGCAGTTCCCGGCCCTCGTCCAGAAAATGCCGGAACTGACTTCCAGGCTGGTCGGTCTGATGTCTGACCGGATCCGTTACGCTACTCGTTTCGAACAGCAGAGGGACCGCCTCGCTGCTCTAGGCAAGCTTTCCGCAGGGCTCGCTCACGAACTCAACAATCCGGCATCTGCAGCGAAGCGCGCCTCCAGCCATCTCCGGGATATGCTGAAGCGCATTCGCGATGCCAGCCACGAACTCGGACGGCGCGAACTGAGTGCCAATCAGAAAGCTGAGATTGAGAAGTTGGAAGCATCTTTGATGCAAAGCGATACTCCTCCGCCAAACCCACTGGCTGCCAGTGAACTGGAGGAGCAAATCGACACCTTGCTTCGCAGCCATGGACAGAATGACTTGTGGCAGCTGGCCGCAGATCTCGCGCACAGGAACTTCAAGCCCACCGATGTCGATCACTTGTTTGAAATGCTCGATGCTGAGACCGCTCGAGCGGCGTTGATACGAATTTCTACTCTTGCCGAAATCGCCGGTTTGCTGAGTGAAATTGAGAGCAGCACTTCGAGAATTTCTGATCTCGTGAAGGCGATCAAGGAATACACCTTCATGGATCAGTCTCCAGTGCAGAACGTGGATATCGTGAAAACGCTCGAGACAACGTTGACTATCCTGAATCACAAATTGAAGCGTGGGGTCACGGTTTATCGCGATTATCAGCCCATCCCATTGCTCGTCGATTCATTTGGCAGCGAACTCAATCAGGTCTGGACGAATCTTATCGATAACGCGATCGATGCGATGGGAGGAAAGGGAGAATTGCGGGTGCGGACGTATCGTGAAGATGACTGCGTGGTCGTCGAGATCAGAGACAACGGCCCGGGAATTTCTCCCGAGGTGCTGCCACGAATCTTCGAGCCATTCTTCACGACGAAGGATGTGGGAGAAGGTACGGGACTCGGGCTCGACACCGTGCAACGAATCGTGAAGAAGCATCGCGGCAACGTCCAAGTGCAGTCAAAGCCGGGCGAAACGCGCTTTCAGGTGTGGTTGCCGTTGGCACCGAATTCCAACTAAATCCGCAGAATTCCCAGCGGTCTTCAGTTGCACCAGCAAAACCTGCCATGAACGCTCCTCAGAAATACGATGCAATCGTGATTGGCTCTGGCCAAGGCGGGGGCCCTCTTTCGACAGCGCTGGCTGATGCCGGAATGCGGACGGCGCTGATAGAACGCAAACACGTGGGCGGAACTTGTATCAATGAGGGCTGTACTCCGACGAAGACGATGATCGCGAGCGGCCGCGTTGCCTACCTCGCCCGTCGAGCTGCCGATTACGGTGTGCACACTGGTGCAATCACTATTGACATGCTGAAGATTCGCCAGCGTAAGCGTGACATCGTTGAGAGTTTCCGCGGCGGCAGCGAGTCGAAGATTAGAAAGGCTAAGAACCTTGATCTGATCTTTGGGGAGGCGAGGTTCGTCGATCCGACAACGGTGAGCATTCGCTCAAAGGGAGAAGAACGGAAAGTTTCCGCGCAACTCATTTTTATCAATGCGGGCACTCATGCCTCTCATCCGAAGCTCGACGGACTCGATAAAGTTCCGTTTCTTGACAACGTCTCGATCATGGAACTCGGCGAAGTTCCTGAACATCTGTTGATCCTGGGCGGCGGATACATCGGCCTCGAGTTCGGACAGTTATTTCGCCGCTTGGGAAGCCGCGTCACCATCATCCAGTCCGAACCTCAGTTGCTTACGCGTGAAGATCCTGATGTGGCGGACGAAGTCAGAAAAATTCTTGAGCAAGATGGCATAGAAGTGCTAGTAAGTGCAAAGGCTACTCGGGTAGGGATGGATGGCTCGCATGTCCATCTCGACGTGCAACACTCCGGCGCAAGCACGATTCTCGAAGGTTCCCATCTGCTGGTCGCGACCGGACGTGTGCCTAACTCTGATTCCCTGAATCTCGGCGATGCCGGCATTAAGACTGACGAGCACGGATTTATCCAGGTGAATGATCGTCTCGAGACGAGCGTTGCGGAAATTTATGCTCTTGGCGATATCAAAGGCGGGCCCGCATTCACGCACATCTCCTACGACGACTACCGGGTCCTTCGCGCCAACATCCTGGAACACGGTCACGCATCCGTCAAAAATCGCATTGTGCCCTACACGGTCTTCATTGATCCTCAATTGGGACGGGTCGGAATCACGGAAACTGACGCACGGCATGAGGGAAAGAAAATTCGAGTGGCAAAGCTTCCCATGAGTTCGGTCGCGCGCGCACTTGAGGTGGATGAGACGAGAGGGTTCATGAAGGCCATTGTCGACGCGGAAACGAACCAGATTCTCGGTGCAGCGATTCTTGGGGTCGAGGGAGGCGAAGTAATGGCCGTGCTTGAAACTGCGATGATTGGCAAGTTGCCATACACTGCGCTTCGCGACGCGACATATGCTCACCCTACTCTGGCTGAATCGCTAAATAATCTCTTCATGGCGATGGACCACAGTTGATCGGCGGATCGTGTAAGATCGGCGAACATTCGATTTTATGAATGTTCACCTGATCGACGGGACGTATGAACTCTTCCGCTACTTCTTCGCGGTGCCGTCTTCGCAAGACACCAATGGGCAGGAGATCGGCGCCGTACGCGGCGTGCTCGGCTCTGTGTTCTCCATGATCGAAGCAGGCGCAACTCATCTTGGGGTCGCCACCGATCACGTAGTCGAATCGTTCCGAAACGATCTCTACCCGGGCTACAAAACAAGTGAGGGAGTTGCTCCCGAACTACTGTCGCAGTTCCCAATCCTTGAAGAAGCGTTGCAGTCGATGGGAGTTCTCGTGTGGCCGATGACGTATTTCGAAGCGGATGATGCTTTGGCGTCGGCAGCAGCAAAAGCTGACCGGGATGCGCGCGTGGAGCAGGTGCTGATCTGTACTCCGGACAAAGACCTCGCTCAGTCTGTAAGGGGCACGCGCGTTGTCCAGGTCGATCGACGTCGAGAACTAGTGAGAGATGAAGCAGGCGTGGAAGCGAAATTCGGCGTGACGCCGACATCCATTCCGGACTATCTAGCTCTTACAGGAGATTCCGCCGATGGTTATCCAGGAATTGCCGGCTGGGGCGCAAAAGCCGCAGCTTCCGTGCTATCGCACTATCCTCGCATCGAGGATGTCCCGAAGGAGTGGAGCGAGTGGGATCCCTCCATCAAGCGTGCCCGTGGTCTTGCTGGGACTTTGTTCGCGGCATGGGAAGACGCGCTCCTTTTCCGAACGCTCGCTACATTGCGGTTGGATGTGCCTGCTTTCAACTCTGTCGATGAACTCCAGTGGAATGGTCCCCGAGCAGATTTCGAGGCATACTGCAAACGAATAAAGGCGCCTGATCTCTTCCGCCGTGTTTCGGCAAAATCGCTTAGTTCGACAAAGTGCTATGGATAGTCATACCGCGATCAGGTTCTGATAAATCGCCATTCCGACGACGGCATCAACTCCCATCGCATCGAGAGCGTCGACTTCTTCAGAACTGCGAATGCCACCCGCCGCGATTAGACGGCGCGTAGTCACCGCTCGGAGCTTCTGGATGACATCCATCGGAATGCCCTTCAGCATTCCTTCCGTGTCAATATGGGTGTAGAGGAACGCACTGCAGTGCGATTCCAACACTGACATCATATCGATGGGAGTGAGATTCGTAGTCTCCTGCCAGCCTTTGATTGCGACTCGTCCACTCAACGAATCGACGGCAAAGACCAGACTCTCAGCGCCAAGCGCTTCAGCAATCTCGTGAGCAAAACTTGCATTGATTGTCCCGTTCGAAATCAGTGAGGAACCCAAAATCACGCGACGCGCTCCGAGATCAAGCATCGCCCGCGCCGTTTCGACAGATCGGATTCCTCCGCCGACCTGGCAGGGCAGTTGTTGAGCGATCTCGCGCACGATTTTCCGGTTGTTGCCAACGCGCTTCGCCGCATCGAGATCAATGAGCTGCACGAGCGGATAGCTGGCGAATCGATTGATCCATTCTTCAAAGTTGTCGAACTCCAAAGCTTTGCGCGAACCTTGCACAAGCTGCACAATCTTGCCGCCCATCAGATCGATGGATGGAATCAGCATGGCCACCTCACCGGAATGCCTGCGTTATCCAGCGTCTGTTTCAGATCGCCCATACCGCGCAGGCCGTAATGAAAAATCGAAGCAGCCAGAGCAGCATCCGCATGTCCTTGTTGAAACACTTCGATGAAGTCCTCGGCTCGGCCGGCGCCGCCGGAGGCGATCACCGGGATTCGCACGGCATCCGAAACCATACGAGTCAGTTCGCAGTCGAAGCCCGACCCCGTGCCATCACGGTCCATCGATGTCAGCAAAATTTCGCCCGCGCCGCGTTCTTCAGCTTCACGCGCCCACTCCACTGCATCACGCCCAGTTTCCTTCCGTCCGCCGTGTGTAAAGGCTTGCCACTTCGAAGTCGTTCGGCAGCGCTTTGCATCAATCGCGACCACGACTGCTTGCGATCCAAATCGTTTCGCAACCGTGGTGATTAAGTCGGGATCAGACAGTGCCGCGGAATTAACGCTGATTTTGTCTGCACCGGCTGAAAAGACAGCCGCCGCATCCTCCAGATTCTTGACTCCGCCGCCGACGGTGAAAGGAACGAAGAGTTGTTTCGCAGTTCGCTGAACGGTCGCCAGCAAGGTCGTGCGACCCTGGCGAGTTGCTGAAATATCCAGCAGCACGATCTCGTCCGCTCCTGCCTGGCTGTGCGCCCGTGCCAGTTCCGCGGGATCTCCGGCGTCGCGCAGGTTCTCGAACTGCACTCCTTTCACGACACGGCCTCCATGAACGTCAAGACAAGCGATGATCCGTTTCGTCAACATGTCAGAGCCCACAAAAATTCGTGAGAAGCCTCAAGCCTACATCTCCCGACTTCTCCGGATGAAACTGCACACCGAATAAATTCTCTTTTTCCACCGCCGCAGAGAAACTCCGGCCATACTCGCAGCAGGCCACCGTAGATTCAGCCAACGGAACAAAATACGAATGCGTGAAATACACCAGCGAAGATTGTGCGATCCCGCGGAATAGACGCGATGTTTCACTAATCGTTAAATGATTCCATCCCACGTGTGGAAGTTTTGATGTACTCGGGAACCGCAGGCATTTCCCCTGAAACATTCCAGATCCCGCAATCTCCGGTGCTTCCTCGCTCCCTTCAAACATCCACTGTAAGCCGACGCAAATTCCAAGAAACGGAGTTCCGTTTCGCGTCCTCTCTTCGATCGCCTGTTGCGCGCCCGAGCGGCCCAGAACTCCGGTCGACGAAAAATGCCCGACCCCTGGGAGAACAATTTTGTGCGATTTACTTATTACGTCAGGATCACTCGTGATCTCCGACGCATGGCCGAGCCAGTCGAGCGCCTTCTTGACCGAGACAAGATTACCCGCGCCGTAGTCGACGATCGCGATCATCTACAGCACTCCCTTCGTCGAAGGCAGCAATCGGATCATTCGCCGATCGCGCCAGCACGCAGCTCGAACAGCCCGGGCGAAGGCCTTGAACAGAGATTCAATCTTGTGGTGCGCAGAACGGCCATAAAGAATTCGCGCGTGAACATTGGCCCTAGCGCCGCGAGCGAAACCTTCGAAGAAGTCATGCACGAGATCAACTTGCAGATCGCCGACCAGCCTTACTCGGACCTTTGTATCAATCACGGCCGATGCGCGTCCGCAGAAATCCACGGCCACCGCGCCCAGCGTCTCATCCATCGGCATCAGAAAATATCCGGCTCGGAGAATTCCTTTCTTGCTTCCCAGTGCTTGATCGAATACCTGGCCAAGCACGATCCCGACATCCTCCACCGTGTGGTGCTGGTCTACATCAAGATCGCCGCGGGCCTTGAGTTTGAGATCGAAGCCCCCGTGATGCGCGAACAACTCCAGCATGTGATCGAAGAATCGAATTCCGCTCGATACTTGATGTTTTCCTCGCCCATCAATATTCAACGAGATCTGAATTTGAGTCTCTTTCGTGTTGCGCGTAAGGCTTGCTTTTCTCATTTCCTCGCTGCTCCCGGTTGAAGAGGAATCGCGGGCAACGTCTGGTGCAATACATCCAGTAAACGGTCCGTCTGTTCGCGTGTCCCGAGTGTGATCCGCACGCAGCCCTCGCACCCGCAATCCGCCGAGCGATCACGAACGAGAATGCCGTCCCTCCGCATGCCTTCCGCGAATGCCTTCGCGTCGTCCTTGGTCGCGCCTATACGAAAAAGAACGAAATTCGCCTGGCTCGGCCAGAACTGGATCCCTTGTTCTCGTAGGAATATTTCAAGGCGCGTGCGCGATTGCAGAACCTCATCCACATATCGCCGGACGTACTCGGTGTCTCCAATTGCCCAGGGAAGGCACGCCAGCGCAACTGCGTTCACGTTGTAGGGAGAGCACGCCAGTCGGATTGACGCCATCTGGTCACGGTTTCCGATCAAAGCGCCAATCCGCAGCCCGGCAAGACCATAAGCCTTGGAAAAAGTTCGTGTCACCAAAATGTTCGGGCATTCACGTCGCAAGGCTAGGGATGTCTGCCCACAGAATTCGAAATAGGCTTCGTCTACAAGCATCGCGGCGGACGAAGCGGACGAGGCCAGATGTCGCAACTCATCTAGCGTCGCGAGAGTGCCGGTAGGATTGTTCGGATTGGCAATCACGATCAACTTCGTGCGCTCGGTGACGCTACTGCAGAGTTCCTGAATCGGAAATCGGAATTCCGGCCCAGAGCGAACGTCACGCACCCGTGCACCTGCGACCATCATATAAATCCGGTACATGGAATACGTCGGCGCCACAATCAGAGCTTCATCATCCGGGCCCAAGAATGTTTGGCATAAAAGGTGAATGCCTTCATCAACGCCATTTGTCAGCAGAAGTTCATCCGCGCCGACGCCAAGAAACTCTGCGAGCTTCTCTTCTACTGCCTGCCGCTCCGGATAACGCGCCAGGTCTTCCGCCGTCAGGTGCCGCAAGGTTTCCAAAACGCGTGGCGAGCACCCAACGGTGTTCTCGTTAAAGTCGAGACGCAAGCCTGCGCGCCCCGCAAGCGGCGGATGATACGTCGGCAATGCGCGAATTGCATCCCTTGCCCTAAGCATTCGCGTACCTCGTTCGAATGGACTCTGCGTGCGCCTGCAAGCCCTCAATTTCGGCCATGCATTCCACCGTGCGAGCAATTTTCTGAAGCCCGGTCCGCGAGAGTTTCTGCACCGTAATCAACTTTACGAAGTCGAGCACGCTCAGCCCTCCCCGAAACCGCGCCTGCCCTGAAGTAGGCAACACATGGTTCGGGCCCGAGGCATAATCTCCGGCAGCCTGTGGCGAATAGTCGCCGATGAAGATCGATCCTGCGTTGTGTATGAAGGGCAGATCGTCTTCACTCACCGTGATGTGTTCCGGAGCAATGAGGTTCGCCCACTCGCGTGCCTGCTTTCTCGATCGCGCGACCAGCACCGCTCCCCGCCGCTTTATAGACTCTTTCGCTATCGGATTCGTGCGGACGCGCTCCTTGATTTCGAGCGAAATATCATCAGCCAGCTTACGCGAGGCAGTTATGAATACAGAGATCGCTTCCGGATCATGCTCAGCCTGCGAGACCAGATCCGCGGCCATAAACTTTGGATTTCCCAATTCACTTAGCACCACGGCCTCGGTTGGCCCTGCCACGAGGTCGATAGCACAATCGAAGGAAACTAACTTCTTCGCGACCGTGACATACACATTTCCTGGGCCCACGATCTTATCGACCCGCCGAATTGTTTTCGTCCCGTAAGCCAGCGCCGCAATTGCCTGCGCGCCGCCCACTCGATACAACTCGCGCACCCCCAGCATCGAACATGCTGCCAGAATTTCTGCCGATGGCTTCGGAGACACAACCCGAATTTCTCGCACGCCGGCGACTTGCGCAGGAATAACGGTCATGAGCAGTGTCGATACCAACGCATGGCGTCCACCAGGTACATAACAACCCACAGAATCAAGCGGGATCACCAACTGCCCGAGAGAGATCCCATTGCGAACTCGCGTCCAGGCCACTGGCTTTTGCCACTCGCAGAATTGCCGAATGTTTTGCGCCGACTGTGTGAGGGCCGCGCGCACTGCAGGCGATGTCGACTTCCATCCCGCCTTGATCTCTGCAATAGAAACTCTCAGCGGCTGATTGGAACTCACTCCATCCCACCGCTCCGCGTAACGATGCAGCGCCAGATCTCCCTTACGGCGAACAGTATTCACAATGACTCGGACTTGTGGCTCAAACGAATCCAGCCGCGCATTCCGTTGCGCCAGCCTTGCCACAATGGCCGCCGCCGCGGGCCCTGAAAGGGATCTCATCAGAGCACCACCTTGTTCAGCGGATATTCCACAATGCCCTCCGCGCGTGCCTCTTTCAGTCGCGGAATTACTTTCCACGCTGCGCCCTCATCGATCACTGTGTTCACTGCCAGCCACTCTTCATCGCTGAGATGCGAGATTGTCGGCTTCTGCAACGCAGGCAAGACCGAAAGAACATCCTGCAAGTGTTCCCGCCGAACGTTCAGCATTAAGCCCACGCGGTCCTGCGCTTGCATTGCGCCCTGCAGCATCAACGCAAGATTGTCGATCTTCCGCCGCTTCTCCGAATCTTCATACGAAATTTTGTTGGCAATAAGCTGCGTATTCGACTCGAGCACTGTTTCGAGAATTCGCAGTCGATTCGCACGCAGCGAACTTCCAGTCTCGGTGACCTCAACGATCGCATCGGCCAGCATGGGTGCCTTCACTTCCGTCGCTCCCCACGAGAATTCGACACGAACATCCACCCTCTTGTCCTGAAAGTAGTTTCGAGTGACGTTAACAAGTTCTGTTGCGATGATGCGTCCTTGAAGATCCTTCGCGCTTTGAAAAGGAGAATCCTCCGGCACCGCTAGCACCCACCGCACTTTTCCCCTGCTGCGCTTGGCATAGATAAGATCTCGGACCGTCACGACTTCCAATCCGCTTTCGACTACCCAGTCGAGTCCGGTGAGTCCGGCATCGATCGCTCCGTGCTCCACGTACCGCGCCATCTCCTGCGCGCGAATCAATAGGCATTCAATTTCCGGATCGGCCGTCGTCGCGAAATACGATCGTCCGTTGGTGTAAGCGGGCAGTCCCGCACGCGCGAACAATTGCAGCGTAGATTCCTGCAGGCTCCCTTTCGGGATTCCGATCCGCAGCTTCATCGGGCGCTCTCTTTCGCAGAGCCAACGGCGGGCTCACCCGTCCCGATCGCCAAACCTTCCGTGAAGCAAGACCGGGTCCCGCGATGGCAAACCAAGCCATCTCCTTCGACGGCGACGCGGAAGAGGACTGAATCCCGATCGCAATCGGTCGCGGCGGAAATTACGCGCAGACGGTTGCCGGAAGTCTCCCCCTTGGTCCACAGCCGGTTGCGAGTGCGGCTATAAAAAGTCACGTAGCCCTCCGCTGCAGTGCGGTCCCAGGCCTCACGGTTCATGAATCCAACCATAAGGACCTCGCCGCCAACGGCATCCTGTACGATCGCGGGAATCAGCCCGCCTAATTTTGCGAAATCAAATCCAGATTTCATAAAGGTCTCCAGAAACAAAAAGCCCGCTGAGCGTTTGCGCTTCAGCGGGCTCGAAAACTCTGTTAAGCGATTACCTCAGAGGCACCCCCGCCGTCGCGCTGCGCGCGTGATGGTGATGGTGGCGATGGTGCTTGCGGATCGACATCATGCGAAAGCATATTTGTGCCAGGATTCTCTCGTCAATGATTTCAGGCTGCCGCCGCCAATCATTTTTTCGATGCGCATCATCGGATTCTCAAATCAGCGAGCCAGCGGCGCTTCATTGCGCAGCCCGCCCTATTTTCCCGCGGTGAGTTCGATCAGTTTGCCGGAATCCCCGCCGCCCATTAGAATTGATCTCACCATCAGCATGTAGGCCCGTAGCTCAGTTGGTCTAGAGCGCTTCCTTGACACGGAAGAGGTCGATGGTTCGAATCCATTCGGGCCTACCATGATCCCCGGAAAACCATTTGGGAGGTCTTTCGCTACTCTCAGGATTTCGGCTGCGGGCTCCCGCTTCGGTCACGCCCGCAAAGCGCCTCAAGTTCGAATCCACTCGGGCCTTCTATTTCACGCAACTTAGTTCCTCTTCCATCAACTTCAACTGCGACGCTGCTTCTCAGAATCTTCTAAGCAATATTTCAGGACCGTCAAAGGACATTCTCCCAACTGTACCGCTAACCTCGCCTCATCTCACGGGTGACTGGCAACAGGCCAGGCCCAAAAAAGGGAAGGCTTAGATATGGCAAAGCGTTTAGCGGTATTCGTGTACGGATTGATCAGCTACATGGCGTTCTTTCTGACATTCGTCTATGCGGTCGGATTTATCGGCAATTTACTTGTTCAGCAATCGATGGATTCGGCTACCCGAATGTCGTTCTGGCCGGCCTTGGCTATTGATTCTTTGCTACTGCTGGTGTTCGCGGTTCAACACAGCGTCATGGCACGGCCTGCATTCAAAGAAGTGCTCACTCGATTCATTCCAGTAGCTGCCGAACGAAGTACCTACGTCCTGATTTCCAGCCTGTTGTTGGTTGCACTGTTCGGGTTCTGGCAACCAATAGGCGGCGTCATTTGGAACGTCACAAATCCTGTTCTTCGGAATGCCGTCAATGTAATCTTCGGTCTGGGGTTCGGCTTGGTGTTCGTGGCGTCGTTGCTCATCAACCACTTTGACCTGTTCGGTCTTAGGCAGGTGGGCCTGTATCTTGCGGGTAAGCCATATACATATCTCGAATTTCGTACGCCGTTGTTCTACCGTTACGTACGCCATCCGTTGTACGTGGGTTGGTTGACCGCGTTCTGGGCCACTCCTACAATGACGGGCGCGCACCTTCTTTTTGCAGTACTCACGACGGCTTACATCTTGATGGCAATTCGTTGGGAAGAGCATGACCTGAACGTGATTCATGGATCGAAGTACCGGGATTATCAGAGCCGAGTACCGAAGCTGATCCCATCGTTAGAGCCGTACCAGGTCTCCGAGGAACGGACCGTGGGAGCCCCCAGGTCCGCTGCGTAATTTCAGAAAGATGACAGGGCGGCGGAGTGCCTCCGCCCTCTTGTCGCCCCGGCATTTGGATATGAATCACAAAGCGGAGCTTTCTTTTTTTGTCCGCGGAGGCTTCCTGTTACCAGCCCATGAATGCCGAGACCTCCCCTACGAATTGCTCCCATCCAGCGTCTCCTGGACTGACCATATGGCTGCGGCTAGGCAATTCCACAAAACGTGCGCCACGGATTCGCGCCGCGATAAGTTTCCCCTCTTGCAAGGGAACAGCGCCATCGTCACGGGAATGCAACACCAGGCTCGGGCAGCTGATCTTTGGAAGCATGTCAAGAACCTTGATGTTGGGAAACTCCGCTATCATTCGCGCAGCATTCTCCGGAGAGGACGAGATTCGTTGCAACTCATTGAGCCAGGCTGTCTCCGCCGCGTTAGCGTCGGGCCGGAAAAGTGTTGTCCACAGTTGCCGAAACGCAGGATTGTCGCGTCCCCACCCGGAACGGATCAGTGTCATCAACGCGTCCATTTGCTCTTGTACTCCTGGCGCAGGTGCGGGCCATCCGTTCGCGAACGCCCCGTTGATGATGAGCTTCGATACGCGTTCTGGATGGCGCACGGCATAGGCAATTGCTACCGCGGCGCCCTGGCAACCTCCCAGGATGGAAAATTGTTCCAGGTGAGCTGCGTCCACAAGTTCCTCAAAATCCCGAATCGTCCGTTCGAATGAAAAGTCGCTAACGTTCCAGTCCGAGAGGCCACTGCCGCGCTGGTCGTAGCGTAGCAGCGTGTTATGCCGCATGACCTCCGAAAGCCACTGCCGCCGCATCGGCGTTTGCCACTCAAAATCCAAGTGATTCAGCCAGTGAATCGCACGGACTATTACTGGACCTTTTCCCCCGACGCTGTACGCAATTCGTACCCCATCGCTGGTGGTGAAGAATTCGACCGGTTGCTGTTGAACATCGGGTTGTTCTACGTGCCGTCCCAGTGGGGTCGCTGCCACGTGCGACTCTGGCGCGGTTACGTCTCCAACAAACCGATAACCGTGGCGTGGCACGGTTTCGATGTATTTCTCCGGGTGCAGCAGTTTTCTCAGCTGCGAAATGCAGTAGTCCAGGTTGTTATCTTCGACGACGGAGTCCGGCCACACGGACTCCATGAATGCGTCTTTGCGGACGAGTTTGCCCGCGTTCTCTACCAGCACGCGAAGAGTGTCGAATAGCTTGCCGCGAAGACGAACCTCACCGTTGTCGCGAAGTAGCCTTCGTTCGTCCACATCGAGAAGGTAGTTGCCAAAGACGTACTTGGCCATTGTCAAAGGACCGGCAATGGTGAGTCACAGGAAAGCCGGCCGCCCCAGATGTTCGCTATTGTACCAGCGCATGAGCGCCCTTCATCCCGATCCAGAATCCGATAACATAGACACGGTTCAAGGAGAACTCTGAAATGCAAACTCGCCGTGAGTTCGTGAAGACCTTTGCCGTCGCAGTTAGTGCCTCGATGCTGCCGCTTCGCTCTTTGGCAGATAGCCCAACGAGCCGCATCCCGATCGCATTTTCCACGCTCGGCTGCCCGGCCTGGGATTGGCCGAAGATCCTCACCTTCGCCCACGATCACGGATTCTCCGCCGTCGAATTGCGCGGCCTTCAGGGGAACATGGACCTGCCGTCGAATCCGCTCTTCGCCGCCGACCGCATTGAGCAGACGAAGAAAGAGATCAAAGAGCACAACCTGCGGATCGCAAATCTTGGCAGCTCTGCAACGTTATATTTCGAAGACCCAGTAAGACGCGCCAAGGAACTCGCGGACGCACGCAGATTTATCGACCTCGCCTCAGCGTTGGGTGCCCCTTACGTCCGCGTCTTCGGAGGAAAGGCTGAAACCGACAAAGCGCCGGTTCCAGATGATGCAACCAAGAAACGAGTCGCCTCAGCATTGCACGAATTGGGAGAATACGCCGGACCAAAGAACGTGACAGTGATCATCGAATCTCACGATCACTTCACTTCTTCCGCAACTTTGAAAGATGTCTTGACCGCCGCGAACTCCGAGCATGCTGCCCTACTCTGGGATGCCCATCACACGTTTGCAACATCGAATGAGGAGCCCGAGTTCACGGTGAAACAACTGGGACCATGGATTCGCCACACTCACCTCAAAGATTCGATCGGCAGCGGCGAAGATCGCAAATATGTTCTGACCGGACGGGGCAATGTGCCTATCGAACGCCAGATCAAAGCCCTTCAGTCCATCGGATACAAAGGCTACTACTGCTTCGAATGGGAAAAAGTCTGGCACCCCGATCTGCAGGATCCAGAGATCGCAATCGCGGATTACGCCAAAGTAGTCGGGCAATGCCTCGGAAACGCCAAAGCTTGCGGCGTTAGCTAGGCTTGGAGTCCGAGAACGTTTCAGTCTTCGGATCCCAGAAGATCTTTCGGCCCGTCCAGTACGACTCGGCCGCCATCATGCATGCAACCGAGTGCGCAAATCCTTCGTGGACCGTGCAATGAGGCTGCTGCCGTGAGCGCATACACTCGAGCCAGTTCGCCATGTGCTCCGTTGTCAGGTCGTCGATGCCCATCGGCGGCAATCCTTTCTCGCCCGGTAGCAGGACATACTGTGATTTACGCTTGCTGTCGATGTTGGCATCGTCTTCATGCGTTCCTTTTTCCTGGACGAGTTGATAACGCGGGCTGCCTTCGCCGCCAATGTTAGACAGCGTCGCCTTCTTGCCCATATATCGCGTGAAACTGGGCGCGTCGTTTCCAAAGCTGGTCGAATAGCTGACCAGAAATCCCTTGGGATATTCGAGCAACGTCTGGAATGTATCGGCATTCTGCCGTCCGTCATGCCAGGCGAACACGCCGCCGTGCGACATCGCCGAAACCGGATAGGGATCATCCATAAACCAGTGCACGAGATCGATCGCGTGGCTCATCCATTGATCCGGAATGCCGCTGGAGAATTCGCGGTAGAGCCGGAATTCAAAATAAAGTTGCGGATCGAAGGGCCGCATCGGCTTTGTCAGAAGCCACTTCGCCCAGTCCGTGTCCTGCGCGCGAATCTCTTTTACCTGAGGGCGTCCCCGCCACCGCGGCCCGTGATAGTTCCACTCGATCTCGACTTTGCTGACATCGCCGAGCGCACCGCTTCGGGCGATCTTTTGCGCGGCCTGCGGATACGGCTCACTTCGATGCTGTGTCCCCACTTGCACGATCGTCTTTGCATTTAAGACGGCATCGCGTCCAGCCTTGGCCTCCTCGAGAACATTTCCCATCGGCTTCTCGACATATGCATCTTTGCCGGCCTCAGCGGCCATCTTCAAAATCGGCGAATGCGAATGCTCCGGCGTTGAGATCAGAACGGCGTCAACGTCCTTCAACGCAAGGATTTCCTCGACGTGCTGCACGGCCCGCGGAGCCCTGCCGTAGTAGCCAGTGTTCGTGGCTAGGGCCTTCTGACGATTGCCCGACCACAAGTCGCACACGACAGTCATCTCGACGGTGTGGCTAGACTTCAACTTCGAAGCGATCTCATCGAGATCGCCACCGCGGCTGCCACAGCCGATGTGGCCAAGCGAGATGCGGTCGTTTGCGCCAACCACACGAGCGTAAGACGACGCGGTACTTGACAAGATGGCGCCTCCCGCAAGCGCTGCGGACTTCTCTAAGAAATCTCGACGATTGATGGCAGACGAGTCGCTCATGTTTGCTCCTGAAGAAAGTCTTGAATCTGTTAATTCACGCTAGGTCGTCTTTAGCCCGTTTGGTACAAGTGGCAAAGCTCGTAACCGTGTTCCAGTTGCATCAAAGATTGCATTCGCAATGGCCGGAGCCAGTCCGATCATCGGGCACTCACCAGCTCCTACCGAAGGAATATCCTTCCGGTCGAGCAGAACGGTTTCAAGCTTGGGCAAGTCGCTGAATCGCGGCACCCGATACTGCGACAGTCGGGAATTGAGAATTTTCCCGTTCTCAAATTGGATGACTTCGAACAGAGCTCCACCCAAGCCTTGTACGTTTGAGCCTTCAACCTGATTTCGCAAGTTATCAGGATTCACAATCGCGCCGCACTCAAAAGCCGAAACCACGCGGGCTACTTTTACTTCGCCGGACTTCGAATCCACATTCACTTCAGCGAAAGTGGCGATGTTCCCCAGCTTCTCGTAACCGCCGCCCATCCCGAATCCTTGCCCAGCGGTTTTGCTCGAGCCCCAACCGAACTGCTTGCCTGCAGCTTGGAATACTGCGCGAAGTCTCTCATCTTTCAAATTCCTTAGCCGGAATTCGAGCGAATCCATCTTCACCGCATGGGCCAATTCGTCCATGTGCGACTCGCGCGCAAAATGATTCGCCGTCGCAGCCAGCGCCCGATACGATCCCTGCCGCAACGGAGTCTTCACCGGGTGAAACACAATCCGCTGGTTCGGAACATCATAATAAGTCCGAATCCCCGCCGAGCCGGAATTGTAGTTGTGCATTTCCCAGGCAGTAATCGTTCCGTCGTTGCGGACACCGCCGATCAGATCAATTACGCCGGCAGGCCGGAAGTACGCCCAGGTAAACTCTTCCTCGCGCGTCCACACAACCTTCACGGGACGCTTCGCCGCCCGCGCAAGCCGCGCCGCTTCGATTGCGGTTTCGCCCGTATGTTTGCCGCCGTACCCGGATCCCATGTCGGGCATCCGCACGCGCACGTGATCTTCGGGAATATGAAATGCTTCAGCCAACTGTCCACGAACGCCGAATGGGCGCTGCGTTCCCGTCCACACCGTGAGTTGATCGCCATCCCACTTCGCAACAGCGGCCCGCGGCTCCAGCGGAACGTGCGCAATGTACTGGACCGTATACGTGGCTTGTAACTTATGATCCGCAGACCTAAATGCTTGATCGACGGAACCAACTTCATGCCGATCGTCATCGTCGCCTTCTTCAGTTGTGTTCTTCCGCAGATAATCGAACAGCTCTTTGTTTGAGGGTTGCGGCTCCGACTTCCACTCCGCGTGAATCGCCTCGATCGCGGCTTCAGCAGCATGCGAGCTCGGCGCGGCAACTCCCACAAAATTACCGTCTCGAACAACGGTAACGCCCATCTGCTCGGCTTTCTTCGTGTCCAGCGACGTTAGCGTGGCGTCGAATGCCGCCGGACGCAGCACTTTTCCATAGAGCATTCCGGGAAGCTTCTGATCGGATGGATAGCGGTGTTTCCCAGTAACGAACTCTCGACCATCAACCTTCGGGGTCGAATTGCCGGAAACTTTCCAGTCGGTGGCGGGAATGAGCGGGTCTTCTTGCGGAAGCTCCTGCGTTAATTGCTGGCCCTTCGTCAATGCCGCATATTCAATCGAGCGATTCGTCTTCGGATCTGTGACCTTTCCGTCAGACGCTACCAAACTCTGCGGATCAACCTTCCACTGCGCTGCCGCTAATCCGATCAACGTATCCCGGGCCGCCGCCGCGACTCTTCGCAACTGCAGGTTCATTGTCGGTGTCGTGCGACTCCCGAACGTTCCCATGTCGAAGGGCGTGAGTTGCGTATCGCCCATCACCATCTCGATTCGGTTAAGCGGTGCGTGAAGCTCTTCTGAAACCGCCTGGCTCAATGACGTTCGGATGTTCTGACCGATCTCGACCTTTCCCGTGTAAACCGTTACCCTGCCGTCTTCGCCGATGTGAAGCCACGCATTGATCTCTTTCGGCGCGGAATCATCGCGTCGCCGCCGTCCGCCACCAGACTCTTGTGCGACCATCACCGGCTTCAGAACCGATACGACCACAATTCCAGCCCCGAGAAATCTGAAGAAATCACGGCGGTCGAGATCAAATCGGTACGGCACACTTTCTGTGAGTTCATAACGCTCTGGCTCAAGAGGGATATCGCAGTTCGTGTTGATGCTCATCGCGTCCCTCCTTTCGCAGCTGCACCCATCGGCAACTTAGAGGCTTTCTGAATCGCACTCACAATCCGCGAGTAGGTTCCGCACCGACACACATTGCCGTCCATGAAGTCGATAATGTCGGCTTCACTCGGCGCAGGAGTTTTCTTCAACAGCGCGACGGCCGACATGATCATTCCCGAAGTGCAGTAAGCACACTGCATGGCGCCAGCGTCAAGAAACGCTTGTTGCACAGGATGCAGTTGACCTCCATTCGCCAGCCCTTCGATCGTAGTGATCTGCTTGCCTGAGACGGACCCTGCGCGCGTAATGCAGGAACGCTGCGCCTTGCCGTCGATTAGTACAGTACAAGCGCCGCACATGCCTTCACCGCATCCGTACTTGCTTCCAGTGAGATCGAGATCCTCGCGCAACACCGAGAGCAGGCTAGCCTGCGGATCAGTGTCGACGGAGTAATCTTTGCCATTAATTACAAGACGGATCGCAGCCATATGCGCTCCAAGAAAGGAAACTGCTTACTGACGGCTAAAGACGTTCTTTAGAAAAATGATATACCCAAACAGAGGTTTCAGATCATGGCCGATTTTCGCTGAATGGGAAGTCGCCGAGGCTTCTCATTCGACAATCGGCAATCGCAAATCGGAAATTCCTAATCATTGATCGCCTGGTACGCCAACTCATGCACCTGACGATCCAGCTCCAACCCACCGGTTGGATGAAGCTGTGCCATAAACACCACAATCATCCGTTCTTTCGGGTCGATGGAGAAAGCCGTATAAAAGAACCCACCCCAGTTGTACTCACCAACACTGCCTAATTCCGAGAGAGGTTCTTTCACCCCTTCAATCCCAAAGCCAAGTCCGAAACCCTGGTCTGGTCCAATTTTTCCCAGTTGGTCATGCGTCATGAGTTCGACGGTTTTGCGGCTCAGCAAACGCGTGTTGCCGAACTTGCCTTCGTCCAGCATCATCTGGCAGAAGCGAGCATAATCCATCGCTGTCGAAACCAGACCAGCGCCTCCGGAGAAGAGTCTCTTCGGTCCCTTCGTGGGATAGTCTGCCGAGTAGACAAACGTGCCTTCGCGAATCGGCGCATCGGGAAAACGATTCAGGCCTTTATCTGCATAATACGTGTACGCCGTGGCCAACCGGCCTTCCTTGTTGTCGGGAACAAAAAAGTACGAGTCTTTCATCCCAAGCGGTTCGAAAATCCGAGTGCGAAAGAATTCATCGAGAGGTTTGCCCGACCACACCTCGACCAGCCTTCCTAATACGTCTACGCTCAGGCTGTATTCCCATTTTTCTCCAGGATTGAACAGCAGCGGCATTCCTGCCAGTGCCTTCGCGTTGTCGGCGATCGTACCGTCATACTGAAGAAGACCGCTCGCCACATTCGCCTTCTCATACATCGCGCCGAGATCATCATTCCAGTTGTACGTCATGCCTGACGTATGTCTCATCAGATCGCGAACCGTAATCTCCTTAGTCGCCGGAATCGTATAAGGCTCGCCCTTCGCCGGCTTGACCAGAACCTTCATATCTTTAAATTCCGGCAAATACTTCGATACGGGATCCTCGAGCAGGAACTTGCCTTCCTCATACAGCATCATCGCCGCGACTGTGGTGATCGGCTTGCTCATCGAGCAGATGCGGAACATTGCATCGGTGGGCATCGCCTTTCCAGCCTCACGATCCTGCATTCCTTGTGCTTTAAACCATGCAACCTTGCCATGACGAACCACTAACGTGACCGCACCAGCGATCCGATTGCCTTTGATGTCGTTTTGCACAGCTGTCGTAATGCGGTCGAGTCGCTCCGATGAGAGGCCCACGGATTCGGGTTTCGCCGTTGGCAAGTCCTGCGCAAGAACCAATACCTGCAAAACAAGAACAGCGAGCAGAACCGGGATGATCTTCCGGTTCCGCCCGCTCGAAAGAGTGGAGCGCATTTTTCCTCCGTGCCTATGATTTGATCGTTTTCGACGCGGCATCCCACGTGACCGGCTTTTGCCTGAAGTAGGATTCGTTCGCCATGTGGCAGGCGATTGCGGCATGGTTTCCGAACACCGCATCTTCTGTTACTGCCTTGCGCGATTTCACCGCTTCGAAGAACACATTGAGGTGCGGACGCATGTCGTCCCAATCGTGGCCTTTGTAGACGGTGTCCGCAGATACAGGCTCCTTGCCCAACGGCGGATCGTTTTTCTCATGCCACTCTTTGACATACGCCTCGCGCATCTTCGCGGGGAAGCTGAAGGAATAGTAGCTTGGCGCCTCATCGATGCCAGATTGGACGTTGTGCTTCAGGTCGAACTCGCCGGCATCGAGAATGCCTTTCGGGCCCATGAAGCGGGCTAATTCTGGACTCTCGCAGCCCAGATCCAAACGTACATACACCGGGATACCGTGATAATCAAACAACACGGTGTGGAAGTCCGGCATGTCGCGGCCATCCTTGAACCGGAAGATTCCGCCTGTCGCCATCGCTGAGCGCGGAACTTCATTCCAGCCGAGAGTCGCCATCATTCCGCTGATCAGGTGGACCATCAGATCGCCGGCCACGCCGGTTCCGAATGCCCTCCAGCAGCGCCAGCGTGCAAAGTGCAGTGGATTGAGTGGCTCTTTCGGCGCGTCGTTCAGCCATGTATCCCAATCAAGGGTTTGCGGGGAGAGATCCGTTGGCGGAGGATACACCCAGGCTCCCGTCGGATCATTTCTTCCGAGTGTCAGTTCCACCATCTCGACGTCGCCGATCGCGCCCTTCTGATACAGGTCGCGCGCAGTCGCCACCAGCACCGAACTCACACGCTGCGAGCCAATTTGCACAATCCGGTTGTTTTTGTGAGACGCGTCGACCATGGCGAAACCATCTGCGACTGTGTGCGACATCGGCTTCTCACAATAAATGTCTTTGCCGGCATTGCAGGCATCGACCACGACGCGACGGTGCCAGTGATCGGGTACGGCCGCCACGATGCAATCGATATCCTTGCGGTCAAGCAGTTCCTGGTATTTGCGGGTGGTAGGAAGGTTGGGATTGCCCGTTATCTCCTTTGCCAGTGTGTGCCGGCCGTCATAGAGATCGGCTGCGGCTACACACTCGACTCCGGGGATCGTGATTGCGCCGCCCAGCAATCCAGACCCTTGCATGCCGATGCCGATCATCCCGAACCGAACTCGATCGCTGGGCGCTACAGCGCGGCGCAACAAGGGCTGAGCTTCCAGTTGGATTGTTCTCGAAACTGCCAGGCCGCCTGCGGCAGCCGCTGTTCCCTGCAAGAAAGCACGTCGCGAAAGAATGCGCTTCATTCGAATTCCTCCTCTTTCAAAATGACCAAAGTGTAGTTGTCATCCTGAGGCGCGCGTCTTTGGCGCGCCGAAGGACCTGAGCGAGCCGCGCGAGTCGCCCGCGCTTCTTTGCGGGCGAATAAATCGCGCGAATGGCTCGCATCCTCATTACTTCTTCAACGGCTTGATTGCCACTTCTTTGAAGAACACGATGTCGTTGTCGCTGTGGTTCTGCAGACCGAACCAGCCGAATTCAGGACGTGGCCCGCGCTGCGGTTCGAAATCAAACTTCTTGGGGGGAACTGGATCGCCTTCCTTAAAGTCCGTCACTTTCTGACCATTCAGCGTCACGATCGTCCGCTTCCCATCCAATGTGATGTCCATCGTGTTCCACTCCGGTCCGGGTTTCCAGGCCTTCTCCACCAGCGGCTTGGTCAACGAGTACAGCATTCCCGTCTGGTGATATTCATCTTCGCCGGACGTTTCCGGATGATTGTCGATCTGGACTTCATACCCGTAGTGCACAGGCATCCATTCTTCCCTTGGTTCGATCGGAATTCGGACAAACACGCCGGAGTTGTCGTTCTCGTCGCGCATCCGGTAGACAACGTGAATCGTGCAGTTCCCGACTTTGCCGCCAGTCCAATAAAGAAGACCCATCCCGCCGTGCGTGTGGATGAGCCCATCTTCCACCGTGTCGTTGCCTGGTCCAACATGTTTCCATCCCGTCAAATCCTTACCGTTGAACACTTGCTGCCATTTATCCGGATCGCCCTTGCACGCGTTTTCCTCCGCCGCGAAACCGTATGTCGCGAAAGCCGCGACCAGAAAAAGACACGTAATGAATCGATTTAGCATTGAGAATCTCCTGGAATGTCCTGCTCGGCAATCATGGGGACAGACCAATCTACTCGCACCCGCGTGCAGAATCAATGGAATCAGGGAGATTCAACTTCTCACGAGATAAAAGTGGCCCAATTCAAAACCACAGACTTCAAGGAAGACGCATAGATAGCAGTAAGAAACGATCTACGAAGATTTTCGTTGACACTACGAATGCCTTCGTAGTATGGTTTTGCCATGACACGTTCTCCGCAGAAACCCACGGCTTCGGAGCTCGAGATTCTCCGCGTTCTTTGGAGCCGCGGTCCGTCGACAGTGCGCGAAGTGCACGAGGCCCTGAGCGAGAAAAGGGATGTTGGCTACACGACTGTCCTGAAGCTGCTTCAGATTATGACAACAAAAGGTACCGCCCGGCGAAACGAAACACAGCGGGCGCACGTCTATGAAGCAGGGATTCCTGCCGAGCAGACCAAGCGGCAGCTCGCTGGGGACATGCTGCAGCGCGTGTTTGAGGGATCTGCCAGCCAATTGATGATGCACGCGCTTGCCGGACGCAAGGCCTCGCACGAAGAAATCGAAGAAATCCGCCGCTTGCTGGATGAATACGAAAGGACCCGCCGATGAATCCGAGCCTCATCGTGAATACTGCGATCGCGAATCCGCTGAACTGGCTGTCTGCGGCAACTATGCATTCGCTGGGATGGGCGCTGTTGCATTTCCTCTGGCAGGGAACTGCGATTGCAGCAATTGCGGCAGTTGCCATGAGTCTCGTGCGACGGCCTTCCGTGCGTTATCTGACGGGGCTTGCAGCTCTTGGCTTGATGCTGCTGTCGCCGGTCGCGACGTTCTTCTATTCCCAGCAACGTTCGGATGATCTTACGAAGTCGTCTCCGCTCGCCGCGGCCGCTTGGCCAATTGCGAGGGGCAACACCGCGGCGAGTGGCACGACCTCGGTCGATCCGGTCAGCCACTCCAAAGATGCTTTTCCCTGGCTGGTCGAAGCTTGGCTTGTGGGCGTCGCGCTGTTAAGCCTTCGTTCGGCAGGTGGGCTTCTGGTACTCGAGCGCGAACGGCGTCGGCGGTGTGCGATTGTCGCGGATCATGTGCTTGCCGTCTGCTATGAGTTGCAGGATCAACTCGGGATCAATCGAGCTGTCCAATATTGCGAAAGCGCATACCTGCAGGCTCCTGCGGTTATCGGATGGTTTCGTCCAATTGTTTTATTGCCGATCAGCACTTTGACTGGTCTGACCGATGAGCAACTGCGGATGGTGATTGCGCACGAACTGGCGCACATTCGCCGGCTGGATGCGTTCGTGAATGTCTTCCAGATTTGCGCCGAGACGCTGCTGTTTTACCATCCGGCAGTCTGGTGGATGAACAAACGCATTCGGGCAGAACGGGAACTCTGTTGCGACGAAGTTGCGGTTTCGGTTTGCGGCGATGTGGTTGAGTATGCGCGCGTCTTGACGATGATGGAGGAATGGCGCAGTGCTCCAGCGCTGGCGATGGCGGCGAATCGAGGTCCTCTGTCCGAAAGAATCGCGCATCTGTTGCGGTTGCGTTCTTCGAACGAAGGGTCACGCAAGCTTGGTGTCGTAGGAAGCGTTGTCTTTTTGACGACCGCGATTATTGCTGGCAATGCTTTGTTTGGAATCGCCTACTCGAAGCCGATCGTGCATGCCAATAACGCTGCAATCAGCCATCTGCTTCCAAAGCTCGCGGTGTTGCAAGCGCAAGCCACACCGCAAACTGCTGCCAAGCCTGCGGCAAAGCCTTCGCCAGCTCAATCATCTTCGAGCGATGATCGGCCTGCGAGCGGACAGTCTTATATCGATGGCATGAAGTCCGCGGGAATGGGCGACTTGAGCGTCGACGACCTGATTGCGCTCAAGGTTCAGAATGTCACGCCAGAATATATTCGCGAGATGCGTGAGCTTGGCCTTCATGTAGACGCAGACGGCATTGTCGGGATGAAGGTGCAAGGTGTCACTCCGGAATACGTGAAAGAACTGCGCTCGATGGGATTCAATCCTGACGTTGACGAGATCATTGGGATGAAGGTGCAAGGAATCACTCCCGAATACGTGAACGAGATGAAGCAGGTTGGGATCAAACCTGACGCCGACAACATCATCGGGATGAAAGTGCAGGGCGTAACGCCAGAGTATGTTCGCGAACTGCAGTCACTCGGCTTCAAGGTCGACGCGGATTCCGTGATCGGGATGAAGGTTCAGGGAATCACGCCAGAGTACGTTAAAGGTTTGCGCGATCAAGGCCTTAATCCAGATGCGGACGATGTGATCGGGATGAAAGTGCAAGGCGTTACTCCCGAATACATTCAGAGCATCCGGTCTCTTGGACTCAATCCGAGTGCGGATGACATCGTCGGGATGAAGGTGCAAGGTGTGACTTCGGACTACATCAAGACGCTACAGTCTGCGGGATTCAAGCCGAGCGTCGACGACGTGATCGAAGCCAAGGTGCAAGGCGTGACTCCAGAGTTCATCGATCTGGCGCGCAAACATGGATTCCAGAACTTGACGATTGACAAGCTGGTTCAACTCAAGCGCCTCGGGATCCTGGAGAACAAAGGGGAAATTTAGTCAGCGTTTCATGTTTCGAAAAGCGCCTGTCTTCAGGTGCATGCCTTTGTGTTGCCACTCGAACGCAAGTGAAGGAGATGGTTATGAGGATACTTCGAACTTTTGCATACACGATATTTGCGCTTTGCATTGTCTTCCTGGTGACGAAAGATCGCGTGGCGCAAGCGGACAATGACGAGCGTAAGGGCGATTGGACGATCAGCAAATCGGATGAGGCTGGTAAAGTCGAGTTCTCGTTGATCGAGCATCATCACGGTGGAATGTCGAACCATCAGTCGGACTGGCCTGCAAGTTCATTCCAGGGAGTGGACTTCTCAAAGGCAGGACGACAGGATGTGCATTTCACGATCACGCGCGACGCGGGAAAGATTGAGTGCGAAGGGTTTCTGAAAGATGGGGAAGGTGCGGGAATCTTCCACTTCAATCCGGATGCTAATTATCCGCGTGAGATGGCAGCGCTCGGGTTTCCCGTTGATGATGAGAAGCAGTTCGGGATGGCGGTGCAAGATGTGAGCATTGATTTCGCGAAGCAGATGAAGAGCGAGAATCTTTCCGGGCTCGATACCGACAAGCTGATTGCGTTCCGCATCTTCGGTGTCGACAAGGCATTCATCGAGAGTCTGCGCGCGGAAGGACTGAAGATTTCAGAGGCCGATAAATTGGTAGCGTTTCGGATTCACGGTGTGAGCGCGCAGATGGTGCGTAGTTTGCACCAAGCTGGATATCAGCCGGACGAAGACACGCTAATTGCGATGCGCATTCACGGAGCAACTCCGGAGTGGATGGCACAAGTGAAGCAGCGCGGCTATGACCACATCGACCTGCAGAAGTTGATTGCATTCCGCATTCACGGAGTTTCGCCGGAGTTCATTCAGAAGGTGCAAGGCTTGGGATATTCACATCCTGATCCAGATGAGTTGATCAACATGCGCATTCACAATGTCACTCCGGAATACATCGCTGATATGCGATCACGCGGAATGAAGGATCTGAGCATCGATAAGCTGGTGAATATGAGGATTCACGGAATCGACTAATTTTCGATTGCGCGATTTCGGATTGTCGATTGAAGACGAATAAGTTTCGGTTTGCGATTTCCGATTGACAATTGGAACTGCTTTTCCCGTTTTGGGAATCTGGGTGGATTTTGGGGGTATCCCCCCTCCCCCTGGATCTCTGGAATGTTGAAGTTAGCGGGAAATTGCGAAGTAATCTATGGCCCTCAATGACTTACGGGTAAAATCTTCTATTCAAAGAACTTAGCTGCCTGGCGGAATTCCTTCCGCTTACCACTCTTGGCAACGCAATTCTGCTTCTTCACGGCCTGTGCGTAAGGTCAGATGTCACATAGTGGGGCTGTGGAAAACCCTGCGGCCGCGCCTGATTTCGCTGACGGCTTACAAGCGGTTTCTTTCGCGAACAGGTGAACGTTGTTTCGTTCAAACACAAACCGAATAGTTTCAGAAAAAGAACGCAACATTCGCCTCAGCTAATCGTCTTTACCTAACAAAGGGGAAAGATCGGGACCTTCCCATGTCTTAAGGCTTCATTTTCATAACAGCTCGCTGATGTTCTATTTGGGCTCTTGCAAGTGATCGATTCGGGATCCGCCACGCAGAGGTGGTTATGCAGGTAGGGGCCCCACACACTACTAGGAGATTGTTTCTAGCCGCACTCGCGGTTATGTGTGTGGGACCCGCTGCGAATGCCCAGATAGCCACGCCGAGTAAAGATGCTGGCCGGGCTGACGTGCTGACGATTGTTAATTCCCATCAAGTCAATATTCCGGGCGAGCGCGCGCGAGTTCTGCTGCTAACGACCTGTCGCGTGGTGGCGGAAGACTTCCATAGAAAACCGGAGGACGTTGACCTGAGAATGACGCTGGTATTAGGCGAGCGCGATGAACGCTACGCGATCGATGAAACCGGCCGGATGACACTGTATCTGGAGAGCTGGGATGAAACGAAATTTGTCGACGGCGTAATCACGGGAGCGTTACAACGGCTGACGCCGCTTCGGACCCGAAAGCAGATGCTTGCGGAGATCCTACGACGTACAGATAAGGTTGCGCCGGTTGCAGTGAACCGATTGCGGACACCGGGCAATCATCCACCGATGCCACGATCAACAATGACTCCAGACTGTATTAGTGCGATGAGCGACTCTCCTTGTTCGTGGCCGAACCGCCCCCCTTTCCCTTGAGGCGACATCGAGCACCATGCGTAGAACGTGGCCGAATGCGACTGTCATCTTTGACGGTTTTTACGGGAGGCTGGATGAACTATGTTCTTTTAGCCCTGCTCGCCTGAGGGAAGTTCGCAAGGCAAGCTTTCTTGGGATCCGAACAATTGACTCCTCCTAGGAATAATTGGATCGACGGTTCTGACAGTTCCCTGAAAGGTGGTGTGTGGTGAGGATTGCTCACGATAGCGATGTTTCGTGGATGAGATCGAAACTCCTGGCAGGTCTGAGTGATATCGCGGTACGGGCACTCCTCGAGACAGCGCGACCGCGCCATATCGCTGCGAAGAAGGATCTGATCGTGAGGGGAGGGCATCCGGATCATCTCGTTTTGTTGAAGACCGGGCGAGCGCGCTCTTACATTCTGAGCGAAGACGGCTGCGAGATCGTCCTGTTGTGGGCGAGCCCTGGGCAAGTGCTTGGATTGGTGACGTTGCTGCCGGCCCCTCCAGCCTATCTCGCGAACACAACAACGATCACAGCCTGTGACTGCCTGGTGTGGTCTCACGAGACCATCCGCAAGCTAGCGATGGAGCATCCCCAGATCATGGAGAACGGTTTCCGAGTTGCGCTCTACCATCTTGGCGCCTATATGAAGCGCCATCTGAATCTCGTTACGAAGAGCGCGGAGTCGAGGCTGGCGCACCGGTTGATCGAACTTGCGACCTCCGCTGGGCAAATCGGAAACTCAGGAATAGGGATCGACATTACGAACGAACAACTGGGCTCACTGTCTGACATTGGCTACTTCACAACCAGCCGAATCCTGTCTAAGTGGGAGCAGGAGGGGATGCTTTCCAAACAGCGCGGCCGGGTCACCATCCACGCTCCCGAATCGCTGATGGCTGCATGAGGTGAGGTCGCGTTCCGGTGGTTGCTTTCGCCCCTTCGGGTGCTTCTTGTTCTTTCCTGCTGGTTCCCACGGCTTGCGCCGTGGGCCATATTTTTTCGCCGCTTCGCGGCCGGGTTCGGCGCCTTTTGTTTCAGCTGCTACAATGCGTGCCGTGAAAAGACGAACACTGCTTCAAGCACTTCCTGCGGCGGCGATGATTCCCGCGTCGCTTTGGGCCGCTTCCCCTCGGGAGAACGCCACTTCTGACTCAAGCTCGGCTGGTGTATTTGAGCTGCGGGTCTATCATGCAGCTGCCGGAAAGCTAGGCGAACTTCAGGCCCGGTTTCGTGACCACACGATCAAGATATTTGATAGGCACGGGATGAAAAGTGTGGCTTATTGGACGCCGATGGATGATCCGGACAAGAGCAATACGCTCATCTATATTCTTCAGCATCCCAGCCGGGAAGCGGCGGCGGCGAACTGGAAATCGTTTCAGGACGATCCGGAGTGGAAGAGCGTGAAGGAAAAGTCCGAGGCGAATGGGAAGTTGGTAGATAAGGTTGATTCGACCTATATGGTCATGACGAATTTCTCTCCGGCATTGCGTTAGGGCGTCGGTTTTAGATTTACCTCAGCGGCTGCCAGCCGCCATTGAATTTTGCGAGGCCAATGGCGCGGCTTTTCGCCGCGCCCTTTCAAAGCAGCTACCCATGTCGAGTTCTGAAAAGTCCACACGCCGAGAGTTTCTGGTTACTTCTTCTTCTGTCGCAATCGGCGCAGCTATTCCGGCCAGCGTTCCTGCAACGGGCGCGGCCGCTGCGGACAATGTCGCGGGCGCATCTACGCCGGCAGATTCGTATTCATTGGAAGACTTGCTTACCACCGGGCCGCAACGCTCCTTCACCAAAGATACCGCCGGGCAAGTGGCGATGCCTGTCGGCGGCATTGGAGCCGGGTGTGTTTGCTTCAACGGATATGGCGGGCTGCAGGATTTTTCGATCGGGAACCATCCGGCGACTACCGCATTGCCGGATGGATTTGCGGCATCGAAGGGCGCATTTGCCATTCTGCATGTGAAGAAGCCTTCGACAGTTACGAAGCTGATCGAGGGGCCGTTTCCCTCACTGAAGATTTTTGATCAGGGATTGCAGGGCGAAGGTTACCGGCGAGGAGGGTTCGAAGGGTTTCCGCGATTTCAGACCTGCGAATTCAAGGGTGAGTTTCCGTTCGGGGAGGCGAAGATCAGCGATCCGGCGATGCCGTTGCAGGTTACGGTGACAGCATGGAATCCGTTTATTCCTCTGGATGACAGGAACTCGTCCATCCCGTGCGCCATTCTCGAATACAGCTTTCACAACACTTCGCAACATCCGGTCGAGTTTGAATTTTCCTATCATCTCTCACATCTGGCTTCGGGATGCGCTAGCGACGACAAAAACAGCCGCAACGAAGCGTTGCGCGGCCGAGGAGTTTTCTTTTCGAATGTCGAAGACCCGAGTTCGGAAGCATTTGGCAGCGCCTGTTTGATCGCGGTTCGCGGGCAGCCGAAGGTGAAGGGGATGTGGCTGCGGAGTCCGGGATGGGAGTTCGATTCGCTGTCGGCACTGTGGCGAGAGGTTTCGACTGGCGCGTTCACCGAGAATAGCGGAAGCAATACGATCGACACCGAGGGACGCAATGGCGGATCGATTCTTCTTGAGGGCAGGCTGGCTCCGGGAGCTTCGCAGACATTTTCTATCGTGATTGCGTGGTACTTTCCGAATTGCTATCTGCAGACGGGTGGTCTGAAGGTTGAAGGCGCGCCGCAACCGCAGGGCGCGTCTGGTTGTCGGACTGGAACGGGTCCAGTATGGAGGCCCTTTTATACCTCGGTGTGGAAGGATGCGCGCGAGGTCGCTTTCTATGTGGCGGATCATTACTCGGACCTGCGATCGCGTACCGCGGCGTTCAGGGATGCGCTGTTTTCGTCGAGCCTGCCTCCTTACGTGCTGGATGCCGTATCTGCGAATCTGGCGATCCTGAAATCTCCGACGGTGTTGCGTCTGGAGAATGGCGACATTTGGGGATGGGAGGGCTGCTTCCCGGACTCGGGATGCTGCCATGGATCGTGCACGCATGTGTGGAACTATGCGCAGGCGTTCCCTCACCTGTTCCCCAAACTCGAGCGCACGTTACGGGAAACTGAGTTGATGCGGTCGATGAATGAGGATGGTCATGTCACTTTTCGAGCGGCGCTTCCGGAAGGGCCGGTTCCACACGACTTTCATGCGGCTGCGGATGGGCAGCTGGGCGGAATTCTGAAGGTCTATCGCGAGTGGCAGATTTCCGGCGATTCGGAGTGGATGAAGCAGATGTATCCGCTGGCGAAGAGAAGTCTGGACTATTGCATTCGGACGTGGGATCCGGATCACCGCGGGGGATTATTCGAGCCCCACCACAACACGTATGACATTGAATTCTGGGGCCCGGATGGGATGTGCACCAGCATCTACCTGGGGGCACTATCGGCATTCGCGGAAATGGCCAAGGGTGCTGCGCAGGTGGAGGACGCTCGTTTCTACGGTGAACTGGCGCAACGGTGTGCACACTTCATGGATAAGCACCTTTTTAATGGGGAGTATTACCAGCAGAAGGTCGAGTATGCGGACCTTCGGGATCAATCGTTCGCTGCGAAAATCGCGAAGGTCGATGAGAACAGCAGCGAGATGGAAAAGCTTCTGAAGCGCGAAGGCCCGAAATATCAGTATGGAACAGGCTGCCTGTCGGATGGCGTGATCGGAGTATGGATGGCGCGGATGTACGGAGTGGAGACGCCGCTGTCGAAGGAGAACGCTCGAAGCGCGCTGCAAGCGATTTTCAAACACAACTTCAAGACGGATCTCAGTGAACATGCGAACGCGCAGCGTCCCGGATATGCGATGGGACACGAGCCCGGATTGCTGCTATGCACTTGGCCGCGTGGGAACAAGCCGACACTTCCGTTCGTGTACTCCGATGAAGTTTGGACGGGCATCGAGTACCAGGTTGCGTCACACCTGATTGCCGAAAGATTTGTTCGCGAAGGATTAACCATCGTCAAGGCGCTGCGGGGCCGGTACAGCGGGCGGGTGCGGAATCCGTGGAATGAATATGAGTGCGGCAATTACTATGCGCGGGCGATGTCGAGTTATGCGCTGCTGGCGGCGATCTCGGGTTTTCGATATTCGGCGGTGGATCGGACGCTCTGGTTCGGACCGAAGATCAAGGCGCGTCCGTTTAAAACATTCTTTTCGTGTGTTTCTGGATTCGGCACTATCACTCTGAGTGAGAAATCCCTGCGAGTTGACGTCCTTGAGGGAGAGATCGCTCTGGAAAGGCTCGTGTTGTCTCAAGATTCCACGAACCACGTTTTGGATTGGACGGTCACAGCTCGGCCCGGCGCTCCCGCGATCAAAGAACTGTCTCTTGTGTAGAATGGACGCGTTCCAACCCTTGTTTTAATCGGCGGTATCCCTCGAAAAGCTCATGTCAGGCGAGTGTGTGGACGGGGACTATTGTGGCTGTGAAAAGTTTTTCGCTTGTTCGTGCGTAACGCGCCTGAGGGTACTGCGGTTATTCAGGAGAGGACTTGTTTGATCTGCGTTCTCAGAGTGAGATCAGCGACAAAAGGTACAAACAGTCGCGGAACTCTGAATCTTTTTCAGGCTTGTCTAAATCAATATTTGCATCGCTGGGGTGATTCAGGGGCTCCCAGAGAGTCAAAACCACACATTTACTGGCTGTTCTGTTAGAGGAGAAGGTATGGCGAAGCGGATGGTGCTGATGTTGGTGATCATGCTGGCCCTGGTGGGAGGGCTGGGATTCATCAAATATAAGCAGGTGGAAGCGGCGATTGCGGCGGGAGCCAATTTCCAGATGCCGCCGACGGCAGTGACGACCGTTGTGGCGCAGAAAGAAACGTGGCCGTCGACCATGGGCGTGATCGGAACCGCGGCGGCGATCCAGGGAGTGACCGTCAGCGCGGATTTGCCGGGGACGATCGACACGATCCACTTCGAGTCTGGGCAGTGGGTGAAAGAAGGGCAGATCTTGGTCGAACTCGATACCCGGCAGGAACGGGCGCAGTTGGCCAGTCTCGAAGCGCAGCGCGATCTGGCTGGCATTAATTATGGACGGGCGCAGGAGCTCGTGAAGTCGGGTGTTATTGCGAAGCAGGAGTATGACAACGCCGCCGCACAGCAGAAGGCGACTGAAGCGCAGGTGGGAGACATCAAGGCGGCGATTGCACGCAAGACGATCCGGGCGCCGTTTTCCGGCGTGCTTGGAATTCGGCAGGTCAGCCTTGGGCAATATTTGGCGGCCGGGCAGGCGATTGTTTCTCTGCAGACCCTCAGTCCTATTTATGTGAACTTCGGCGTGCCGCAGCAGGACTCAGGAAAAATGGTGGCCGGACACGTTTTGCGTGTAAGTAGCAGCGACGTTCCCGGAATGAATTTCACCGGGCGCATTATCGCTCTGGATTCCGTCATTAATGAGCAGACTCGGAATATTCAGGTGCAGGCGATTGTCACGAATAAGGACAACAAGCTGCGTCCTGGGATGTTCGTTCAGGTGGAGTTGCCGCTGGGCAGCCCGAAGGAAGTGATTCCGCTGCCGGCATCAGCGATCAACTACGCGCCGTATGGAGACTCGGTTTTTGTGCTCTCGAACATGACCGACCCGAAGGGAAGGCCATATCGTGGGGTGCGGCAGCAGGTTGTGAAGGTGGAAGGATCGCGGGGCGACCAGGTGGGAGTTATTTCCGGATTGAATCCCGGCGATGAGGTCGTCAGTTCGGGCGTGTTCAAGCTGCGCAACGGAGCGCCGGTGCAAGTGAACAACGCGGTGAAGCCGAGCAACAGCATCAATCCGAATCCGCAGGACAGCTAACTTCTAAATTAAAGAATCCCATTTTTCGCATACACAGCGCGAGAAATGGGACACCCATACCATCAGCTTCGTCGGTGAGGAGCGGGCATGAAGTTTACGGACATATTTGTTAAACGGCCGGTGCTGGCGACGGTGGTAAACCTCGTCATCTTGATTGCGGGTTTGCAGGCGATCCGGTCGTTGAGTGTGCGGCAGTATCCGCGCAGCGACATCGCTGTGGTGCAGATCACGACCGTGTATGTGGGTGCGAATGCCGACCTGGTGCGTGGATTCGTCACTACGCCGATTGAGCGCGTGGTGGCCAGCGCGGACGGCATCGATTACATGGAGTCGACCAGCGCGCAAGGGCTGAGCACGATCCAGGTCCATCTGAAGATCAATTACGATACGACTGCGGCTCTGACGCAGATTCAGGCGAAGGTGGCGCAGGTGCGGAATGACCTGCCACCGGATGCGCAAATTCCTGTGATCGATCTGCAGACTGCGGACACGCAGTTCGCGGCGATGTACCTGGGATTTTCGTCGAAGGATCTCGATCAGAACCAGATCACCGATTACCTGACCCGCGTGGTGCAGCCGAAGCTGAGCGCGATCAGTGGCGTGCAGCGCGCCGACATTCTGGGAAATCGCACGTTTGCGATGCGTCTCTGGCTGAAGCCGCAGGAGATGGCAGCGCGTGGCGTCTCGCCGTCGGATGTGCACGACGCGCTCTCGAAAAATAACTATTTGTCTGCACTGGGAAGCACCAAGGGTTCGATGGTGTCGGTGAACCTGGTGGCGAACACTGATCTGCGCACACCGGAAGAGTTCCGGCAGATGGTGATCAAGGAGAACAGCGGCACGGTCGTGCGTTTGGGCGAGATCGCCGACGTGCAACTCGGAGCCGAGAACTACGATCAGGACGTGCGCTTCAACGGCGAGACAGCGACCTTCATGGGTATCTGGGTGCTGCCGACGGCGAACTCTCTGGACGTGATCAAGTCGGTGCGGGCGCAGCTACCGGCGATCGAGGCTCAGCTTCCGACGGGGATGAAGGCGGGTGTCCCGTATGACTCGACCGCGTACATCCAGGACGCGATTGATGAAGTGCTGCACACGCTGACCGAGACACTGATCATCGTCATCGTGGTCATCTTCCTGTTCCTGGGATCGTTCCGGTCGGTGCTGATCCCGATCGTGGCGATTCCAATTTCACTGATCGGCGCTGTGTTCCTCATGCTGGCGGCAGGATTCACCATTAACCTTCTGACCTTGCTGGCGATCGTGCTGTCGGTCGGACTTGTGGTGGACGACGCCATCGTGATGGTGGAGAACGTGGAACGCCACCTGGAGATGGGCAAGACGCCATACCAGGCGGCGCGCGACGCGGCCCGCGAACTTGTGGGGCCGATCATCGCAATGACGATTACGCTGGCGGCCGTGTATGCGCCAATCGGAATTCAGGGTGGACTGACCGGCGCGCTGTTCCGGGAGTTTGCATTCACTCTGGCTGGCGCGGTTGTCGTGTCGGGTATCGTGGCTCTGACACTTTCGCCGATGATGGGTTCGAAGTTGCTGCGCGAAGGCGCTTCTCATAAGGGATTCGCCGGCATCATCAATCGAACCTTCGAGAAAGTTCGTAGCCTCTATGGAAGCATGCTGGCGGGAACTTTAAAGTACCGTCCGGTTGTGTTGACGATTTGGGCGATTGTCGCGGTGCTGATGGTGCCGTTCTATATGTTCTCGATGCGGGAACTGGCACCTGCCGAGGATCAGGGAGTGGTGTTTGGCGTAATTCAGGCGGCGCCGAATGCGACGATTGATCAGACGAACCTGTTTACGAAGCAGGTTTACGACGTGTATCACTCGTTTCCGGAGAGTGCGAGCACGTTCCAGATCACGACTCCGAGCGGTGGTTTTGGCGGCATGGTGACCAAACCGTGGAGCCAGCGGACGAAGACGACGCAACAGTTGCTGATGGAATCGAGCGGCAAGTTGTCGAAGATTGCGGGCATCCGTGTGATTCCGCTGACGCCTCCACCACTACCAGGTGGTGGAAACTTCCCGGTTGATTTCGTGATTGCTTCTGCGGCAGAACCGCAACAGGTGAGCCAGTTGGCCGAGCAGATCGTGAAGAAGGCGATGGCCAGCGGGATGTTCATCTTCGCAGATACGGACGTGAAGTTCGATCAGCCGCAAACGGAAGTTGTGTTCGACCGCGACAAGCTGCGTTCGCAAGGCGTGGACTTGAGCCAGGCCGGGCAGGATCTGTCGACGATGCTGGGCGGGAATTACGTGAACCGATTCAGTATTCAGGGACGCAGCTACAAGGTCATCCCGCAGGTGAAGCGTATGGATCGGTTGACGCCTGATCAGCTTTCACAGATTTATGTGAAGGGATCGGCGGACAAACTGGTGCCACTTTCAACGTTTGCGTCGCTGAAGACGACGACAGAGCCGCGATCGTTGAACAAATTTCAGCAGCTGAATGCGGTGCGGATTCAGGGTGTGATTCCGCCTCCGGTCCCGCTGGATCAGGCGCTGACATTCCTCGAGGACCAGGCAAAGCAAGTTCTGCCGCAAGGATTCACGGTTGACTACGCGGGTGAGTCGCGGCAGTTGCGCGTAGAAGGAAGTAAGTTCCTGGGAACGTTCCTGCTGTCGGCGATCCTGATTTACCTGGTGCTGGCGGCGCAATTTGAGAGCTTCCGCGATCCATTCATCATTCTCGCGGGTTCGGTGCCGCTCGCAATCTCGGGGGCGCTGGCGTTCTCGTTCCTGGGATTCACGACCCTTAACATCTACAGTCAGGTCGGTTTGATCACGCTAGTGGGTCTGATTGCGAAGAACGGAATTCTGATCGTGGAGTTCGCCAACCACTTGCAGGAGACCGGGCTAAGCAAGTTGCAGGCGATCATCGGCGCGGCCAGCACTCGTTTGCGTCCGATCTTGATGACGACCGCCGCCACAGTGTTTGGTCACTTCCCGCTCGTGCTGGCGAAGGGACCGGGCGCTGGAGCACGCAATAGCATCGGCATCATGCTGGTGAGCGGCATGATCATCGGCACGGTGTTCACGCTATTCGTGGTGCCGTCGATCTACATGCTGGTGGCCAAGACTCACAGAGCGATCCGCGACGAAGAGAGCGAGAGTCTGACGCTGCACCCGCAGGAAGAAGAGGCATTCACGTAACCACCCTCATACGGCCGGTGCTGGTTCAAAACAGCGTCGGCCTTCTGACCTTCTAGTTGGCTCCATCGGACCCCTCTCATTTCTTCACGGTTCCAGCTCTGCTAATATCCGGTGGCTATGTTCCGAGTTCCTCGATGACCTGGGCGCCGCCGATCCTCCTGCCGAATGAGTTCAATGCTGCCGCCTACTTTGTGGATCGGAACGTGGACGAGGGCCGGTCGCAGAAGATCGCAATCGAGTGCGGTGATCGCAGAGTCACTTATGGAGAACTCCACGCGCTCGTCAATCGAGCCGGCAACGGCCTGAGAAGCCTCGGAGTGCGCATGGAAGAGCGCGTCTTCCTGCTGCTGCCCGACCTGCCGGAGTTCGCTGCTTGTTTCTTCGGGGCAATCAAGATCGGAGCCGTTCCGGTTCCCGTCAACACACTGCTCAAGCCGCACGACTACGAGTACATGCTGAATAACTCGCGGGCGCGGGTGGCGATTGTCGCAGACTCTTTACTGCCGCTCATTCAGTCGATCGCACGTGGCGACTTGCGATATCTGGAAACGATGGTCGTTGTTGGCAATGCGCCGGCGGGCACGGTGTCATTCCATGACGTAACCCGCGGACAATCTTCGGAACTGCAACCTGCCTCCACAGGAAAAGATGATGCGGCCTTTTGGCTGTATTCGTCCGGCAGCACCGGGCAGCCAAAAGCCTGCGTGCATCTGCAGCACGACATGGTGGTCAGCACCGAGCGGTACGCCAAGGCCATACTCAAGATCACATCCGGTGACCGGTTCTTCA
>DATJWZ010000019.1:0-24545 GCA_035500795.1 Candidatus Eiseniibacteriota bacterium | reverse complement strand
TCGAAGCGGATTCGCCCGTACACGTGCTGCATGAGGCAACCGCTTCTTTTCTGCGCTCGCGCAGCCGGCTCTGGAAGGTGTCCCAGTGTTGACCCAGCCCAACAGCGCTGCTGTCGATGACAACCGAATCGACTCCCGCAGGGACCGCCCGTTCAGTCGGTCTAGCTGCGGCTTCCAGATCGGCTCGTGAAGTGCCCGTGGAAGCTGCTGGCATCCTCGGAGGGCGCTGCCCATGAGCCTCGGCAGCCGCTCTCTGGGAGTTGTAGTTCCCGACAGCTTGGTCGGTTGTGGGCGTAACGTTGCGATCAGTCTCCGCTCGGTGCATGACCGGATCAGCGACCCATTTTGCGCGGTATTTCCCTTCGTAGGTATTCCAGTTGCTCTCTGAGTGCAAATCTGATTCGTTGTACGGCGGAAAGTTTTCCACCTGTTGCTTTGTAAGATTCACCTCAAAATCGTCATTGTGTTTTGAAGACGCATGCAACCGTTCTGCGGGCACGATGAATTTCTTGCTGCTCAGCCAACCGCCAGTATCCACGACCACGTAACGAATATCCCCAGAGGAGTGATTGAAAATCACATCATCAATCTTCCCGAGTTTCTCGTCGTTCGTTCCATAGAGATGGGATCCGCGAATATCCTCAGCCGTCTCTGATACTGCACTATTTCTCAATATTCCGTAGTGATCCATACTTCATCCTCCTTCTTGTCAGTAGTCCACGAGAGTCTGTCTTGGAGTATCTGGGGCGAGTGAACGCCAGACAATCGGCGGATCACTGTAGCGGTGCAGCCCTCAGATTTGCCCCGGATCTTCGGGATCAGGCTCCCTTACTGGCGCGTCGGGGTTTTCCGGAGGATCAATCGGTTCATGAATAGGGGGGATGACCGGGTCCGCGGGTGTCCTTAATACGTAGTCTGCGACGAAATTAGGGTACTGTTGCATGATTTTGAGATGCCGTACTCGTTGAAACAGAAGCCGAAGATGTTTCACTTCAGGGTCGATGGATGAGTGTCTGAGGGTCTCTGTTTTCGCTCCAGCTACTCGAGATGGCAATGTCCCGGCAGATCCAATCCCGCTATAAAAAGCGGCGGGCCCCTTTGGGCCCGCTAATTTGCATCCGCAACTTACCGGTTCACTGAGGTGAGGTCGTGCCTCCGGTCGGAGGTGGTGTAGTTGGCGGAGTTCCAGCCGGTGGAGCGTTTGGTGTTGTGGTATTTGGCGAAGTCGTTCCTGGTGTAGCTGTGCTTGGAGGAGTTGTGGTGTTGGGATTTGTACTCGGGGTAGTCGCCCCAGGCGGTGTCGTGCCAGGTGTCCCCGGATTCTGAGGAGTTGTCTCGGGCGTCGTGCCCGTGGGCGGCGGAGTCGTTGTTCCCGGCGCCGGTGTCGCATTGCCAGCGGGCGGTGTTGCCGTGCTACCAGGCGGTGTCGCTGTACTGCCCGGAGGGGTTGCGGTCCCAGCCGGTGGAGTTGCTGTTCCCGGAGTGGAGCTTTGTCCCGCAGCACCCGGGCTTGAGCTCTGTCCGGCAGCGCCTGTACCGCCGGGCGCTGCTCCGCCAGACGGAGAAGTCTGCGCAACGACCCACGTTGCACAAAGAAGTACAGAAAATAGTGTGAGTTTGGTGATCGACATTTTGGTTACCTCAGCTTCAGGGGCTTATGAGAATGCCTGACTTATCCAATCCGGAGACAGGCGAACCTCTGACTGTTCACAGTAATAGGAGGTCGCTACGTGGAGAGGTATCCGGCAGACGCAGTAGATTCAGTATTCGGATTGGGGAGTAAGTAACCGCGAACGTCTTAATCAAAACTCACGTTTATTGGGAGCTTATTAAGTTCGTTCGAAGATATCGAGGATAACTCAGCTTGCTGCCAAAATGGATGAAACCTTGATGGTGTGGCCGCTCAAAATTCCGGTGATGCGTGCCCGCTGCCCGGCGACCTTCTTGAGGGCTTCGCGATCGCCGTCTAGCAGGTAAAGCGATTCATCCTCAACGAGTGCGAAATTTCCCCCCGCATGCACGCACATTCGCACGCATACGGTTGCGGGGCGGTTCAGGGAGGCAGGGTGCTTTGCGCCACAATTCGAGCATGTCACCATGCCTTCGAAGGTCTTTTGCGTTTCCGTAGATGTAGATCTTGAATCGTTGGTTTGTACGGATTCGAGTTCGCCAGACGCTGCACCGGCCACTGCGCCAAGCGATGCCAAAAGAAGCCCGAGTGCAAATGCCACCGCGGTTCCGAGCAGGATAATTTCGATCCAAAACCTCTGATTTCTCATAGGCTGCGTCTCAAAGTGGAGCGAAGCGATGGATGCAATGAAACTTCAAACAGTTGGCTTCTAGTCTGGAGGCAAGAATGTTGCCAATATTTGTTCTGGCAAGCTTCGGCAAAGAAAAGAGATGGCGTGGAATGCGACCTTCAGATAGTGAGAGCAGGGCAATAAATCCCGGTTTACCACGTAACTTTGCAGAGGGTTGCTAGAGATCAGGCAGAACCTGCTGCGACAAGCTTTTCAACACTGGCTGCTTCCTGTGCACCAGTACGGCGGAGCAGTTCAATAACGCGATTGGCTTTGTCGCTTTCCTTACAACTCACGTAAATGAGCGCGCCGACATCGCATAAACGGTGACCAAGGCGCTTGGCATCGTCCTGCGAAAAGCCCAGCCCAATCAAAGTCCGGCAACCTTGGGACAAAGAAGGAACATTTTGCTCGTTGAGAAGTGCCTGGAAATACGCTTGCGAACGAATAAATAGACCGACAGTGGGAATCACTACTGCTCCGAACTTGGAGAACCAGTCGATCATGCGCGCGCTGAGTGTATTGTCGGAATTCGGCACGTCAAGCGCATCTGCGTCATAGATAGGAGCCGCATCAGGGTGAGCTGGCGAAAGCACCATGCAGATATCCTGGTTCGTGAATCCCGCCTGATTAAGAGCGCAGACGACGTCAGGCAGTGCCACATGCCGAGAGTACATCCCGTAGGCCGCTGTTCGGTTTTTGTGCATGTGCATCTCCCAGTGGGCCTGCGGGAAGGAATTTTCGTCCTTCTGGCACGAACGAGGTGAGGATTTGTTTACCTTACAAGTCTCGATTCCCGCAGGCACTAGGGTGAATGTTGTATTTGAGTTTAGCTGGCCGGAATACCGCTCGCTCGAAACATGTTTGTTATGAGAGTTACGACAAAAGATCGATTTTCAGAATGTGAATCATCCGAGAGTTCGCGCCCATTCGTCCAATAACCTTTACGGACTGATTCTCATATTTCTGAAGTCCATCCTGCTGATCCAACCCATAAACCTCTGTTCCGACTTTAAGTGCGTACTTGCCGCTGTCGTTCACGATTTTGCCCGTGAATGACTGCGTGGGAGTCTCCTGGCTGTGGGGGTCTGCCGGAGGACTAGACTGCTGGTCCTGCGGCTGATCGGGTTGCGGGACCGGTGTATCCTTTGGCGGAAGCGGCTGAGGAGCAGGTTGCGGTTTCTGCAAACCGGACCACGCGATCAGTTGTCGTGTCGAAAAGGCATCTTCCGGAACTCTCGAGTCAGGCCGAGTTTCCTGTGCATGCAGTCCGATCGTGAAAAGAAGGGCAAGCGATATGGAAGCCGCGAGGAAAGCCGTCTTTCGTTTCATAGTCACCTCTCGAAAGACGAAGCTGCGGCGCGCGGCTCATCTCAAAGCATTGCAGACTTGCGCAATGCGAAACCAGCCTATTATCGCCGGGAGCTGAACCAAGGTCTATAGAGTCTTCTCCCTATCAGAAGACTTGTACGATGCCATTTCGCACGGCATAACGAGTCAGGTCTGCGACCGAATGAAGTCCCAGTTTACGCATAAGGTTGGTACGATGGGTTTCAGCTGTCTTGACGCTTAAATTCAGCGTGACTGCTACTTCTTTGCTGGTCCTGCCCTCTGCCAAGAGTTGGATTACTTCGCGTTCCCGGGAAGTCAGCGGGTCTCCGGCAAAATCATCCGAGGCCGTTTGGCTGAGTTTACCGCCTCGATCGAGGAAGCCATCCAGTACCATCTGGCTGACGCGTGGAGTGAAGAACGTCCGCTGAAGCTGAACCGCTTCCACGGCGGCGACAAGGTCACGACCAGCGTCAGATTTAAGAAGAAATCCTCGAGCGCCAGCCCGCAACACCTCTCGGACCATGTTATCGGTGTCATGCATCGTGAGGATCAGAATGCCAACATCTGGCAAGGCGGCGGAAATCTGGCGGGCGGCTTCCAACCCGTTGAGGTTTGGCATTCCAATGTCCAGCAAAACGACATTAGGCTTGGTATTGATGGCTAACTCGACGGCGTCACGACCGTCTCTTGCCTCAGCGCAGACTTCCCATCCGGCATGACTCTCTAACAGCGCTCGGATACCGCGCCTAGCCACTTCGTGATCATCAGCAATAAGTATGCGCAGCATAATGCCTCCCAGAGTGAGATGCCGCAATTGCGACGGAGAAGTTACCTAAGGCTTGAGGTCAAGCGACAGCAATACAACCTGTGAAGTAAGCAAGAACCATGCCAAAAGTGTATGTGGTTGGATTCCCTACAGAAAAGGCGTGAGGAAACGAACTGCTCGTGTAACTTTTGCAGCCTGGGGTTCGCGAGGGTCGAAATTCTCGTCGGCCAATTTCGCGTCGGCCGAAGATCTTTTAGATCGCCGAATGGGAGATCTCGCAAAGCTGTACGTACAGTTTTCACTGTATGCCTGCGGCATGGGTGGCAGCACAAGTTGTCCCCTGAGAACGTTCGGTACATCCAGGCAAACCTACCTAACTCAATGAGCACTTTTGGCATCTGAAAGGATTGCACTGGAGGATTGCCTCAATGTTTCCTGGCACCAGACACATTCTCCGCTTACTGGTCAAAGGTTTCGCACTGCCACTGGTTATATGCGTGTTTCAGATTGCAGGTCTCGCTCAAAGTCCAGATGATCCGATGGGCCTGCCCCCCCGCACCTCGCAACCGCCGGCGTCGGTGCAAACACCCGATAGCGAACAGCCCAATGGACAGTCATCAGGCCAATCGATTACTCCTGAAAGCTCGATTAGTCCGGATGACGATCAGGGCCGATTTGTGTTTAGGAAACAAGTTCAGGAAGTTGTGCTACATGCAACGGTTGTCGACGAGACAGGGCGTCTAGTCACGTCACTGGATCGAAGTGCGTTTTCAGTATTTCAGAATGGCCAGCCCGAGACGCTCTCGTCATTTCGAAGGGAAGATGTCCCGGTTGCACTGGGGATTGTGGTCGACAATTCCGGATCAATGCGGGACAAGCGCGGGAAGGTAAATCAGGCTGTGCTGAATCTTATTAGGGCAAGCAATCAACAAGACCAAGTTTTCGTGGTGAACTTTGGCCAAACACCATACTTGGACCAGGATTTCACTTCTGATGTGAATTTACTGCAGGCGGCGTTGCGTCAGGTCTCGAGCCGTGGAAGCACTGCGCTCTACGACGCGGTAGTCGCCTCAAACACGCACTTGCGGGCTCACCCCATTCTTGACAAGAAAGTGCTGCTCGTCATTACTGATGGGCAAGACAATATGAGCCGCGAAACATTGCAAGATGCGATGCATAAATTACAGTCGAGCAAAGGAGCCACTCTTTACGCAATAGGGCTGACTGAAGGTCAGAGTATGAGCAAGTCGGGCAGAGAGGCATTAAAAGAGCTGGCTGCCAGTACCGGGGGTGTGGCGTTCTTTCCGCAGACACTGGATGAAGTCGATGAAATCACGCGCGAGATTGCGCATGATATACGCAGTCAGTACACACTCACATACAATCCCGGGCCAAAGATTGGAACTGGGTATCAGAGCATCCGTGTTGAAGCCAAGGGACCCGGGCGCACCCACCTGACGGTACGCACCCGCAATGGGTATTATCCGGGAGAAGCAATGAAATGAGCGGGTTCCGACTGCGTTTACGCCGCCGTCGGACCCGCAGGAGATTTCGGCGGCGGCGGAAGCTCAATCTGGATCAGGTTGTTCTTGATCGCGTATACAACCAAGTCACGAATTGAGTGAAAACTGAGCTTTCGCATGATATTGCTGCGGTGTGTTTCCACCGTCTTGGTGCTGAGATTCAGTAAAGATGCAACTTCCTTTGAACTGTTTCCCTCCGCGAGCAATTGAGTAATCTCCCGCTCCCGCGCGGTAAGAGTTGGGAGCTTTGGAGCCTCATTGCGCGACACGGTTTGGCCCTTCTCAAGAAAGCCGGCAAGGACAAGGTCGTTGACTCTGGGTGTGAAGAACATGCGCTTATTCTGCAGTGCTTCGACGGCCGAAACCAGATCGCGAGCCGCGTCCGACTTCAGCACAAATCCCCGCGCGCCGGCATCAAGCGCTTCGCGGATCACCTGGTCTGAATCGGTGATGGTCAGGACGATGACCTTGAAGTGTGGATCGTGCTGCAGCAGTTGACGGGTCGTGTCGAGCCCGTTGAGGTTCGGCATGCCGATGTCGACAATCACGATATCGGGATTCAGCTGCAAAGCTTTTTCGACGGCTTCGCGGCCGTCGCTTGCTTCGCCACACACCTCCCAGCCCTCGTGCTTTTCGAGAAGGGCGCGTAGGCCGCGGCGTACGATTTCGTGGTCGTCTGCTAATAGGATTCTGAGTTTCATATACAGAGCCCCTTCCAAAGCGGAGATCAAGGCAGTCCCCTCTTAGGTCAATTGTGGGAAACTGCGCTCATTGAGTGCCGTAAATACACGGTGCTGACTAACAGCTTCCACCGCTGCAAGCAGATCGCGAGCAGCATTGGATTTCACAACATAACCCCGGGCCCCAGCTTCGAGAGCCTCGCGCATCATCTGCGGTGAGTCATGCTGGGTTACAAACAAAATCTCGAGTTCTGGTGACTCTCGACGAAGGAGACGACATGCTTCTAGCCCATTCATTCTGGGCATCGTGACATCGAGCACCATCACATCGGGAGTCAAATCCTTAGCCTTCTCGATAGCTTCAGCGCCATCGGAAGCTTCCCCGACCACCTGCCAACCGGAGTGCCCTTCCAATAGGGTTTTCAGCCCCTGCCTCACGATTGGATGATCGTCAACCACAAGTATGCGAATTGTCATTCCGTTTCAGTTCCTTGGAGGAGACCGACCAGACGATTCGCCACATTTTAACCCTAACGGATGTGACAGCCTGACCAATAACCGCAAAATCGACGCGCTAGGAAACCTGGCTAGGGGAAGCGCCGTAACTCAATAGTGAGGCTAACTTCCATGACAATTTGGTCCAATACAGGAAACCCTGTATTCGCCTTTACATTTGTCCCCATTCATTCTCAAGCACGGAGTGCGTCCGATCCGATCGATGGAAAGTAAGTCCTCTCGTGCAAAAGAATATCAACAGCTTCTACCACGGAACCGATGTCCTGCTTGGCGCAGGCGCCGCGGATTCCCGCGTCGCGGGCGGCTTCCGCTAGCTGTTTCGATAGATGCAGTGTCACCATCAAGATCGGAATCTTCGGAAAGGAGTGCGCAAGTTGCTTCGCTACGTCTAACCCGTTCAAATCCGGCATTCGATAGTCCAGGACAATGAGGTCCGGCGGAGCCTCAGAAACAAGCCGTAAAGCCTCTGCTCCCGTTCGGGCCTCTCCCGTGACGCGCCAAGACTCCTGTTGCTCCAGCACGGCACGGAGATACCTTCGAACTGTGGGATTGTCGTCGACGATCAAGATTCGGATCACCAAAACTCCGGGTAGCACCCTAAAAATCGCAGGTCTTACTCCTTAACGAATCTGGCCTTACGAAAGGCTAGGCGTGTACCCATCGGGTAACAATCGAGCGAAGTACCTAGAACCTTGAAATTTACATTCTTGAAACTTACCAAATGCCTTTATCGCTTCCCGTCACCCGCATCTCGAGAGCAGCTGCTGTGGCTAGACCTGGAAGCAGGCTTAGCCGAAGGCTGTTCCGGAGTTGTCCCTGTAGAATCAGTGTCTTAAGTTCGCCTGCATAGAGGTTAAGAGAATGCGGCAGAATTGGAACGCGCAGGAAGTCCTTCCTGAAGCGTACAGGGCCGACACCAAACTTGGCAGATCGTGAAACAAGGGAAGGCAAGGGCACACCGTATCCTCGATACGATTCGACATACTGAGAGATGATCACCAGATAGGTCGCAATTCCCTCCCACAGACCCGTCGAAGTGCCTACCGCGTGGAGATCGTCGAAATTGACCTGCTTGGCATCAATGAGACGTGCATTGTCCAAAATGTCACAGAGCCGGATGTAGAAGTGCCGGTACATTCGCTGCATGGTACTGATGATGATGCGATCTTCGGGGGCAAGCACACGATAGGTGTGCTGCCCGATTTCGACAACACGAGTTCGTCTCATGAGAGACTCGGTGAAGTCAGTTTGCTCACCCGTCTGACCCAGGCGCCCGATGTGAACCTCGATCATTTCTGGAAGACCCGGGACGATGAAATTCCACTTGTTCGCGAGGCGATCGCCCCAACTGCGCTCGGCTAGCTTCGCGCTGAACTCAGTCGCCATGATCTGCACCACTCTGGCTGGGTCCGCATCTGTATACAAATCAAGGTCACTGCCGAGATCCGGCCAGTGGTCTAGCGACTTAATGACTATGACAGCGCAGCCGTTCAACTCCAACGCGCTGCAAATGCGCTCCAGAGAACGCAAGGCGTGGTCGATTCGAAGTTTCTCGTTTCGCAAAGCCGATGCGGCAAATTCAGCTGCTTCCGATGCCCCCTGCGCCCGAAGAATTGATTGGAGCGCGTCGAAGGATCGAACGATGACATGATTCGTCATCGCAAGACTCTTGAGGTCCTCAAGGTTCGCCGCTGTAAGCGCTTTGGCTGTATCGGTGACGCGCTCGGGAATGCCCGCAAGCGTCGGACCTGTAACCGAGGAGGCATGACTCGGTGAGGACAGCAGCAGCTCAGATAAGAAACGAAACTGAGTCTGTGGATCGCGCAATGAGGCCATCGTAGAAACACTCCAGTAGTTACAAGGGTGAACAGCCGGGGCTTTGATGCACGTAGGATTGCGGCTGGTTGGTGCAACGTTACTTGCCGGCCGACGTTGCAGGCGCACCCTGGCTGCACTTGGCGAAATTCAGACGTTCCACCGCTGTGCCTTCCTCGTAGTCATTCCATGTTTCAATCATGACGAATGGCAGGGGATGGGAAGCGTCGAAATAACGTGTGTAGAGGTGTAGCGTGTCTTCGAAGGTCTGGCCACAACGGCTGGCCATATGCCGATTCAAGCCCCAGGATGCTGCCGAATCGTCGAAGCCCGGCCATGCGGCTCCGACGATTATCTTGTCTGGATGATGGGCCCGCATGTTCTTGTAGAAATAGTCGAGATACTGTTCACCCCAGTTGCTGCCGTCGGGAGTCCACCCTTTCTGCCCTGGCTGGACCCAGGCGTACATCCCAGCTATAGCGTTCAGATATTGAGCCGGAGGTTGATCCTTGTAGATGATGAGCGGAGGCAACTCCCAACTTTGACAGTGCTCCATAATGCGGTTCCAATCGACATGGCCGCGTTTAGGAAAGATAAAGATCATCGGGTGCCCGTTATATGTCAGGTAAGCGCCACGGTGAGGCGCGGATGGTCCTATGTAGGACCGATATGCCTCATCGAACGCTGACATGGCTGCATCCGTCGCTTGCGAATCTTCGTCCTCAGGCTCGTTGTAAAGGAGCGCAACCTGAAAATGATCTTCATCTGCAGCCTCTTGAAGCAATGCGAAATTGTGATCGGAGAAAGGACGGCTGGCACCATACCAGTCGACGACAAAACCGGAGATTCCCATGTGCTTTGCTTGCTGAATTTGGCGTCGCAGCACCGAGGGATCATAGCTGGCGTAGCCAACGTCCATGTGGACGTGATCGCCAAACCATGGCATATAAACGGCGAGCAATTTCGGCCCGCTGTTGGGAGCCTGGAGATTCTGACGCACGTTAGTTCGCATGCCCGGTGTGGTACATCCCGTACCCACCATGAAGCACACGATTGCGAGCGCGAGTAGTCTGTTCGACAAGGCAGAACTCCAGTGGACCACGGCTGTGGTTGAGTTTTGATGCCAGAGATGCCAGGGTGGTTGGCGCGGGCGGAAGGGCCTTAGAATTGCGGAACGGCCTGCAGATGACGAATCACCCACCGGTCGGCACCCGGCGTCATCAAGACGATGTAATGAACAACTGCATGCTCACTGTGTATGCTCTTTCCACCAGCGAGAATTTCGAAGTCGTATTCGGCAGTATCGTGCAACTCGGCGATGTCTCCCTCTGGTGAGTAGAAGACCGCTTCTAGCTTGTGCCTTTGGTTCGCGTAACGCAACGTGAGGTCATTCTGTTGCTGGGTTTTCACTTCCGCTGCGAGATGGCTGGCGGCTTCACCAACGAAGGGTCCGTTAAGCGGCGCCAGCGAATTGGACTGAAGAGCAGCACCGAGACTACCCCATGCGAATTTGTAATCACGCAATATCGCACTTTCCGTCAGAGGTTCTACTTGACGGGGGTTAGCCTTTGAAACATTTAAGGTCACTCCTGGAGAAGAATCAGCAGCAAGAGCAGGATGCCAGAAACCTCCCGCAATCAGTGTCAGCAATAACGCAGCAAACTCAACCCTTTTGTGGAATCGCGTTTGCATCTCGGCTACTCCTTTCCGCTCAAGCGCAGTTCATTCCCCATCGCAACGCCAGACGCAGCTGAAATTGTCACGGGACCCTTCGCCAATATGGTCGCCCTGGCGACGTCTTGTTTCACCGGGGCATCCACGGTGCTCATCTTCGCACCATCCCGTGCCGTAAAGGTCACCACGGTCCCATCAGGAACTGGATTTCCCGAGCAATCACGAATCGGCTCTGTCTCCACCAGAATCCCTTTAGCCGTGCGCTGACCTTTGATCCTCAAATTGCAGGGAATGGATGCAACCTGCTGAACCACTCTGCGCGTGCTTACGTCATTGCCGATTGCCGCTGAGATCTGCAGAGGACCCGCTGTCTTTCCGGAACTCGTTCGGAACCATGCGATGCCTTCACGTGTCTGCGACGAACGCGACATCGGGTTTGACCCCTTGGTGCTCCACTGAAATTGCACAGTGGAAGGTGTCACGACAAGGTTGCGAAATTCATCGAACGTCAGGGCGACGCCGCTGATTGCCTCATTCTCGGCGACTGGTGCACGCGAGGGGTGAACGATGAAGCTAAGATCGACGGGCTTACCCGGCGCTACGAAAAAAACTTGACTTGTGCAATTGCTGGAGCAGACCACCGCCACATAGCGCCCAGCCGCCTGCAAATCCTTAGCAGCGAGAGATATTTCCCGCCCAAGTTCAACCTCCCGCTTGATGGACGCCGCGGGGCCTACAAGGTAGAAGGTTGCGCTTCCGCTGCCGTTCGTCCCGATCGTTGCGGCATTGCCGGCGATAAGGCCCGCGGGAACCTGGAGCGTCACATCCTGTGCGAGAGCAAAGGAGCCCAAAAGCCCAAGCGCCAATGCCAGGATAAGTTTATGACCTTTCCAGGCTGTACTGGTTGACGACGACATGGAAATTTTGGACCTTTCCCGCCACGGATTGTGGGATCTCCACGGCGAAAGCCTCGGTGGATTGCGGAAGGAGAGCCTTCTCGACATAGCCATCCGATACCCATACAACCTTGCCGCTATTGTCGTAAAAACTCGCGATGACATGCGGAATGTTTACGGTCTCGCCGCTTTCATTCATCAGCTCGCCATGCAGAACCGTATGTCCCTGCGCGTCTGTTTCAAGCTTCTGGTTCATGACCCCAATGACGGGATCGGAGGATGCCGGTACGAGAGTTGCTTTTACGTCCATGCGCACGTTCTTGATCTTGCTCAAGCTGATATGGGGAAAGTCGACACGATAAGGCGAAACCTGCTTAGGCAAAAGGACGTGAAGAATTTTGTCGAAGCTGCTTTCGTCATCAATCGTGCCGCCGTTACCATTTAGCAATATTGCATTGACGTTCACAAAGGCAGGAACCGTGTCCTCATTTACAACTTCGCCCATAATGACGACGCCCTCAGACGAGTCCACTGCATTCATAGAGACGATTCTCACGTGGGGAGCGTCGACATTGTGCGCCCCCCACTCATCGCTGCCATTTCCCGTCACCAGATCCCAGCGAAGATAGTTCACTGGCACAATCTGAGCCGGGACGTTGGGACGCGGAGTTTCGTCCCAGACAACTTTCCAGCTGTCGTCATGGTGCCTCAACCGGAAGTCGCGCACATCTTCGACGGGACCGACCGGAGTTGTCCAATGCAGATGCACCCGGATTTGGGCCTCGGAATCGGTGGCGTGGAGCGGCCGTGTGTCGAAGTGCTCGAGAGCGGAGAATGAACGCAAACCGCCGCTCGATCCAACCCAATCCTGTATGAAAGATTGCTCGTTGATTGCGTCGCTCGTTCGGTCGGTATTGGCGAATGCGCGGCCCCAGTTCCGCTTCTGGACATCAAGAAGAAAATTGTTCAACGCTTTTTCTGGAGTCGAGGTATCTGACGAGAAACCCGGCAAGGCCCCTCCGGAATTGATACCGACGGTTCCGCGGGACTGCCCAACGCTTGTCAGTCCAACGAACATCAAGAACACTGTTACCGTGGCGATAGCGATGACGATAGGCAGAGTGCGTTTCATATCTCGTCCTTAAACGAATGTTGTCTTTTGTCAGGCGACATAATGCTGCTCGTGTTGCTCAAGCGACGTTGTCGACTCAACAGATCTTCGTAGGCGTTTCCTGGGCGGAAAGAATAGAACAAGGAATATCGCCAATATGCTTACGCCGATCGGGAGAGTGCCCCAAAGAAATCCCATCCAAGCCGACGGTACGGCATCCGACTGAATGCGATGGGCGGGAGGCACGTCATCTTTCGACCAAGCCGTAATTTCGCCATTATTGAACGTCTCGGTTTTCCTCCAACCTACAAACGTCAGAAGCGGTTCGTAGTAGGGATCGTGGACGAAGATGTACTTGAGTCCATAGCGGTTGGCGTGCTCCAGCATTGCACGTAGCGAAGCCATCCCCGCTGTGCCGTAGAACTTGGAATTTGTAAGTTGAGCGGATCCGTAGCTCGTCATCTCGGGTAGCAACCGCGCCGAATTGTAATCTCCGTCAACACTGCTGGCATCGGTGTAAGTGGATACCTTCGCCAGTTCGCTCCCGAAACCGAGAGTGAGATATCGAAAACCGTCGTGCCCATCGCGATTGAGGAACGCGATGACGGGATCAACATTGATGCTTCGGGCAGGACGGTAGGGATTCGTCGTAAGCCAGGCTAAAGCTGCGCCAATCGTTGCGACCGCTGCTAGCGATAAGGCCACGGCGCCCTTCGCTTGAAATCGATCGAGCAACTCAATGGCGAGTAACCCTACGATGGGCATGGCCAGTAGCGTCGCCCAAAATGTGAAACGTTCGAAGGTCAAGATTTCGAACGCGCGGCCAAGCAACCACCGTGGCAGAGGTGTCGTACCACCTAAGCCGAAAATTAGAGCTATCCAGAATCCAAATAGCAGAGGGCGAAGTCTACGGACCGAGGCTCCCCGCCAAACGATGAATGGCAGAGCCAGTAAAAGGGCGCCATAAGGGATCACGAAATAATTAATCGCCGTAATCGAGTGCAGCAGAAAGTTCGAACGGCTATCGTGAGGAATGGGCATCTGATGAATCGGGTGCTGAATCAGCGTGAGCCAATACGGTAAGAGAACAATACCTACTCCCGCAGCCACTACGATGGCGAACGCAAAAGCCCGCCCAATGACGCTCCCCAAGGACCCTCGTGCGCGACCGTCCCTGGCGTCGATACAAGCAAGCCAGAGCACCGGCGCTGCGAAGAAAATCGTTCCAAAGATTAGCGTTACGTGGTGAGCCGCAGCAGCCGCCAGGCTGACCGCCAACCCCTTCGCAAAAGATCTCCCCGAGCCTTCCATCGACCAGTCATAAAAATAGGGTAAGGCATTCAAATAGAGGGCCGCGGACGTGATTGTTGCGAGCTGACCCGCCTGGTACGTAAGAAAGGCGAGCGAGCCGAGAAAGATTGTTCCGAGCGCTGCATAGCTTGCGGACCGTTCATCGACCCATATGCGGGCAAATCGGAAAACACCTACCGGAAGCAACAGCACCGCTACAAGCTGCACCAGCATGTAGGCCATCTTCAGCCCAGCAATATTCGAGACCAGAGCGATCCACTGGTGAGTCAACGGCGGATACGTTGTTTGGGAAAAACCTGCGAACCACTTTTCATTCCACGGGTTGAACCAGTGATGTGCGTAATGAGAGGCAAGAAAAATGTGAAAGTTCGCGTCAAAGGATCCAGCCGGCAACTGCATGAGCAGCAAAGGCCCGTGCACAGCCAAAGCCACAAGGACAATTGCAATCAACGGAATCGGACGGGAATAGCTCGCGTTTGCAATCATTCAGAACACACTCCTGCCGGTAGCAGCGATCTTTGATTCGAAAAAATAGCGGAAGGTTTACGGGCATTACGACTTCTAGCAACCCAAGTGCCACAAGAAGGCAAACTTCAGTACTCCTTCAGCATCTCAGAGGGGCCGCAGGACATACCTGGTCGGAAGGAAGTTTCCGCAGGATGCCCCGTGCCGGAAGCTTTCTTTGAATAGGCTCCGAAATCATTGGCTTGTGGTGACTCTGTGAAAAGTTGGTTTCCGCTCACTGGCTTTTGCCTTGTCATATTCTTGGGAGGTTCGGCCCCGGGCATGGGGCAGTCCCAAACGTTCGATGTCGGCGGGAGCAATTCCTCTTCTTCCGGTAAACAGTCCAACAAAACCACAAATGGGCAGAGTCAGGACTTCAGCTGGGGTGCCGGCATCCAGGTAGCGCGGCAGGCCCGGGCTGCTGATGAAGCTCTGAAACGCAACGATTATGCGGCTGCGGTCAATTTCGCTCAACAAGCTGCGAAATCGGCGCCTCAGGATCCCGAACTTTGGTTTCTGCTTGGCTATTGCGCGCGGCTGAACGAAAAGTTCCAGCTCTCAGTCGACTCGTATGACCGTGGACTTAAATTGCGGCCGAATTCGGTTCGTGGTTTGGCAGGTCTGGCACAAACCTACGCCAAGATGGGCAGGGATCAAGAGGCTGAGCAGCTTCTTAAAAAAGTTGTTGACCTCAATCCAAAAGACGCCAACAGCCTGCAATTGGCAGGGGAGTTGATGCTTAGTACGGATCCCAAGTCTGCCTTGGAACTACTACAACGCGCCGAAGCGCTACAGCCCTCTGCTCACAATGATCTTTTGATTTCGCACGCATACGATCGACTGGGACAACCGGATCAATCGAATTTGTACATCGACAAAGCAAAAGCTCGTGCACCTCGTGATCCCGAAGTGCAGCGGGCGGTGGCGGCGCAGTATCGCGAATACGGAAAATATGACGAAGCCATTAAGACGTTGCAGTCGATTCCGACGAAAAATGCGGATGTCGAGGCAGAGCTCGCGTATACGTACGGGTTAGCGGGAAGGCAACAGGACGCCGCGGATCTTTATTCGCGCCTCGCAAAAAGCACTAAGGGCAACATCGCGCTTGATCTGAGCGCTGCTCAAGCTTGGGTAAGTCTGGGACGCGCCGATGAAGCACAACCGTTTCTTGATGAAGCCCGCAAAATCGATGGGAATAGCTATCGGCTGCACGCAATTCTCGCAAACATCGCGGAGGGAGAAGAGCGTCTTCCCGAGGCTGAACAGGAATACAAAGCGGCCATCGGCAATTTGCCGCCCCGGCCACAAGAGGGCCCGCTTTACCCAATCGAACTTCGACTGAACCTGTACGAAGTTTACGTTCGCGAGGATAACGACGCCGAAGCCAAGCAACAACTGCAGGCTGCTTCAGCTGCTATCCAGAACCTTCAGGTTCCCGATCCACAGCGACCCGAGCTGCTAAGGCTCCGGGGTGCCGTCGAGGCAGCTTCGGGGAATTACGACGCAGCAAATCGCGACTTGAAAGAGGCGCTGGCGCTAGCTCCAACGAACGTGAATTCGCTGATGAATTTCGGAATGCTCCAGTGGAAGATCGGGCAGAAAGATGCTGCGCGCGACACATTCACGAAGGTGCTCGACATCGACAAGAATAATCGTCAAGCTCTTTCTGCGCTCGGCTATCTGGCACGTGATGGTGGCGACACTAAGCTTGCGGAAAGCTACTTTTCGCGCGCGATTACAGCTCATCCCAAGGATTACGCCCCTTATTTGGCTCTAGGAGATCTGTACACCGCTCAACGGAACTTCCAAGCGGCCCAAGCGAACTACGAACATGCATACGACCGCATGCCCACAAACGCGATGATCATCGCTGGTGGCGCCAACGCGGCAATTGAATCCCACAACCTGGATCTTGCGCAGCACTGGTTTGAGCGTGGAAATGACAAGATCAATGCCAGCCCGCAAGTTCAGCGCGAGCGCGAACGCTATTTGACGTTCAAAGGCCAGTATGACGTAGCCGCAAAGCTCGGGTACAACGTTATCTCGAAACTGCCAAATGATCGTGAAGGAGTTGACTACCTCGCCTACGACCTTTACTACCTGGGCCGATACGATGAAGCGCTTGCTCTCGTAAACAAGTACGAACCGGCTCTTCCGAAAGACAAGGATCTACCGCTTATCGCAGGGAATGTCTATGCGCACAACGGCGATCACGAAGCGGCACTGAGAAATTACACCAGAGCGCTCGAACTCGATCCGAAAATGGCGTCGGGATATGCGGATCGTGGCTTCGTCTATAACGATGTCAAGCAACCGGCCAAGGGCGTCAAGGATTTCGAGACGGCCTTGCAACTTGAGCCTGGCAATAGCGAGGCTCACCTCGGAATGGCTTACTCGTATCTGCAACTGCACCATCCGAAACCGGCACTAGCGCACCTGGATGCGGTGCAAAAGATTTCCGGCAAATCGCACGCGTGGCATCTGGCACGAGCGGAGGCCTTCCGTCAAGGCTCGGACTTCCCGCACGCCGCATCGGAGTACCGCATCGCTTTGTCGGAGGACCCGAAAGACCTCACTACGCAAATCGCCTATGCCGACGTTCTCTATCGTATGCGGCAGTATGCAGAGGCCACCGCCGCATTAAAGGCGGCTCTGGCGATTTCACCATCCGACCCGACGATTTATGCGTTGATGGCGCAGGTTGAAGCAAAGCAAGGGAACCGTGATGAAGCACTCCGCGACATCGCCTCGGCGGAACGCCTGGGTGGGGACAAAGTCGAGATCCTGACATCGACAGGTGAGGCTTTTCTGACGCTCGGCGATCGCGATGCTGCCATGCAGCGCTTCGCGCAGGCGCTTGATGTTCCCGGTGGCAACCGCATAGGAGTTCGCATGTCCATCGCGGAGATATTCCTTCGTGAGGGTCATCCGGATGAGGCACGGCGCCAGATCGCCTTAGGATTCGCCGAAGCGCGTATGTTCCCCGATAGCCCGGTCACTGGTGAGGATTACGCCGATGCCGCAACAATTTTCCTCGGGATGCACGACTTCGATCTGGCGGAAAACTATTTCAACCGGGCCAAGCTCTCGGGGGCAAACAATCGGAGTGTCCAAATCGGCCTGACTAATACATATTTAGCGCAAGGAGATACGGAAAAAGCAGGCGAGGCTTTGGCGAGTCTCGGTCCATCGAGTGATTTCGCTGGCGACTATGACTACATGATGGCGGCGGCTAACCTGTATCGGCAGAAGCAGGATCCACTGCATTCACTTGCCGCATTCGCACAGGCAAGCACTGTGGCAGGAGTCGAGGATCAGGGCATCGCTGAGACCCAGCAGTACATTGAGGCAGAAGAAGCCGGAAAACAGCTTAATGAGAAAGTAAGCGTTGCTCCGGAAGCTTTGTTTACACCTGCTCTCGAAGACATCAACGTCTATCAACTCGACTCAAAAATCCTGCACGTAACCGATCCTTCGCTACTGCCTCCCCCGCGCCATTCGTTCCAGGACTTGGCTCAGGCGCATTACCGAGTGCAATTAGGACATTTTCCCGCCATCACTGGGTTCGTTGGCCAGAGTCTGACAGTCGGGCGATTGCTGTTCCCGAGTGTCGGCGTGGTACAGGATCGCAATACTTACGACACGATCTTAAACGGCGGAGTCAACCCGGTCCTTCATTTCGGCACAAATACGGTGACGTTCAATGGCGGCCTTCAGTTTACGATTCGCCGAGACACAATCTCGCCGACTTATATGAGTCAGAATCTATTCCGGCAGTTCTTGTACGTCTATACCAGTTCCTTCTTTAACTGGGTCTCGATCACTGGCAGCGCCGCAAGAGAAGCTGGACCATTCACCGATCGTACTTTGAATTCGCGCGACGCCTTCGCCAACATTGAATTCACGGTTGGCCGGCCCTGGGGCAGTACGTCTCTAATCACCGGATATTCGGTTCGCGATCTGTTGTTTCACCCGATGGTAGAAGAGTATTTCAATACGACGGCATACGTGGGCCTCCAGCGCCACTTCGGAAGCCGTATCACGGCTGCGATTCTTGCGGAGGACTTACGGTCATGGCGCGTGCAAAACACTGACTATGCGCTGGCACAGGCCTTCTTACCGGGAGGTCGATTCGACTTCCGCGTGACGCCGCGCTGGGCCGTACAAGGCTCCTTCGTGCTCTCGCGCGGTTCCGGGTTTCACGCGTATGACAATGCACAAAGCCAGTTCCTCGTATCGTATGTGCGCCCACTCCGAGGAAGCGTCCGTGATGGATCCGGCGAAACGGCGGTATCGTTCCCCTTGCGCTTCTCGATTGGGGTTCAGCAACAGACGTTCTATAACTTCCCGGGCTCGACCAGGAATACGATTTTGCCGATCGTGCATCTCACCTTGTTTTAAAGGTTCAGTGCGAACATGAGCTTCTTGCCAAAAACTCCGGCTCCCGATGCCGCCACTGTGTCGTCACCCCAGAGCCGAATGCGGGGAAAGGCTCTCCGGCAGAAGCTTCTCGGAGGCAGCCTGGCGTTGCTTGCGGGATCGGGATTGGTCGGAGTCACCAACCTTGTATACAACGTGGCAACTGCCCGTCTGTTGGGTCCGACCGGATTTGCACATGCCACAGCGGTCTACACGCTATTGATGCTTGCGTCTGCTATAACACTTTCATTTCAGGTTGTGTGCGCGAAATATGTAGCCAGCCATGAAACTCCAGAAGAAAAGACGGCAATTTTTGCATCATTGCATCTCCGCGCATGGATCGCAGGAGTGAGCCTCGGGCTTGTCTTGTTTCTGTTCAATCGAGCCATCCAGAGTTATTTAAACCTGCCGGACCCTGTACTCATCTCCCTGCTCGCTCTTGGTACTGCCTTCTACATTCCACTCGGGGTCCGGCGCGGTTACATACAAGGCGTACACGCCTTCAGTTCATTGGCAGTCAATTTCATGCTGGAAGGCGTCGTTCGACTCGGCGGCGCATATTTGCTCATTCGTTACGGCTTAGGTGTTGAAGGAGCTGTGCTGGCAAGTGTCATCGCGGTGATCGCATCCTACTTCCTGGCGAAACCTAGTCCCGGACTGCAAACGCTTCGAACGCGGCGTTTCCCAATTGCGTTCGGAGAAGGACTGCAGGCAATCGTCTTTTTTTCGGGACAGGTCATAATCAATAATTTCGACATAGTGCTCGTCAAGCACTTCTTTTCTTCCGACGAAGCCGGAATTTACGCGGCGGTTTCCCTGGTTGGGCGACTTGTAAACATGTGCGCGTGGTCGGTGGTAAATACCATGTTTCCGGTGTCGGCGGCAGCCCGCCAGAGCGACCGGGAAGCTCGGCCGGTACTGTTCATGTCTTTGTCGATGGTCTTCCTGATACTTTCTGTGCTGATCCTGACTCTATGGGCGATTCCTAGTTTTCTCTGGAGAACACTCTTCGGCTCCCATTTTGAACTGGGAAACTATGGCGGACTGGCAGCGCTACTGATTCTCTACGCCGTCACTGCCGGCATTTACTCGCTCAGTTCAGTAATGATCACATACGAGATGTCGCGAAAGATAGCGAACACGAGTTGGGTTCAGCTTGCCTTCAGCGGAGCTTTGGGTCTCGGCATTTGCGTCTTCCACCACAGCTTGGCTCAAGTGATCTATGTCCAGCTGTGGCTAATGGTAATGATGTTTGCGCTGGTTGCAGTGCCTTTGCTTCGCCGCGAGATCGCTCCGACCGACATTGCCGAAACCTATTCCCGACTGCGGATCATGCAACCCATGAGCGAGCACCGCGTCATTGCTGAGTTCTTGCGCAGCGAGTTTCATCATCCGGAATTCGAGGAATACCGCAACGAGTTTGAGTATCTGGTGACTCGACCGAACCTCGATAGCGCGCGCGAGAATGCACTGCGACGCGCTTTGTTGTTCCTCCGCCGCGGCGCCATGTGGCGCGAGTTGCCCGACGACACCGAATGGTTCAAGGTTGATCTAACCCGGCAAGATCTCGATCGCATTCGCTTTTTCCCGCGAGCACAATGGAGAAAGGTTGCGGAAGGAAGTTTTTACCTGACCGAGATGGTCGACTCTCTGCGAGCGAAGTCGCAGCAGAATCCAGAGGACGAGTTCTTTCGCAAACTTCGAAGAATTACTCCTTCGGTGCAAGAGGGTCTGACGAGCCCTACAGTATTGCTGATTGGAATTGACGCGCAAAGTCCCCTTACCATTCTCGACGGAAATCATCGAATGGCAGCGGCTATGCTTTCGCAGCCGCCGGCTGACCTCGAAACTTTTCAGTTCCTTTGCGGCTTGTCGCCATCGATGACGCGCTGCTGCTGGTACAAGACTAACGTAAACACCCTTTCACGCTATCTGACGAATATGCTGCGGCACATTTTCTACGATCCCGAATCGGATATCGGCCGCTTTCTGGAGAGCGGGTCGTAACTACTGCGGTTGGACTGAATCTTCCACAACGCTATTATCTCTGCGGCGCAAGAGGACTGGTCCTTGTTGCTGGGTCCGTAATGCCTCTCTCTCCGCGGTTACTTTTGAGCCCACCAAGCCATCGTTATCTTCCGCCACGGCGAAGAGCTTTCGGCCCTCCGCTGTCTGCCGCGTTGCGACTCCCACGATGGCAGAAGCACCGTTTGATTGACGTGAACGATCGTAGAAGAACTGCGCCGTTTCCTGATCTCCCTCAAGCTCCGCCACGTACCCGATATTGTTCAGAGTGAACGCATCCTCAGGATTCAGGGCATAGGCTTTGCGAAAATCCGCGTCTGCGGTGCGCAAATCGTTGCGATTGACCGCAGATACTCCTCGGAGGTTCAGTTCAGCAACTTGTTGAGTGAGATCGCTCTGGTGGGTCAGATGTTCTCGCAGGGCTTTCGCGTTTTCCTGGGCCATCTGGCTGATCTGGCGGCCTCTCCAGACTCGATTGGTCGTAACGACTGCGCTCGCGTCGGATGGAACGGCCGATGCGCGATCGAAGTATCGCAGTGCATCCTCGTCCTCACCCTCCATTTCTTTGGCGACACCCAGGTTGTTCAATGTATAGATGTTATTGGGATCCGCCTTCAGCACTTGCTCCAAAAGCATATCCGCTTCCGGAGCCCGGCCTTGGTTCAGCAGCCGCACCGCCTGAACATTGGCATGATTGACCTGCAGGGGACCCGCGGCGACTGCCACGACGTCTTTCATTGGCTGACCTTTGGTCTTCTGCGCGCTCGCGATATCTACGACCGCGTCGCTGGATTGCTGGTTCGCGAGCTCGTAAAAGCGCTCCGCCCGATCCAGTTCCCCTTGCATCTCGGAAATAAAACCCAGGTTGTTCAGGGTGAACGCATCGTTCGGATCGAGCAAATATGCCTTGTAGAACAGGCTCTCGGCTTTCGAATAGTTGTGCTTACGTACTGCCTCGACACCGTCGCGATTCAAACGCTGCACCGGAGTCAACTTGCTGTGCCTTGGAATCTGAATGTGCAGATCCCCCGCAACAGCAACCCCCACTAATAGAACGGTAATCGCGGCGATTGTAGACACCGTAACAAAAGAGCAGCGTCTGAGCGGCATTTTGTTCCTCGCTAAGCGGTCTAACTGAAGTGTTCTAAACAGACCACTTTTGGATGCCTTTCGGCGCTTTTTGTTTGCTGCCAGAAGTCCTAAAGGTACGCAGATTGAATGAATTGCAGCCACCTTTCTCCCATACCCTGGCATCTAACCTCGCCGTGAAGCCGCTAACGAAAAAATACAGGCATATTTTTGTCTTTGCTGCAGGCTTAATTTTCTCCGCTTCATTCCTGAGCGGGGCTGCGAAGGCCCAAGCCTCATCAGCACAGGCCACGTCAGCAATGGTTTCACCGAACAGCAACGCTACCGACGGAAACATCGAGCCCCGGAAGCCGAGCATTACGGACGAGAATACCGAAGATTCGATTACGGTAGATCCAAGTAGTCTTCTGCCAGATCTGCCTCCTGTCCCACGCGAGAATGCGACTTTAATCGGCGGAACGATTGCGAAACTCGACCGCGTGCGCGACAGGGTAGTGGTGAGGGTCTTCGGCGGAGGCGACATGGCGGTCTTGTACGATCCGCGCACCGTCGTATATCGGGGAGGAAAAGACGCCAGTATCACGGACTTACAGCAGGGAGATCGAATTTACCTGGACACAATTCTCGACGGCGACACAGTATTTGCTCGGACAATTCGTCTCGGCGGAACCCGCGCTAGCGGCGAAAGCCGAGGTGTCGTCGTGAAATACCGACCCGAGCGAAACGAGCTGACCCTGCGGGATTCCCTTTCTCCGAAGTCAGTGCAGGTTCATTTGAACTCCAACACGCGAGTCGTGCAGGGCGAGAAACCGGTATCAGCGAATATTCTGTCGCCAGGATCTCTGGTCTCGATCACCTTCTCGGCTGAAGGTGATGGACACAATACTGCACGGGAAGTTTCAATTCTGGCGGTGCCCGGACAGCATTTTACGTTCTCGGGCGCGGTAGTTCATATTGACCTGCGCACCGGTTTAGTCGTTGTGAAATCTTCAACGGACAACAAGACCTACGACATCTATCTAAGCCGATCAATAACTCCAGACGAGAATCTGCACCCAGGAGCAACCGTGACGGCAGTGACGGATTACGACGGAACGCGCTACGTTGCCAAGAATCTGACAATCAATTCACAATGACGTGTCTGAATGGAATCTTGCCGAGAGCTTCAAGAGCTTTGGCTTCGCTTTTAATCGGTGAACTCAAACGTTCCCTCATCATGAAAGTCCGTGCTGGCTATGCCATTGCCATTGTGATTTTGGGAACTACGCCGCGCGGATGCGCTCTTCCCATCTCCCTCGGAGACAGAACCCTCAAGACCTATGTCGCGATTGTCAGTGGGAAATCCACTTCCGCCTGCCTGTCCAGGACCGTTGTTGCGGCCGTTTAAGAAGGCGCCTTTGTTACGGTTCATCAGTACTGCCGGGGAGATTTCGCTCAGAGGAGTATGCAAAATGACAGACCTTCGAGCCCAACTCAGAGAATTGTGGGTCATAAACCTCAGAAGAAGGGATTTAGAAGGAATCCACCGCGGCAAACGCCGAAAGCGCGAGATATGCCGCAGGGTCTGAACGCGCTGTTGTAATTCAAAATGGCGTAGGTACTTTTGAACCACATTTGGCATGGTCATTCGCAATGCGGCGGAAAAATTCTGGGTCGCCATCGACATCTGCTTGTCGAGATTGCTTAGCAAATCCAAGAGGCAATCGGCCAGCCCACGAGCGTCCCCGGGCGGATAAAAGTCAATTGCCAACTCTTCGCTCTGTCCCATTTGTCGAAAATCAGCCAAATCGGCGCTGACAACTGGGACTCCGAAAGCACATGCCAGGTGAGCAACTCCACTGCAACCAGTGGACGAAGAATATGGCATGACTGCAACCGTGGAGCTTTGAAACAATTCGGCCAATTCGCTTTCCGGAACGTATCCGCGGAACTCAATCTGTGGGTTTCCGGCCTGCTGCCTTTTCATCGAGTCAATGTAGCCGGGCGCTTGGGGATGGTCGCCGCCGGCAACAACGAGCTTCACGTCCGGCATGCGCTCATTGATCAGCTTGAACGCCTCGATCATCAATTCCAAACGTTTGTAGGTTCCCCATTTTCCAAAGGCAAGAATGCGGTGAGTTGGATTGCCGCGTCGCGAAAAATCAGGAAATTCAGGACGGCGCGCAAGCAGGCCGTGGGCTCGCAAGTGAACATTGTCGCGACCATATTTGTCATTCAGGATCTTTCGATAGCCTGGCATCAATACAGAAACTGAGTTCGAGAGCAAAATCATTCTCGTGGCAACCGCTCCAGCAGCGCGATAGAGGGTTTCGTGCCGAACTCCAACATCCTTCAACTCTACGGTGTCCATCAAGTGGTGGAGCGTGACATGGGTGTAACGTCCGCCAAGGCGAGCCAACAAAGGCGCCATCAGCCCACTAAACGCAACCACCGGGTTCCTGCCGAAAGTGCTAAACAACAAGTTAAACCAAACAACATCGGGTTTGGTTTTGCGGATCGTATTCAACAATCGGAAAACGGTTGTCGGGTCATCGAACGACCAGCAACGCAGCACGTTGAAACCTTCTGGTTCCACGTGCCCATC
>DATJWZ010000018.1:0-2655 GCA_035500795.1 Candidatus Eiseniibacteriota bacterium | reverse complement strand
GTGCGGCGAACGATCTCCAACGCGTAGTTCACTAGCGAATCGTCGACGCGAATGTTCCTTACCGCATGCTGCATTTCGAGGACATCCGCTCCAGTAAGCACAGGACGAAGGTCATCCAACTGCGCGATGCCTGCTTCGGAGCGTAGAATCTGGCGTTCCGCCTGCGCGTCCGGATATCCCATGCGCACCCGCATCAGAAAACGGTCGAGTTGCGACTCCGGTAGAGGATACGTTCCGTGATGCTCCACCGGATTCTGCGTGGCGATCACCAGAAACGGCTGCGGCAGTTCATACGAATGCGCGTCGACCGTGACTTGGCCTTCATTCATCGCTTCGAGCAACGACGATTGCGTCTTGGGAGTTGTCCGGTTGATCTCGTCGGCGAGAAGAACGTTGGTGAAGACTGGTCCACGCTTGAACTCGAACTTCTGCTCGGCTGCGGAGTACACCGAGATGCCAATCACATCCGAAGGCAGCATGTCGCTGGTGAACTGCACTCGCTGAAAGCTGCAATCGATGGCGCGGGCGAGAGCCTGTCCGAGCGTGGTCTTGCCGACTCCGGGAACGCCTTCGATGAGGAGGTGTCCGCGCGCGAAGATGCTGACCAGGGCGAGGCGGACGACATCGTCCTTGCCGCGAATCACGCGGCGTAGAGCCTTTTCCAGTTCAGCAGCCTTGGTGGACACAGCCGTAGCGGTCTCGGGAGACATCGGATTGGATTCTAATTCACAGTGCGGGAAGCAGCCGAGTTACGGTCGTCATGAAGCTTCAAGCTGTGAGCTTCGAGCAATCTTCGGAAGCTTCAATAATGAACGATGAAGCGCGCGCAACTTGCATCTCGAGATGAATCAGTTCTGGATTGCTCGCGGCTCGACCTCATAGCTTTCGCAAGCCGGAAGCCAATCACCATGCTCCGTGATGCGCGTCCTTGACGTCCACAGCCGAAAGACAGGATGATGAAGCGTCGCGAACAATCGGAGACGAGGCTAAGTCCTTATTTCACAAGATTTTGCCTGTAACTGATTGAGCCACATAGATTATTTCGCAATTTTTCTCTAACTTGATGATTCCAGTAGACCGAGGGGGGAGGGGGGATACCTCTCGATCAAGCCCGATTCCCAAAATGGAACACATGCATCTCGGTATTCCGCGCAACATCCAATGATGTAGCTACTTCAAAATTATGGGAAACACTTTCAAGACCGCGTTTCTTCTGACCGCCCTCACGCTGCTCCTGATGTTTTTCGGACGCGTTTTCGGCGGCCAAAACGGAATGGTTTTGGCGCTCGGCATTGCCGTCGTCATGAACTTCGTCTCGTACTTCTATTCTGACAAGATCGCTCTCGCGATGTACCACGCGCAGCCGGTCTCGCGCGAAGAGTTGCCACGCGCTTACGCCGCCGTTGAGCGGCTCACGCAGAAGATCGGCATTCCGATGCCGAAGATGTACGTGATCCCGACCGAATCGCCGAATGCATTCGCCACCGGACGCAATCCGCAACATGCATCCGTTGCGGTCACGCACGGCATTTTGCAGCTATTGAATGACGAAGAACTCGAAGGTGTCCTCGCGCACGAACTTGGACACGTGAACAACCGCGACATCCTGATCAGTTCCGTTGCGGCAACAATCGCTGGAGCAATTACCATGCTCGCCAGCATGGGGCGTTGGGCCATGATCTTCGGCGGATTCGGGGGACGCGACCGCGACGATCGCGGCGGCGGAGGACTCACTGCTCTGTTCATGCTGATCGTTGCGCCCATTGCGGCGAGCTTGATTCAGCTTGCCGTATCGCGCTCGCGCGAGTATCAGGCGGACGCGACAGGAGCGCATTTCACCGGCAATCCGTATGCGTTAGCGAGCGCCCTACAGAAGATCGATGCTTATTCGCGCCGTTTGCCTCTGCAGGCAAGTCCATCAACAGCGCACCTGTTCATCATCCAGCCATTTCTGGGAATGAACGCTGGGATGTTCGCAAACCTCTTCTCCACGCACCCGCCAGTCGCAAAGCGGATCGAGCGCCTAACGGGAAGACCTGCGGACTACATGCAATAAGCGCGGGATCGTTAGGCCTTCTGGTTTTCGCGTTTCAGGGCTCGCTCTAGCGTGTGGTCGAGAGCGGCTTTTGTTTTCTCATATTCCTGCTGGGTGATTCGGCCTTGTTTGTGCTCGACCTCCAGCTCAAAGAGCTCTTCTTTTAGACCTTCCAGCAGCTTGGAACGTGGCTGAGTGCGGAGGCGAGGCGCCTCCGCGACAGCCGGCGAGACGCCGGCGCTACGGTCTCTTTTCGCGACTGGGACCTCGAAGTCCTCTGCTTCTTCTATCTCCGATAGTCCTGTCGTAGCGGCGCGGACTTTGCGATTTGACGCTTGCTGGCGCGAGGCGACGAATACTCCTCCGATGATCAGCACAGCGGCGAAGCCGCCGATGATCCACCATTGATATTTCTGCAGCGGAGGCGGAGCGTCAATCGGCGGACCGAGTCCACCTCCCGGACGATTGTCGGCTTGCTGTCCGCCTGACGCGCCTTGGCCTTCCTGCTGTCCACCTTGATCGGTTGGAGCCGCGAGCTCACCTTCTCCCGTCAGCTTGAACGCCATTTGTTGCCCGACCTGGATGTTAGAAGCGACTTCTACATTCGCGTCGGGCTGTCC
>DATJWZ010000017.1:0-2386 GCA_035500795.1 Candidatus Eiseniibacteriota bacterium | reverse complement strand
TTTCGAGGTATCCCCCTCTCTGGTCTATTGGAATCTTTGAGTTAGCGGGAAATCGCGAAATAATCTATGGGGCTCAATGGGTTAGGGGCAAAATCTTGAGTCCCTGAGACTTAGCGTCTTCATGACGGCGAATTCAGAGATTCGACATTCCCATTTCGGGAATATCTCGTGCGTTATCGCTTCTCCCGCTTTGGTCATCATCTGATGTCTTGGCTGTGAGGCGCAAGGTCAGATGTCACACGATTCGTGATTTTGGCTGTGGAAAAGTTCTCAAGAAAACGCTTCTTGGGTGATCAGCCTCCAAGGATTTGAGGTGAGAATCGTTCTCCTCCCCGAAACTTGCCGTTTTTTCCCCTTAAGGAGGAACACGCCTAACCTTTTGACTCTATGCTGATTGCTTTTGCCGGGTCATGGCTTAGCTTCTTATGCAGATATAGTTAGACACCGAGTACTGCTCACGGAAAGGGCTTGTCGTTAGAGGCATACACATGACACTGATTGTTGCTCTGAAGGGAAAAGACCATGTTTCGATGGTGGGTGACACTCTAGAAATGCGGGAACAAGGCGCCGCGATGTATTGCCGGTACCGACGGAAGATCAGGAAGATAAATGGCGAATGGGTTATTGGTGTTTCGGGATGCTTGCACGGGTTACAGGTTGTTGAGGACTTGGGAGAGCAGAAGATTGATGGTCTTTCCGAGAATCTTTCAGAAGCGATAAAGCAACTCGCCCAAAAGCTACACAGGGGGTACTCGAAGAAGAACTTCGTAGATGATTGCTGGTTCCTTCTCATCGGATTTAATCGAGGTGTCCCCTTCATTTGGAACTGGCATTTCGCTAAAAAGAAGACGCGATCTCAACTCGTCGGGCCATGGGAACAGCAAGATATTGCCGCGGTGGGAACGGTGGATCACGGTGCGTTGTATTTTGCTCATCAATTTCTGTCTCGACAAATGCAACCGAGCCAGACTGCACTTCTCGGATTGCATTGTGTTTCGGAAGTCTCTAATCACGACCGAAGAGTCAAAGGCCCGTTCACAGTCGCTATCTCGGAGCAAACGGGTACACAGATCTATTCGGAAGACAAGTTGAATAGGTTATTGGAACGAAGCACAGGAATTACGACGAGCATATCTGCTCAATTCTCAGCAACCGATATTACGCTGTAGGGCTGGCAGAACGTGTGAAGCTGGCGAATGCAAGTCTATAAGAGAAAGGATCAGCGCGTGAAGGCGAAATAGATCACATAAATCCAGCTTGCCAGACCGTGACCGATGCAGTAAAGGATGCTAGCATTCCGGGACCAGGAAAGCGCAATTGCAATCGCTGAACCGAACAACCAAATCGCTGCCTCTCCCGATCTGTCACGTTCCTTTTTTTCAAGTTCTTTTAGTCGATCTTCGATCGATGCAAAAGTGCTGGCAATCGCGGCCGGATGTGAGTAGTCATTCGGCCAATCGTCGGGATCGAAGTCGTCTGTCACTGGAACACTTCCCGCGTCAGTTTCCTGCATGCCATCGGCTGATTGTTCGTGAGTTCGACAACACGGACGGCTGCATGTTGCGGCGATTGTAACGCCGTCAACGGCTTTGGCTGTGGAAAACTTGCCTGGAGCCGTCTCAGGACCAATCAAGGCAGAGACTTGGGATGAGAAAATCCGTAAAAGCATTTCTTTTGCCCCTTCGGGGCTTTCTTCTCACTTCTGCTTTTGCACACCCACGGCTTGTGCCGAGGGCCGTATTCTTTCTCCGCTCCGCGGCTGCCATTCATCGCATTTTGGTCCATTTGTCGACTTTTGAGCTCCCTAGATATCTGTGGAATCCCGTTCCATTTTTCGAACAAAACGAAGTGCTAGTGGCGCAAGTTTCTCGGGTTTGCTACCGTGTTCACCACCACGGGGAGTGTTCATCTTAGTGTCGAGGTAGCCATGGCTTCTTCCCAGGAAGCGAACCGCCATCCTGTACATAAAAAGTCAAAAAGATCCAAAATCGACGATCCGGTAACACTCGATGAGGTCTTGAAGCGCGAACGCGAGCGGCTCAACAAGTCGCGCGAGAAGCGACATGTGTCGCCGCCGGTCCACGAAGACAACTTGATCGGGCTGGCATTTTCGGGCGGGGGAATTCGGAGCGCAACGTTTAATCTTGGGTTTCTACAGGCGCTCGCGCAAAAAGGATTACTCAGCAAATTCGACTATCTCTCCACCGTCTCCGGCGGTGGATACATTGGCTCGTGGCTCGCGGCGTTCACGAAGCGCTATACCGATCCCACAAAGGACGAGTGGGCACAAAATGAATTCTCCGGTGTCGAGAAAGCGTTGAGTCCGGGGCGTTACGATCCTGACCAGCGCAGCGAGCCTCCGGTGTTGCACTGGCTGCGCCTGTAT
>DATJWZ010000016.1:0-1187 GCA_035500795.1 Candidatus Eiseniibacteriota bacterium | reverse complement strand
CTTTCCTATTCACGAAACAAGGGCTTGTTTGCCGGCGTCTCTCTCGAAGGCTCAACTCTGCGTTCGGACGGGAGCGCGAATGAAAAGCTCTACGGGAAAAAGGTCAGCGCTCGAGATATCATCCGAGACGGCAAGGTCGGTGTCCCGGCATGCGCGCAAGAGTTGGTTTCTCTGCTCGATAAGAACAGTCCGGTCAACAAGTCCGATCCGAAGTCGCTCGAATAGCTTTCCCTGTGTTCTCTGTGCCGTCTGTGGTGAAAGCTTTTGGCCGCAGAGGGCATTGTTATTTCTGTATGATCGGACTCGATGGCGCAGAAGAAGAAGCTCGAACGAATTCGTTGCAGCTGGGCGAATAATGAATTATCCATCCGCTATCACGACGAAGAGTGGGGCGTCCCGGTCCACGACGATCGCACGCTGTTCGAATTCTTGATTCTCGAAGGCGCCCAAGCCGGGCTGAGCTGGAACACCATCCTGAACAAACGCGAGAATTACCGCCGCGCTTTTGATGGATTCGATCCCAAGAAAGTAGCACGCTACGACCAGCGCAAAATCGTCAGGCTGCTAGCTGATCCAGGCATCGTCCGCAATAAGCTGAAAGTCGCGGCAGCCGTTGGCAATGCGAAGGCTTTCCTGAAAGTGCAGGACGAATTCGGCAGTTTCGACCGTTACATCTGGCAATTCGTCGGTGGCAAGCCAAAAGTCAATAAATGGGAATCGCTTCGTCAGCTTCCTGCCCGAACGCCAGAGTCCGATGCCATGAGCAAAGATCTTCTACGCCGCGGGTTCAAGTTTGTGGGATCGACGATCTGTTACGCCTTCATGCAAGCCGTCGGCATGGTGAACGACCATGCCATCGACTGCTTCCGTTACAAAGTACCTCGCGCGCGTTAATACCGCTAAAATACCGCCGTGGCAAATCCTCCGACAACTCATGCCAAAGCGCTGACGAAAGTCCCTCTATTCTCGGGGCTCTCCGAAGGCGAACTCGGCTTCTTGCTTGAGCGGGTTGCAGCGAAAACGTATTCCGCTGGGGAAATGGTCTTCAGCGAAGGCGAACCTTGCGCGGGACTGTTCGTGGTGGAGTCGGGAAGCGTCCGCATCTTCAAAAGCTCGGCGGGTGGGCGCGAACAGGTGCTCAGCATCGAAGGGCCGGGCGGATCGATTGCCGAGTTACCCGTCTTCGA
>DATJWZ010000015.1:0-4020 GCA_035500795.1 Candidatus Eiseniibacteriota bacterium | reverse complement strand
CCACGCCTTGCCAGCTCCCGTGAGCTGCGACAATTGCGGGCTTACTCCCCCTAGCAATCCCGATAAGGAAATAGTCGGGAAAAAGTTGGCTTTCGCCACACCCACGTTTGCGTTCGCGGAAATCAGATTCTGCTCCGCTTCTCGCAAATCCGGCCTTCGTTCCAGCAGTGTTGCCGGTAGCCCCGCGGGCACCTCGGGTGGGTCATTTTGTTCCGCAAGGGTGGTCCCCCTCGCGATAGGGCCGGGATTGCGCCCCAGCAACAAGCTGAGAGCGTTCTCCTGCGCGATGATCTGTCGCTCAAAGTCAGGTATGGTAGCCGCTACGTTGGAAAGCGCCGCTTGCGCACGCGCCACTTCGAGTCCCGAGGCGGCACCACCCTCAAATTTGTGCTGGAAGATGTCCAGAGTTTCCTGAAAACTCTGGACCGTTCTTTCCGCGATGACGATCTGTTCATCGAGAGCTCGCAGCTGAAAATATCCGCGGGCGACTTCTGCCATCACCAGGAGCCTGACGTCCCGCCGCGCTTCGTCGCTCGAGAAATAGACGGCGCGTTGGGCTTCGTTCAACTTTCGAATGCGGCCAAACAGGTCAATCTCCCAGAAGGTAGTAAAACTGTAGGAGTAGTAGGTGTGATTCGGAATTATTGGGGAGGTTTGTCCGGCGATATTGCCGTCGTAGGCCACTTGCGGGTAGTACTGAGAGCGAGAGACACCTAATAGATCGCGCTCCTCCTCAACCCTCGCGACAGCCAATTGCAGGTCATAATTGTTCTGCAATCCCTCGCGAATCAGTCCCTGAAGCACGGGGTCTTTGAATAAATCCCACCACCCCTGATCGGCTACCGAAATCGCCGTAGCTTGCTGCTCGGTATAGAAAGTGGCCGGTGGCTGTACGGCCGGACGATTGTATTTTGGCCCAAGGGAGCAACCAGACAGCAAAAGCAGAGGCAGGAGTACGACTGCAATGAATTTTCGCATTAGTCCTGTCCTCCTTCCAGCGCCGCTTGCTGTGCAGGTTCTACTTGAGGTTTCTTTTTGGCGATGCGCTCGACCAAAACGAACAGGACAGGAACGAAGAAGATTCCAAGGGCACTCGCGGCAGACATTCCGGTGATCACCGAAGTGCCAAGCACCTTTCGGCCGATGGCGCCCGCTCCCTTTGCGGTCCACAGAGGAACGCAACCGAGAAGGAATGCGAACGAGGTCATCAGGATCGGACGCAACCGCAACTTGGCACCCTCGAGAGCCGCCGCCACAAGTTCCTTGCCCTTCGAATGTTCCAGGACCGCGAATTCAACAATTAGAATCGCGTTCTTGGCGGTGAGTCCGATAAGCATCACCAGCCCGATTTGCGCGAATACGTTATTGTCAAACTTGCGCAGAATCAGTCCACCATACGCTCCTAGGACCGCCACGGGGACCGACAACAGAACGCTGAAAGGCATCGACCAGCTCTCATAAAGTGCGGCTAGAATCAGGAACACGAACAAGAAGGACATACCGAACACCGCGGCTTGCCCACCCTCGGCTTTCTTCTCCTGATAGGACATATCCATCCAGGCATAGCCGAAGCCGGAGGGCAGAACTTCATTGGCAACTTGTTCCATGGCCGCCATAGCCTGCCCGGAGCTGTATCCGGGGGCTGGCGATCCGTTGATCTGGATACTTCGGAACATTTGGAAGCGAGTTGTGTACTCAGGCCCCGAAACACGCTTCACCGTGACCAGGGATGCCAGCGGCGCCATCTCACCCTTCGAATTCCGAATGTAGAAGCTGTTGATTTTGTCCACACTCGTGCGGTACTCCGGCTCTGCCTGGATGTAGACCTTCCACTGGCGTCCGAAACGATTGAACTGGTTTACGTAGCCTCCTCCCAAGAAGGCCTGGAGAGTCTGATAAACCTCGTTGAACTGGAGCCCTTGCTTCAGTACGCGATCCTGATCGACATTTATGAAAAGCTGTGGTACCGATGGACGGAAGGTGGTCACCAGCCTCCCAATCTCGGGCCGTTTTTGAGCAGCCACAGTTACTTTCTCCAACATTTCTGCGAGCTGAGCGACATTCCCTGCGCTGCGATCCTGCAACATGAACGTGAATCCACCGGCCGCACCAAGCCCCGGAATAGCCGGCGGCCCATAGGCAAATGCAATTGCTTCCGGAATTTCCTTCCGCATCTTCAGGTTAAGACCCTGCATGATTCCCTTAGCAGATAGTTCTTCCGTCAGGCGCTCATCCCAGGGTTCAAGTTGAAGGAAGTAAAACGCTGCGTAGGAGGCGGAGGTGTTGGACAATAAACTAAATCCGGAGATTCCGCTGTAACTTTTTACACCGTGGGTGTGAGCCAACATGTCATCAAGTTTGCGCATCACGGCATCCGTCCGCTGCAAGGAAGCCGCGTCCGGTAGTTGAACCTGGATGAAGCAGTACCCCTGGTCCTCTTCCGGGATGAAGCTGGTGGGCAAGCCCTTGCCCATGTAACCGCCGACGAAAGCGATACCCAGGAGCAAGACCATGGCGAGTACCCAGCGACGAATAAGGACGTGGCTCCAACTGACATAGCCCTCCGTCATTTTTCCAAAGTAGTAGTTGAACTTGTCAAAGAACTTAGCAAGAAGGCCTTTGGATTTCTTGCGCGGGCGGAGCAGGAGCGCGGCCAGCGCCGGCGACAGAGTCAAAGCATTGAAGGCCGAGATCAGCACGGAGATGGCAATCGTAATTGCGAACTGCTGGTTCAGCAGGCCTTTAATGCCACCCAGCGCGGCCATCGGGACAAATACAGCCGAAAGTACCAGGGCAATTCCAATCACCGGCCCGGATACTTCTTCCATTGCCTTTAGTGTGGCATCTTTGGGTGAAAGTCCATGTTCTATGTGATGTTCTACCGCTTCCACCACGACGATGGCGTCGTCCACGACAAGGCCCACAGCAAGAATCAATCCGAAAAGCGAGAGCGTATTGATGGAGAAACCGAGCAGGGGGAAGACGGCGAAGGTACCGACAAGCGAAACCGGGACTGCCAGTAATGGGATAAGAGTTGCTCGCCAGTTCTGGAGAAACAGAAAAACCACAACAATAACCAGGCCAATTGCCTCAAGCAGGGTCGTAACAATTTCTTTCATCCCTTCCGTGATCGGAAGGGTCGTGTCCATGGCAATCTGGTAGTCGAGATCCTGGGGAAATCGGGATTGCAGTTCTTTCATTTCTGCTTTTACCTGGTTCGCCACGGTAAGCGCATTGGAACCGGGGGCCTGATAAATGCAAACGATCACCGCTGGTTTTTGATTGAACCGCCCGATTTGTTGGTAAACCAAGCTGCCCAACTCAATTCGCGAGACGTCTTTAAGCCTCACTGTCGATCCATCTGCGTTTTGCCGAACAATGACGTTGCCAAATTCTTCCGCATTAATAAGTCGGCCGGGCGCTCGCACGGAGTAGGTAAACTGCTGGCCCGGAGGAGCAGGCTGTCCACCAATTTGACCTGCAGGGTTGACTTGACTCTGTTGTTGAACGGCGTTGGTCAGGTCAGAAACGGTTAGCCCCAGCTTTGTCAACTGGTCAGGTTTTACCCAGATGCGCATCGCATAATCAGCGGCGCCGAAGTTCGTAACTTGACCAACTCCCGGGATTCGCAAAAGCGCATCGTTAACATTGATGGTGGCGTAGTTCCCGAGGAATTCCCCACTGTACGTGCTGTTGGGGGAGTAAAGCGAAACGACCAGCAGGGGGAGCCCCATGCTCTTTTTTGTGGTCACCCCGTATTGGTTAACGGAGGTGGGAAGATTGGGGTTAGCCTGGGCCAAACGGTTCTGCGCGTTCACCTGGTCAATGTCCACGTTGGTGCCTACGTCAAAGGTGACCTTAAGGGTCATGGTCCCGTCATTCGCGTTTGTGGACATCATGTACAGCATGTTGTCCACGCCGTTCATCTGCTGCTCAATGGGCGTGGCAACGGACTGTTCAATCGTCAGGGCATCTGCACCCGTATACGTCGTCGAGAGGTTGATTTGCGGCGGAACAATG
>DATJWZ010000014.1:0-11704 GCA_035500795.1 Candidatus Eiseniibacteriota bacterium | reverse complement strand
TGTAGATCGGGGTACATCGTGGTTCTCCGAGATAACTCAAGCCGGCTATTTTGCGCGGCCATTAGATTGCCCGGGCGGGAGAACCGCCCGGGGGATAGAACTTAACTCTACTCCTAGAAGTAGAACTTCAGCGCAAATTGCACCAACCGCGGATCGCGCGCCGAAAGCACCTGCCCGAACGTTGAGTTCGAGAAATTGCCGTCCGGATTCACGAACTCCGTTTTGTTAAACAGATTGAAAATGTCCGTGCGGAATTGGAAGTACTTCGACTCCGTAATCGCAATCCGCTTCGACACCGTGATATCCCACTGATTCTCGCCAGGTCCGCAGCATAGCGATCGCGGCGTCGTTGCGAAGGTTCCCAGCGTGGGATCCGTAAATTTCGACTGGTCGGCATTGAAGAAGTAATGCCCGCTGACCGGCCCATAGTTGTACGTGTTGTATGTCTGAATCTGCTTCGGATCGGTTTTCTGGAATGAGCCGTTCAGCTGCGGCGCGGACGCCCCCAGGAAGAACAAGCTGCTAATCAGCTCGTTATCATCCTGCGTCTGCACGCGAATCGGGAACCCGCTCTGGAACTGGATAATCCCTGAGAGTTGCCAATCATCTATGACCTTGCCCTTGAATCCGCTGTGCTTGCCAGTCGGAAGATCCCAAACGTAGTTGATGACAAAACGCTGCGCCGAATTGAACAGCGAAAGGGCCCGGCTCGCCTTGTAGTCAAACGGATTCACCGTCTCTTCAAAGCTCGACGCCCAATCCAACGATTTGCTGAACGTATAAGCCGCCTGGAACTGCAGCCCGTGCGAGAAGCGCTTCTCCAGGCTTGCCTGGAACGAGTTGTAGGCCGAGGCCGCAATCGTGTCCTCAGCGAAGATATTGCTGAAGATCGAAATCCCATCCACCGGGCATCCTGAACCAACTCCGCCCCCGCTCATCGGATTGCAATTCGGCGAAGAATAGGGCCGCAATCCGGGCAGGAAAATTCCGTTCGGAGCAACCGAACCGATCGAAGTTCCCCCAGGAATCACCGTCGGATTCCCTCCTCCGTCCCCGCTGTAAGGAATCGTCAAACCTCCAGCCGGAGCTACCGCCAGAGGGCTGATCAGGAAGGAATTGTCCTCGGCAAACTGTCCGCACGTCGACTGATTGCCGAATCCGTCGGTCACCCAGTTCGGATTCGTATTCGCCAGCGAGATAATTCCCAGGCAGCTCTGCGGATTCGAAGCGTTGATGTCATGCGATGCCAGCAAACGGTGTCCCTGCGATCCCACATACCCCAATTGCAGCACCAGATCACGCGACAGCTCGCGCTGTAGCGTGAAGTTGTACTGCGCGGTATATTGCGTCCGCATCTTCGGCTGGAAATCACCGTACAGCAGCATCGGACGAAAACTCGCCCAGTCGGTATTCGTCCCCGGCTTCGGGCTCAAAATACCCTGGAAGGGATTGGGATTTACTCCACCGTTCTGTGCGATATACGGAGTATTGAAGAATGTCGAAGGCAGATAGGTACTTCCGCCGAACGGCGGCTCCGCGCCGAATTGTTCGAGCACCAACTGCTCCATCGGGTTGTAGAACATTCCCCATCCAGCGCGGATGCTCGTTTTGCCATTCGCGCCGAAAATCTTGCCCAGCGTTCCATTCCCGAAATTCGGGCTATACGCGACGCCAATCCGCGGTGCGAATGCCTTGTAGTACGTCTGCGTCATCCCTGCTGGAATGCCTTGGTCGCCGGGCACAACCAGTCCGGTGGGCAACACGCCTGCATCTGCGCAAGTGCTGGCTCCAAAGTCCGCCTGCTCATCCGCCGTCAAAACGCACGGATATTTCGCCGTGTTCTGTCCTGGACGATAAGTCTGCACGTGATGCAGAACATCCGTCAGCGGCGTGTCCAATTCCCAACGCAAGCCATAGTTCAGCGTTAATGACGGATTGATCTTCCAGCTATCTTGCGCAAAGAGATAGAGGCCGGTCGTCCGTACATTCTCCCGCTGCCCTGAACCTTGCGTATAGCTGTCCGCCAGTCCAAGCAGATAGCTCGGGTAGTTATCGTTCGATAGAACGTCGTTCGACGTCGACCCGTCAAACGTGAACTGCCCGCTCACGTTGTAGTAGAGAGTCTGGTCAAATCGCGCGCGGCGTACATCTGCTCCGAACTTCGCTGTATGGTTCCCCTTGACCCAAGTCAGGTTATCGGACCACATAAATGAGTTCCCAACCTGTGGCAACTCACCTTCCCATCCATTGCCGATCGCAAATCCGCCGCTGACGCTGACAAATGGCACTCCCGTGCGATCCGCCGGCAACCCGGTGGTGATCCCGTATTGCGGATTTGTTCCTAGGCTGTTCGTAATGAAGCTGGAATCCGAAGTCCCGTTGAAGCAGACCGCCTGCGCGGCTGATGACGAACACGAGTCCTGCACCACACCCGTAGCCTGTGGATGCTGGAAGGTCTGCTGCCCTTCCCTCATATAGGTAAAGCGCGCTTCATTCACCACAGAGTTGTTAATGGTCCATGTATGGCTTGGATTGTACTGCTGGAACCGGGATCCGACTTTCGCTCCGAAGCCGGGGATGTTCGCACCCGACGCTTGAAAGTTATAGAACGGCGAAAAGTTCTTTTCGTCGTCGTAGTAGTAATAAAAACTGAAGTTCTGGCGCGAATTGATGTGGTGATCGATGCGCACTGTAAATTGATCGGCATTCGCTGCGCCCGTGGGCACGGCCTGGTACGTTCCATCAGGCCGATTTGCTCCCGGTACAAAGCGCAGAAGGTCAAGGGCCACTGGATCCATACAGTTGGTCGGAATCTGGCTTGTTGGAAATACGCTGCTCCATGGCAAAGGGTTCGAAGTGTTCGCCCCTGCCGTCGTATACAGCCCGAAAATTCCGCCGGCCGGAAGTCCTAATGCCGTGTCGCACCCCGACCGTCCATCTAGCGTTTGCGCCACGAACGGGTCCGAGATTCCACCGCCGAAACCGCCGGATTGACTGAAATCTCCAGTCCTTTCCGCGCCTGTCGGAACCGCCACAATATCCCCGGACTGCCCTTGCCGAATCCGCCGTCCTTCATACGACACAAAAAAGAAGGTTCGGTCTTTTCTCAGCGGGCCTCCGAACGTCCCACCAAACTGGTTCTGGTTGAACTGCGGCTTGATGGTGTTGAAATATCCCTGCGCGTTCAACACCTTGTTCCGAAAATATTCATACACGTTTCCGTGCCATTGATTGGTACCGGACTTCGTCACGACGTTCACTACAGAGCCGGAGTTGCGTCCATATTCCGCATCGAACGTATTCGAAATAACGCGGAACTCTTCAACCGCATCCGGAGTCGGCTGCACCGTCGGCAAATTCACGAACGTATCGTTGGCGTCTCCGCCGTTCACGCTGAAGTTGTTGGCTCGGCTTCGGCCACCGTTTACCGACACCGATCCCGCACTGTCGCTACCATAGAAAGTCCCGCCGCTCGATCCCAACTGCGATTGCACTCCCGGCTGCAACTGCAGGAACTGATACGTGTCGCGCGCATTCAACGGCAATTCGTTCACGGATCGGTTGTTGACCACCGCTCCCAACTGGGTACTGCTGGTCTCCACCAGCGGAGCTTCCGACGTCACATCGACCACTTCCTGCGCTCCGCCCAACTGCATCGCCATGTTCAAGGTGATCACCTGGTTTACGTCCAGCGTGATCCCGTGACGCACTGCTTTTTTAAATCCGGTTAGATCGAATGTCAGCGAGTAGGTCCCCACCGGCAACTCAGGGAAAACGTAATCGCCGGAATCATTCGTCAGCGCATCGTGGCTTACACCGGTCGCATCGTTGGTGGCAAGAACCCTCGCGCCGGATAACACTGCGCCGGAGGGATCCGAAACGCGGCCCAGTATTCGGCCGCCGGTACCCTGGGCAAACGACAAAACAGAAGATGTCAGTATCACCAGACTGGCGACACTCAGACACAAGCGGAACCTGCGTGCTCCGAACCACGACATAGCACCCTCCACACAACCGGGAAAAGTTTGGGATTGTTGGAAAAACGAACTGCTTGTATCCGCCGACAACCTTGCTATAATCCCGCAAGGTTAGTGAAGCGGTACCTGTACTGTCAAGGACAAAAAATAGGTCGCTTGGATCACTTTTCCCGGGCTCCGAACTACAGATTTGCGCTATGATGTCGCCCAATTCCTTGAGCCTTCATGCCTGAACCTTACTTGAAAATTGGAGATGTTGCCCGCCAGGTGGGTGTCTCCCCGTCGGTCATTCGCTCCTGGGAGAGCCTCGGCCTGGCCCGTCCCCGGCGCACTCAGAGCAAGTATCGTCTCTATAGCACCGAAGATGTAAAACTCCTGAAACGCGCCCGGTTCCTGCGCAAGGTTCGCGGCCTGAACGCCGCCGCCATCGTGCAACTGTTGAAGCGTGAAGGCAAGGTAAGGCCCGCCCCGGATGGCAACGGCGGAGCCATCGGCGCTCACCTCCGCAAACTCCGCGCCCGTCGCCGTCTTTCCTTGGCCCAGGTCGCCGAAGCGGTCGGCATCTCTGTCGGATTCCTTAGCGCACTCGAGCGCTCCCAAATGAGCGGCTCGGTCGGAACTCTCAGCAAACTCGCGCGCTTCTACAAGACCAACATCCTCGATTTTTTCAATCCTGGCGGCGCCAGCAGACGCCTCGTCCGCCCCAAAGACCGCAAGGTTCTTGAAGCCGGAGAAGGTGTTCGCCTGGAATTGCTGGCGTGGGGCAATGCAGTCATGGAACCCCATCTGTTCCGCATCGCTCCCGAAGCCGGCAGTGGCGATCCTTATACACACGAGGGCGAAGAATTTATTTACGTCCTGAGCGGAGATTTGGAAATCACTCTCGACGGCGAGGAATATCGTTTGAAGCCGGGTGACAGCTTCTATTTTGAAAGCGCAACCCCGCACCGCTGGAAGAATCCCGGCCGCAAAGAAACAATGGTCCTATGGGTCAACACGCCTCCAACTTTTTAGAACCTGGGGGCGCTTCTGAATCTGTTCAGTTTAGCCGCGAAGCGGCGGAAGAATATAGGCCGCGACGCAAGCCGTGGGTGAAGAGTGGAATGCGAACGAGCCCTGAAGGGGCGAAAGAAACGTTCTCGCCCTCTCTTAAGCTCCAAATACGAGTTCTACAGAATGATTTGATAAGAGCCCGCGACTTCTGCCCGTCGTTGTAAACAAGATTTGTCGGAGGAAAAATGAATTGGCGCCGCGCGTCACGTCCCCTGCCCCTTCTGCTGGCTCTCCTATTACTAGGTTCCTGCTCGAAAAGAACGCCCACACTCAACCTTCTGGTTTGGGAAGGCTATGCCGATCCATCCTTCGTCAACGCCTTCGAAGAAGCCAATCACTGCAAAGTCTCCGCCTCCTACATGGGATCGAGCGACGAACTCATGGCCAAGCTTCGTGGAGGTAGCGCCGGCAACTACGACGTTATCTCTCCCTCCAGCGACGTCGCCACATCGATCGCGACCGCAAATCTCGCGGCTCCCCTCGATCTCAGCAAGCTTCCCAGCTACAACCAACTTTCTCCACAACTCACGACTCTTCCTCTAGTCCGCGCCAACGGCCAAGTCTACGGCGTTCCTTTCATGTGGGGCCCCGATCCCATCATCTACGACACAACGGCCTTCGCCCAACCGCCCGACTCCTGGAACGTATTTTGGGATTCGAAATATAAAGGAAAGATTTCTGTCTGGGACGACCTCTCCACTGTCTACATGGCCGCCCAGGTCCTCGGCTACGACAAGCCTGATCCGTCCCAACTCTACAATCTCAGCGATCAGCAACTCGATGCGGTGAAGAAGAAGCTCTTGGAACTGAAACCGCAGATCCGCAAAATGTGGTCCACAGGCGGTGAACTCACAAATCTGTTCCAGAGCCACGAAATCGTGATTGCCATGGGCTGGCCGCTAAACACCGCCGATCTAAAGAAATCAGGATTCCCCGTCGGCGAGACGATTCCCAAAGAAAACACCACGGGCTGGATCGATCACCTCATGATCACCGCAGGTAGCGATAACAAAGAACTGGCGCAGAAATTCCTTGAATACATGATCGAGGCGAAAACGCAAAAGCTGGTCACGGATAAAACTCATTACGTCCCGGCGAACCCCCAGGCCGCGCAATTCATGACGGCGGACGAAGTAAAGACGCTTCACCTCGACGACGTTGACAACTACCAGAAGCACATCTACTTCTGGCAAAATGTCCCGCGCCGTGCCAAGTACACCGAAATATGGAACGACGTTAAAGCCGCACAGTAGGCCGCTGTATGTCCCGGAGGGACAGTTGACAATAGCCCGCCGCTTAAGCGGCGGGTAAGGCGTAAGCCCCATGCGTCCCGGAGGGACGCCTGAAAAGTCTCCACACTTACCGCTTAACGAAAATAATGTCCTCTCTCAACACACTTTCGAACCTTGCAACGCCGAACGCCCAACCGCCGGCAAAGACTCTCCTCTCCATCCGCAACGTCGCTAAAACCTTCGGCGCCAACCTCGTCCTCCGCGACATCTCCCTCGAAATCGCCCAAGGAGAATTCCTCACTATTCTGGGAGAAAGCGGCTCCGGCAAAACCACGCTCCTTCGCATCATCGCCGGATTCGAAGCCGCCACCTCCGGCGAACTCTGGATGTCCGGCGACCGCCTCGACCACCAACCACCCTACCGCCGCAAAGTAAACACAGTCTTCCAGAGCTATGCCCTATTCCCGCACCTCACCGTCGAAGAAAACGTCGCCTACGGATTGCGCGTGGCCAAGCGTCCTGACACCGAGATCAAACAGCGCGTCGCCGAGGCTCTCGACAAAGTAAAGATGACAGCGCACGCTAAGAAAAAGCCATCCAACATAAGCGGCGGCCAGCAACAACGCGTCGCCCTCGCCCGCGCCCTTGTAAATCGTCCTCAACTGTTACTGCTGGATGAACCCTTGAGCGCGCTCGACGCCAACCTCCGCCGCCAGATGCAAGTCGAACTGAAGTCTCTGCAGCGTGAAGTCGGCATCGCTTTCGTCTTCGTCACCCACGACCAGGAAGAAGCCATGGTCATGTCCGACCGCATCGCGCTCCTGCGGTCTGGAGAACTCGAACAGGTTGCCGGTCCGCGAGAAATTTACAATCGGCCCGCGACAGCCTACGTCGCCCAATTCATCGGCCACACGAACCTGTTAAAAGGAGAAGTCCGCCAAAGCATCGCGCAGTGCGGCTCTCTCTCTTGGAAATCAAATCTCCCAGACGGCCCATTTCTTTTCTCACTCAGACCAGAACATCTGCGCATTAGCGGTGGCACGCCCGGTGCAGTCCACACGAGGGCCAAAGTCCTCGTGCAAGCCTTCCATGGCGCGACAGATCTCGTCCGGGTCGAATGCGCCGACGGCCTAGTACTAACCCTGCGCACTCCGAGCGGCGGAATTAAAGGAGAGAATCTCGAAGTAGAATTCGAACCCGCCGACGCCATCCCCGTCCGCGAGTCTCCGGAAAGAACCTAATGTTCTCCCGCGCCTACCGCACCATCGTCACTGTCCCGCCGCTGGCATGGGTCGCCGTCTTCCTGCTCGTCCCCTATGCGCTGATGTTTTGCTACAGCTTCTGGTCGGTGTCCGCGGCGCAAACGATTGTGCACTCGTGGAATTTCGCCAACTACCAGGAACTTCTCGAAAAGCCGGTCTACTGGCAAACGCTCCTGCGTTCCATGTGGATCGCCGCCCGTGTCATGCTCTTTTCCCTCCTCCTGGGCTATCCTCTCGCCTATTTCCTCTCGTTCTACGCAGGCAAACGCAAAGACCTGCTCTACCAGATGGTGATCATCCCCCTGTGGGTGAGCTATCTAGTCCGTGCCTACGCGTGGAAAACAATCCTCGGCTCCGATGGCGTGCTGAACACGCTCCTCCAATACGTCCATCTGACGAAACATCCACTCGAGTTCCTGCTCTACAGCCCTTTCGCAGTCGTCCTGACGCTCACGCACATCTACACACCGTTCACGATTCTCCCAATCTATGCCGCACTTGAACACATACCAAGCAATCTAGTCGAAGCATCGCACGATCTCGGAGCAAGCCCTTCGCAAACGTTCTGGAAAGTAATCTTCCCGCTCTCAATTCCGGGAGTAGTCGCGGGGGCAACGTTCGCCTTCGTCCTGAGCCTCGGAGACTTCCTCGCTCCTTTATTATTAGGCGGCCCCAGCGGCATCATGATCTCCAACATCGTCGTGAGTCTCTTCGGCGCAGCGTACAACTGGCCCCTAGGCGCTGCCATCTCGCTAGGTATGCTGGTCATCGTAGTCACTCTCCTGTTCGTTTCCGAGCGCCTCGAAAAGAAATGGAGTTATTCATGATCGTCTCCCCCCACAGCGTTGTCATCCCGACCGGAGCTTCTCCTTCCGATCAGGAAAGAGAAGCGGAGTGGAGGGACCTTGCGTTCGCGCCGATATCCCCAGGGTGCCTTTCATGAACACACACCTATCCAACGCGCCTCGTTCTCGCTGGTTGCGCGTGCATGCGTCAGCCGTCTTCGCCTTCCTTTATCTCCCCATCGCTGTCCTAATACTCTATTCCTTCAACGGCCAAGGAGTCGGTGGATTCCCTCCACGCAACCTCACCCTCGACTGGTACCGCACGCTCTTCTCCGACGGCGCAATCTGGGACTCAGTCCTAAACAGCCTCGAAGTAGCCTTCGCCGCCATCGCTATCGCGCTCGCATTCGGAATCCCCGCGGCCTTAGCTCTCGATCGCGCAAACTTCCCCGGCAAAGCTCTCTTCCGCCGACTCGTGCTCCTGCCTCTAATCCTGCCCGGCATCATCACAGGACTCTCTCTGCTCATGCTCTTTAATCTGTCCGCAACGAAGCTGAGTCTCATGACAATCGTTCTAGGTCACGGGACCGCCTTAATCTCAGTTGCCACCACAGAAGTCTTCGCCGGCCTCCAAAAGCTCGACCGCTCCCAGGAAGAAGCCTCTCTCGATCTCGGCGCAAACTACTGGCAAACATTCTGGCGAGTCACGATCCCGAATCTGAAGCTCCCCATCATCGGCGCAGCCCTGCTGATCTTCACCCTCTCCATGGACGAGATCGCCGTCAGCTTCTTCCTCATTGGCCGCGACAACACGCTCCCGCTAGAAATCTGGGGACGCCTCCGCCGCGGCATCACCCCAGAAATCAACGCCATCTCCACAATCATCTTTATCTTTTCGTTAGTAACGATCGTTTTCTGGTATCGCCTGCGCCTGAAAGCCGAAGGCAGCGCGGAGGTCGGCGCAGAACTGATAGAAACCAACACAGCAGACCACTAGCAATGTTTCCTTCGTGAACCTTCGTGTCCTTTGTGGTTAAAGCCTTTGCTCGCCACGATCCCACCCCCCCTCGCGAATAATTTAGAATCAATATCGAATGTCATCTTCCATTCGCAACATCGCCATCATTGCCCACGTCGATCACGGCAAGACCACGCTCGTCGACGCCATGCTCAACCAGTCCGGCACGTTCCGCGCCAACGAACATCACGCCGAGCGCGTCATGGACTCCAACGAGCTCGAGCGCGAACGTGGCATCACCATCCTCGCCAAGAACACCGCCATCTTCTATCACGATGTCAAAATCAACATCGTCGACACGCCTGGCCACAGCGACTTCGGCGGAGAAGTCGAGCGCGCCCTCAAAATGGTCGATGGTGTCATGCTTCTGGTCGACGCCAGCGAAGGCCCGCTCCCGCAAACGCGCTACGTCCTTGGCAAGGCCCTCGAAGCGAAGCTTCCGCCTATCGTCGTTATTAATAAGATTGACCGCTCCGACGCCCGCCCGCAGGAAGTCCTCAATGAGATTTACGACCTCTTCATCGACCTCGACGCGAAAGAGGAACAACTCGAATTTCCGGTCCTCTACACCAACGCCAAAATCGGCACCGCCAGCGTCGATATAAAAGGTGGTGGCGAAGACCTCCGCCCGCTTTTCGACGCAATCCTCAAAACGATTCCGCCACCAAAAGGCGATCCCTCAGGCCCGTTGCAAATCCTGGTCGCCAATCTCGACTACAGCGACTACCTCGGACGCCTCGCCATCGCCCGCGTCGTCAACGGCAAAATGTTTACTGGAGAAGAAGTCGCCATCGCCAAGCTCGACGGCTCCCTCCAAAAGACAAAGATCACGAAGCTTTTTTCCTTCTCGGGTCTCAAGCGCACCGACATCACCGAGACTGAACTAGGTGACATCGTCGCCGTTGCAGGAGTCGAAGGCATCACTATCGGCGAGACGATCACAGATGTAAATGATCCCGCACCGCTTCCGCCCATCGCCATCGACGAACCAACCATCGCCATGCTCTTCACGGTGAACACTTCTCCATTCGCCGGAAAAGACGGCCAGTACGTCACCAGCCGTAACCTTCGCGAGCGCCTCGAAAAAGAACTCCTCACCAACGTCTCCCTTCGCGTCGAAGACACCGGTACTACCGACTCCTTCAAAGTCCTCGGCCGCGGCGAACTCCAGCTCTCCATCCTTATTGAAATGATGCGTCGCGAAGGCTATGAGCTGATGGTCGGCAAACCCGAGATCGTCACCAAGCGCAACAAAGAAGACGGCAAGCTGATGGAACCCGTCGAGCACCTCACCATCGACGTTCCCGAAGAATTCGTAGGCGTCGTCATGGAGCAACTGGGCTCCCGCAAAGGCGAAGTCACCAACATGCACAACCACGGCTACGGACGCGTCCGCATTGAATTCCGCGTCCCCAGCCGCGGCCTCATTGGCCTCCGCAGCCAGCTCCTCACCGACACACGCGGCACCATCGTGATGAACGCTTTATTCGATGGATACACCGAGTGGCAAGGCGAGATCCCGCATCGCCTCACCGGCGCGCTCATCGCCGATCGTCCCGGCACCTCGACGGCCTACGCTCTCTGGGGATTGCAAGAGCGCGGAATACTTTTCGTCGGTCCTGGTGTCGAGCTCTACGAAGGCATGATCATCGGCGAGAACGCCAAAGACACCGACCTCGACGTCAACGCCGTCCGCGAAAAAAAACTCACCAACATGCGCGCATCGACGGCAGACGAAGCCATTCGCCTGGTCCCCTTCAAGCCGCTGAATCTCGAGCAAGCCATCGAGTTCATCGCCGACGACGAATTCGTCGAAGTGACGCCCAAAACTCTCCGCCTCCGCAAAAAAACTCTGCAATCCAATCAACGCAAAAAGAAGTCTCTGGCCGCTGTGGAAGAAGCCTAAAGCCACATCGTGACGCGTCGCGCCAAATCGATAAAGGCAAGCGCTCAGACGCGACTGGCGTCATCCCGACCAAAGCGTTCTTCTTCGCGGAGGGAGGGATCTCCCGCTCAACGCAACTCTTCCACCGACACTTCTGCGACTGCTCCCTTCCGCATGTTCCTCATCCCCTGCAGTTGTGGCACCACATTCGCGGTCGCCGAAAATTATGACCGCAAAGGGACTGCATGGAGCCGCTACATGATCTGTCCCGGCTGCGGCAAACGCCACGACCCCAAAAACCGCCTCCTTCAAATGGGATTCCACGCCGAAGGCTACTGGAAAGTCGACGAGTGCTGATCCGCACCTTTCTGTTGACAGCGGTTCCATAAAACTCTGCTATACTTCCCGCGCATTCGACTGTTGCCGGCTCCGGTCAAGATTTTCAGGAAGGTTTCCCTCCCTGCAGTCCGCGAACTGAGCTCGCACTTCCGA
>DATJWZ010000013.1:0-14856 GCA_035500795.1 Candidatus Eiseniibacteriota bacterium | reverse complement strand
AGCGTTACGATCAGCCAGAGAGTATTCAACCAAACGGACAATCCGAGTACGAGCAGGATGAAAGCCAGATAGATGGGATTGCGACTGAACCGGTAAGGCCCGGTTCGCACAGTGGAACGCTTGCTCCTCCGGACGGAAGTGCCACCTCGGCCAAATTCCCGGCAGGAAAGCAGGAAGAGCACTGCCGCACAAGCCGTAACATGGGGCCCGAGCAAGAAAATGCCGGGTAACATGAAATGGAGCGGCCACGCTCGGTTCAGGGCGATTCCCACGAGAATCGCGCACAAGAAGATAATCGGGGGCCGGAGCAAGCCAGGGTTTGGCCCTGTTTTCATCGCCTGCCGGTTATCGGTTTCGCATACAGCATCCATGATCGTCTCCTTCCTTTGCCACCGTGAGGCGGAAAGCTTATTCTGCAAACTCAAGTCGACTTGAGGTCAAGAGGAGAGATTGTGGACATAACCGAAGTGGCGCGGCGCTCTCGACTACCGGCCTCAACGCTGCGCTTCTACCAGGAGAAGGGGTTGATCGGATCTATCGGCAGACACGGTCTGCACCGTGTGTTCGATTCCAAAGTGTTGGAACGGTTGGCGCTGATCGCGCTGGGTCGCTCCGCCAGCTTCTCGCTCGATGAGATCGCGCACATGTTCACACCTGATGGCCGGCCGCGGATCGACCGGCGGATGCTGGCGGCCAAAGCCGAGGAGTTGGACAGAACCATTCGCAAACTGACCGAAATGCGCGACGGCCTGCGGCACGCCGCTGCCTGCCGCGTCGCCGAGCCATATGGAATGCCCACCTTCCGCCGCATCCTGCAGGCCGCCGCCTCTGGAGTTATGGAAGCTCGACGAAGGAAGAGTCGAGTGGACAGCAACAAGATCCTTGGAGTTGGCTAGATCGGGTGCAGGCATCGTCCTTTCACTGTTTTTCAGGCATTGCTTTGCTCCGCGAGTCTTCGCAATGCTTCACCCTCAATCCGTACCGCCTTCCAGTCGTCGAGAAAAACTGCTCCCAGCTTCTTATAGAAATCGATGGCCGGCTGATTCCACGCAAGCACTTCCCAGCGCAACGCTCCGCATCCTTCGCGCAGAGCCATCGCCGCAACTTCTCCAATCATTGCTTTCCCGATTCCCTTATCTCTGAATTGGGGGCGGACATAAACATCTGCGAGAAATAAGCCTGGGCCCTGAAAAGTGCTGTAGATCGGAAAGCAGATGGCATAACCATCGCCGAAGTAGGGGCACAGGCCAGTACGTTCGCATCGGCAGCGGAGTTGACCTCGTGGGTGGGAACCTGTCCCGGCAAGGGAGAAAGCGCAGAGCAGAATCACAGCAGTCGCTCCGCCAAGGGCAACAAATACATGCGCCGGGTGCTGAACCAGGCAGCACACGCTGCCGCGGCGAAAAAAGGCAGTCATTTTCAAATCGTGTTTCGGCGTCTGCTGCCGCGCTTGGGCTATCAGTCCGCCATCTGGGCCGTTGCTCATCGGCTCTGTCGTCTAGTTTGGAAGATCCTGCATGAAGGAGTGCGATTTATCGAGCACGGCAGCCAAGTAGATCCCCGCGAAAAGAAGAAAGGTGCCCAGATGCTGGCACGAGCACTTCGCAAGCTCGCCTATGAGGTCACTATCACTCCCATAAACCAACTTATCCCTAAGCCTGTCTAAGTCTCAGGAGAGGATTTTCGACGGAGTGTTAACGAGATTTTTCAACACCTACGATTTGGCTCACAGCAATTTCGTTTCGTTCACCCTTTCAACTGCAAATCGTAAGAACGCCACAGCATCGGCTTGCCGCTTCATCTCGTCGCCATATGCCCATTTCTCGGCTTCTTCTATTAGGCTTTTCCATTGTGGATAGGTCGCCTTCGCCCAGTTGCCAGCAACTTTCTTGGAATGCGGCTCGCCACGAATCACTGTATGCAGGATACGGCATAGATTCAAAACCAGATACGACTGATAATGGCTGTTCGAGAGCCAGTTGGCGTCATCAATCTGATTTCGTCAGTTGGCCCAATCAAGAGAGCGCGTTTTCGATTTTCTTATTTCTGAGTCCGCCGTTTCTGTGTAAGCGTAATCATCCGCAATCCCGAAACCGAATTACCAACGGGCCGCTGACCTTGTGATGAACTCATTCCTCATCACTTGTGATTGTCATCACTGACGAGCGGCGCCCAACCACTTAAACATTTGTCGTACGAGTGGGCCCTCATTTTGGTTCTTCTTAGGGCGGGATGCACTTGTCGTACGCCAGGGCTGTATGTAGAATCCACAGCCTTCACCTGCGCCGTTTATTCCTGCTTGTCGTGGGAGAGTACTTCTCAGCACAAAACAAGGCATCTTGTATTCACAGGAGGTTTCAGCAATGAAAAACAGAAATGATTGCAGAATTGCGACCGGCATGCTGCCGGTCTTGTTCGCAGCGCTTCTATTAAATGGCGTTGGCTGGGCACAGAGCGGCTTCAAAACGCTTTACACATTCAAAGGCGGACAAGATGGAAGCGGCCCCGCCGCTGGGTTGGTTACCGACGCCGCCGGTAATTTGTATGGCACAACCCAATATGGCGGTTCGAACAAGGCAGGAACAGTTTTCAGACTAACACCGAACTCAGGAGGCGGATGGACAGAAACCACCCTCTACGACTTTTGCAACCAATCGAACTGTGCCGATGGTGCCTATCCAGTCTCGCCGTTGATATTCGACGGGCTGGGTAATCTCTACGGCACCGCCAGGGGCGGTCAAGACGCCCACTACTGCACGGATGGGTGCGGCGTAGTTTTTGAGTTGACGCCATCGGCAACCGGCGACTGGACGGAAAGCGTGCTCTACGGTTTCACGGGCGGCGCCGATGGAGCAGATTCGTTGGCCGGGCTGTCCTTTGATGTTGCTGGAAACCTTTATGGCACGACGTGGCAAGGCGGAGTCATCACTTCCTTCTGTTATGACGGATGTGGTGTCGTGTTCGAGCTGTCGCCGGAAATAAACGGCTGGATTGAAAGCGTCCTCCATGCCTTCATGGATGAATGGGACGGATCGAATTCCTGGGCTGCGTCGCCGATCTTCGATCGAGCAGGAAATCTATATGAAGAGGGTTGGAATGGGGGCCAGTATGGGAATGGCAACGTCTTTCAGTTGTCGCCCAATGGCGACGGAACCTGGACGGAGAATGTTCTTCATCAGTTCAAGGGCGGCAAGGATGGAGGTCATCCTCAAGGAGGCCTCGTGTTCGACAGCGCCGGAAATCTGTACGGCATAACGAGAGAGTCCTCTCCCGGCTATGGCACGATATTCGCATTGAAACCGGAATCTGACGGAAGTTGGGCGAAATGTATTCTGCATCGGTTCACGGGTGGTATCGATGGGGCAGATCCCTATGCGGGAGTGACGCTGGACCCGAACGGAAATGTGTACGGTGTCACAAATGACGGAGGCGCTCACGGCTATGGAGTTGTGTTTCGGCTGAAGCCAACATCGGCGTGCGGAGGGAGCTATCGTGTGCTTCACGCATTTAAGGATGGTCCAGGAGCCTATCCGCAGGGAAATCTAATCATCGGGAATGGCAGTCTGTATGGCACGACCTATGGAGACGGCAGTAAGACCTTTGGATCGGTATTTGAGATCACACCGTAATTCACCTTTCGATCCATGTAGCTATCGGAATGTCGGGCCGAAGGAATAGATTTTGAGTTTTAAGGCCTCGCGATAGCGCTCATTGACCGATTCTGTGATCTTCGTCACATCGCGTCGGCCAGATCGAAGCTAGCATCTTAGCCCACATGAAAGCCGCCGTTTATACCAAGGCCAGATTGGGGAAGGTCCTCGAAATGAAGGACCTCGAACAGCCCGTTCCGAAGGACAACGAAGTCGTCATACGGGTTCGCGCCGCTTCCGTCAATCCGCTGGACTGGCGCATGAAGAGCCAACGACCCGGCGTAGATGTCGCGGGCGAGGTAGCGGCGGTCGGAGGAACGGTGACGCAGTTCAAGCCAGGCGATGCCGTGTTCGGCGTTTGCAAAGGGCGGTGTTACATTTACGCCGTCACTGCGAAAAGAGAAATAATTCCCAAGGTGGCCGATGCTTTCGCGCGTTTTGCGAAAGGGTGGAACATTCGATGCTCTCTCCATCTGACCCCTTACACCGCACCCCGAATTTTCATCGCAGCCTTTCTGAAAGCATGGGCCACCGGCGCTTGACATCCCTTTCATAGAACACCCATCTCGCTGAACCCTGTCATAAATGTCAGTTGTCCATACGAAGAATTTCGAGAATCGTAAGCTCACTTTGGGGTTCTAGCTTACTCGCTACAAAAACGAACACTTCGCTAGTTCTGCAGATTGGCCGTCGCATGGCAAATAGATTTAAGCAATGCCGCCGTAAGACTGACTTGTCTCGTAGCAAGACACGAAAAAGGTCACTCGCATGGACCCTCATCGTCAGTTTGTCAGGGCTCGCGGTGGTCTTATGGATGCTGCACTCCCACTCTGCGCATGCTTCCAACGCTCTCGCAGCCACCGGTGCTCCACCGGCGTTTCAACCGACGATAGCGAACCTAGCCGCCGCCCCTGACAAGATTCCCGCCGGAATGGTCTGGATTCCAGGTGGAGAGTTCTCCATGGGAGCCAATGATCCGCCCGAAATGAATGACGTCGGCATGAAAGCCACAGCAGACGCTCGTCCAATTCACCGCGTGTACGTCGATGGCTTCTTCATGGACAAGACAGATATCACGAACGCTCAGTTCGCAGCCTTTGTCAAAGCTACCGGTTACGTCACCATTGCGGAGCGAACTCCGACCGCAGAGGAATTCCCTGGCGTACCACCAGAGAATCTATTTGCAGGATCAGTAGTGTTTTCACCACCCGATCATCCTGTTCCTCTCGACAGCCACTTCCAGTGGTGGAGCTATGTACGCGGCGCCAATTGGCGTCATCCGCTAGGCCCACACAGCAACATTAAGGGTAAAGACAACTATCCGGTTGTGCATATTGCATACCCCGACGCCGACGCCTACGCGAAGTGGGCAGGAAAGCGCCTGCCCACGGAGGCGGAGTGGGAATTTGCAGCTCGTGGTGGACAGGCGGGAAAGCCATTTGTTTGGGGAGATGAGTTTCGCCCGCATAACCAGTGGATGGCAAACACTCATCAGGGACACTTCCCGGTGAAGGACACGGGCGAAGACGGATTCGCCGGCATTGCGCCAGTGGCGCAGTATCCAGCAAATGGGTACGGACTTTACGACATGTCAGGAAATGTCTGGCAGTGGACGAGCGACTGGTATCGTGCGGATTATTACCGACAACTTGCCGATGCCGGTAACCTAGCGCGCAATCCTCAGGGGCCACATTCTTCTCTCGATCCATCCGAGCCAGATCAGCCCAAAAAAGTTCAACGCGGAGGTTCGTTCCTCTGCACTGATCAATATTGCTCGCGCTACATCGTCGGCACACGAGGCAAGGGCGAGATCTCTACGGGTACGAATCATCTTGGCTTTCGCTGTGTGAAGCCGGCAATAACAACCAATCTGTCTGCGAGCAGGTAGTACTGACTCGGACGGGCAGCGAGTCGGAAGGATCGGACTGGAAGCCGCCAGCCCGCGATCGGCGACGAGAAAAAAACTAGAGAATGGAGAGACCCTATGCCACGAACGACGCTTCAGAACAAAACTGGGCCTAGCGCAACGCAAGGCCTATTGTGCTTTTTTGCCTTCGTGATCATTCTTACACTTCTAACGCAAGCCTTCGCCGCCGATAAGGCAAAGGACGAAGAAACGTTTCACAATGCCAATCTGGTGCTTCAGGACATGCTCAACAGCAAGACAATCTCCCAATCTGTATTGGCAAAGGCTGAGTGCGTACTGATTCTCCCTGGTGTTAAGAAGTTCGGCTTCGGCGTTGGTGGAAGCGGCGGCCGCGGCCCCATGCTCTGCCGCGGCGGAGAAAAGTTTGACGGCAAGTGGTCGGCGCCTGCGATGTTCTCCATTGGGGGCGCGAGCGTTGGCTTCCAGGTTGGAGGATCGTCCACCGATTTCGTTCTACTGCTCATGAATCCGAAAGTCGTGCATCAAATTCTCACCGGCAAGACCAAGATGGGCACCGATGCAACTGCGGCTGCGGGTCCCGGTGCTACAGCAGCGAGCGCATCGGACGCCGACATCTACACCTACGGAAAGGCCAAAGGAGCATTTGCGGGCGTTTCGTTGGGAGGCGCCACCGTCGAACCGGACAACGACGCGAACTATCGTCTCTACGCCAAGACGCTGACGGCTACCGATATCGTGCGCGGAAGTGATGTCAAGCCATCCGGCGAAGGCGCTTCTCTAGTCGCGGCGCTGGACAGCAAACTTGCCAAGCACGGCGACTAAATGAACCTGTAACGCGTCCATTTCTCAGCATGAGATGTCGCATCTCCCCGCGCTCATGGTGCGGTGCGGCATGGCGCAGCGTTGTGTTTCCGGCGGTTCACCACTGGACCCTCGAAAGGATGCAATGTCATATTTCATGGTATCGCCAGCCATGGCAAGGAAGACCGTACTTGCTCTTACGGTCTTCCTGAGCCTGATATCGGCAAGCTGTGCACAAACTCGTCCGGATCCACTGCCATCTTGGAATGAAGGTCCTTCCAAGAGGGCCGTCCTCGATTTCATTTCACGCACCACCACGCGAGGCGGCAAGGATTTTGTTCCGGAGGACGAACGAATCGCCACCTTCGACAACGACGGAACGCTCTGGGTCGAACAGCCGATGTACACGCAAATGGCCTTTGCTCTGGATCGTGTAAAGCAACTCGCCCCGAGCCACCCTGAATGGAAAGACCAGCAGCCTTTCCAAGCGGCGCTGGCAGGCGACATGAAGGCCGTTGCGGCAAGCGGCGAACACGGCCTGATGGAACTCATCATGGCTACGCACGCAGGCATGACGACCGACGAATTCGAAAGGACCATCACAAATTGGCTGGCCACGGCCCAACATCCGCGATTCAAACGGCCATACACCGAATGCGTCTACCAGCCGATGCTGGAATTACTTGCCTTGCTGCGAGCCAGCGGATTCAAGAACTACATCGTCTCCGGAGGCGGAGTGGAGTCCATGCGCCCATGGGCTGAACGCGTGTACGGCATTCCTCCCGAGCAAGTCATCGGAAGCACGATCAAGACAAAATTTGAAATGCAGAATGGAACGCCCGTACTGGTGCGCCTGCCGCAACTCGACTTTGTCGACGACAAGGAGGGAAAGCCGGTGGCTATTGAGAGAGTCATCGGGCGCCGTCCGATTGCAGCCTTCGGCAATTCGGATGGTGACCTGCAGATGCTGCAGTGGACCGCAGCGGGGCCAGGTGCACGGTTGATGCTTATCGTCCACCACACGGATGCGGATCGTGAATATGCCTACGACCGCCAGTCTTCATTCGGGCGCTTGGACAAGGCCATGGATGAGGCGGCCGCCAAGCATTGGGTCTTGGTCAGCATGAAGGACGATTGGAAAACAATATTTGCGTTTGAAAAATGATGTGCCGAAAACTCGGTTAAAGACCATCCCCGTGGAACGAAATTGTCTGCTCTCAGACAGTAAGACAAGCAGAAACGTGAGGATAACAATGAAGCGACTGATAGCCGCACCGAGCCTGATTACGATCGCGTTACTCGGAATATCCATTCCGGCTGCCGCAGCCAGACGATCTATCAATTCCTGGTTGCTCTTAGCTTTTGGAAATGGATCTTATGGACAATCTTTTTGTTCAGACTGTCGCGACTGAACCTTAAGTTGGAAGTAACTCACCCCGACAAGCATGGCCGCGCCGGATTCCTTGGTATGTCTCCATTGTCGTTGGCCCCGATCAACTTCGCGATCAGTGCAGCAATCGGCGCTACCTGGCGAGATGAGATTCTTCATGCCGGTGCGCACTTGATGACGTTCAAATTGCCCGCAATCGCGCTTCTTCTGGTAATCGTAATTGTCGCGGTCGGCCCGCTCGCTTTCTTCGTCCCGAAACTATCCGTCTTGTGGCGCCAGGGAATACTCGATTATGGAAGTCTCGCCCATCTTCACAGCTCCAAATTTAGGGAAAGATGGATATTGCGCCGGGAAGCCCGTGAAAACGAACTCCGGACTGCTCCGGAAATAAGCAGCTTCACGGACCTCGTAAGCAGTTACGAAAACATAGAAAACATGCAGCCCTTTCCGCTCGAGAAAGGTTCGCTTATCGCATTAACTTTAGCCGTACTGATTCGTGTTGTGCCGACAATATTGGCGGAAGTTCCACTCAAAGTGGCCCTGAGACCCTTGTTGGAGGCGGTGCGGTAGGACCCGGCACATCACACCATATGGGGGCATGCGGTGCACATTCGAGAAGTGTGCCTGGCACTGGCGTCGATCATGCCACTCCTGGGTACTCATGCGAACGGGCAAATTGATCAACTCGTGCCCGAGATCGATGTGAACTATAAAACGGCTCCGGATGTCCGCTTGCGCTTTCAAACCAAAGAGACGAGAGAAGGAGGAGATCCGGTACAAGCTGAGTTCGGGCCCAGCATCGACTTTTATCTGAAACCCATGCTCAGCCTGAAGAAGATTGCAAGGCGAGACCTTGATGACTCAAAGCATCGGCCCCTCGTGTTTTCGATTGGGTACCGTTATCTAAACGCCCCAAATACTCCGCAAGTTAACCGCCTCGAGCCAGTGATCACCGCACACTTTCCCATGAAGAGAGGGTTCTTGCTGTCCGATCGAAACCGCGCAGACCTTGACTGGAAAAGCGGCAGGCTCTCGTGGCGTTATCGCAATTTGTTTCAAGTTGAAAGACGACTCAAGATTCGTTCCTATCATCCCGCGCCATATGCCAGCGTCGAATTCTTTTACCAGAGCGAATACAACAAATGGAGTGATACAGCGATTTATGCGGGTTGCCTGTTTCCGATTGGCAGGCACGTTGAATTCAACCCCTACTACGAACACCAGAACAACACCGGGAAAAGCCCAAATCAGCAACTGAACCAGTTGGGACTCACTCTTAACACTTTTTTCTGACGCAAAAACCTGCAGGAGAGTCTGCAGCGACAAATCGCCGAGACTCTCCTCGAACCACGCCACTTACTTGGTGACCGACACGATCGCGGGATGTGTGTTGGTTCCACCTCGTTCGTCGATGAAGTAGATCACCGAACCGGTGCTGACAGCAGGATTACCCCAGAATGTGCCAGTCCCGTTCGTTCCGATGGTGAACGAGTTGGCGACACTCTGATTCTCCACCAGGAACGGCGAGACAGCATTGCTCAGGCTTTCCGTGCCCGAGAAGTTCGCCGAGCTCAGATTGAACGTGCCGATCTGGTTGCCGGTCAGGAAGTCAGCATCCATTTCGCTCCCAATAGAGTAGAGCCCGGAAGCTGGTGTCGCGTTTGCCAGCTGCGGTTCCAAAGTCGCGGTCGTGGCAGGATAGTCGTTCCCAACCAGGACTGCGCTGATTCCATTGACACCCGTCACCAGATATCCGACGGGCGTGATAAAGGTGCCCGTGAAAGTGACCCGACCAGTCGTAGCGTCAACCGCGTAATTGTCGGTCGCAAGCCAATTTGTGACGGTTCCCCCCTGATCCTCTGCAACATAGCCGCTGCCCGCGCTGACGCCATCGAAACTCCCCGTCATAATGAGGACTTGGGGAATACCTCCGACCATCAGCCCTGTTGCGTGGGCAACATAGTTGTTCTGCAAGAATGCTGCAGAAAAATCTGCGCTGTTGGTGGCGAAAGCCCGGCCGCTGCAAATTGGGTTCGCCTTAAGCAGATCCGTGGACGCGAACAGCACCTCGGTGGAATTGATGACGTAGTAGACCGAGTCCAGATTGTAAGGGTTGCCGGTAATGAGAGCGGAGACTGATGCCGTTCCTCTCCCGTAGCTATCGGTCGCTGAATACGTGCCGGTTCCGCCGGTGATGCCGGTTGCCACCGTGCCTGCGTCGTCCGCGTCGAACGCCAGATTCGTAATGTTACCGCTAGCGGATGCAAATGATCCTGCCATGCCGAAATTTCCGGATGCTCCGTCAGTGCCAACGAAAAGGAAGGTGTACATTCCAGTCAAGCCAGCCGCAAATGCCGACGAGTCCTGGAGCCGCAGGATGCCGCTTCCGCGAGCGCCAGTTCCGCTGCTGTTGTCGAGCATGACGTGCCCTTGCGTAAACACGTTCGAACCGTTGGGCGTGCTCACAGAGAAGTGAAGATTGGTTGTTCCTGCCGAGGTGGTCAATACCAGGCAGCCATTATTGTCCGGGCCAAGTGAGTAGGAACTGCTCGCGGGAACGATCGCGAGCTGGGATTGAGCCCCGCTCGAGCTGTTGATGTCTTCTTCTCCTGCGGTGATTCCGCCCTGACCATCAGTCGTGACGCTGCCGATGATCGTCACCGGAGCCAGATTCCCAGTGCTCGGTTCGAATCCTTTGATCAGGAATGCATAGGACTGGGTTCCGAGATTGCTCTCCGCACCTGAGCTGCATCCGAGAGCGTTGTAGACCTGAAGGCTGAGCGGCGCAGAAACTCCAATAGCTGTATCCGCGTCGGTAGCCTGAAACACGAGTCCGCTGAAGATACTGGCTGCTGTCGGTGTTCCGCTGATCTCACCAGTCGACGCGTTCAGCGACAGACCAGCAGGCAGCGTGCCCGACTTCAAAGACCACGCATAAACGCCCGATCCGCCAGTCGCCGTCAACGAGCTTGTGTAAGCTGCTCCCTCCGTGCCGCTTGGCAATGATGTGGTGGTCACTTGAACCACGGAGTCGATCTTGACGCTAAGGCTGCCCGAGAGTCCCACAGTGTTATAGAAGTCGCTAACGGAAAAGACCAAGGCTGAAGTTCCCGACGCAGTCGGAGTACCAGTGATCGCGCCCGTGGCGGCGTCTAACGCCAAGCCCGCAGGCAGAGAGCCTGACTTGATCGACCACGTGTAAGGTTTCGTGCCGCCTGTCGCTGTGAGAGCGGTCGAGTAAGCGACGCCGACGTTGCCATCGTTCAATACCGCTGTTTGGACGACCGGCGCGGCCTCTGGATTTACCTTGAGGCTGAGATTACCCGAGCTTGCGGAGTTGCTGGATGCATCCGTCACCTGGAAGACGAGCGAACCGGCGGTTCCCGCAGCCGAAGGAGTGCCGCTAATGCTGCCGTCGGAGCTCAGAGAGATTCCCGCGGGCAGAGCGCCCGACTTCAATGTCCACGTATATGGCGCCGTTCCGCCGGTTGCTTGCAGGCTGGCCGTATAGGCTGTGCCAACGGTGGCGGCAGTCATCGAAGAAGTCGTGACTTTCAAATTGGAGTTGTTATTGCCGCCGTTTCCGGTGCTGCTGAGAGCTCCGCCGCCGCATCCAGTGATCAGGAGCGAGAGAGCCAGAACGCAAAATGCTGAGAGAATGAAACAGTTGTGTTTCATAGACGAATGAACTCCTAACTTGAAATCGGCGACAACGGATGCGCCGCTGGGAATCTTATCGGGGGAAGAAACCTCTGGCGGAAATCTACGCTGCGGGGGAGCAGCTCACGCCTGAATTTTAAGGGGACTGGTTACCAACCAGTTCCCGGATATTTTCTCATACGAAATACCAAACTAGCTGTGAGCCGAAAACTATTTTGCGGCAGCGCTGCGCCGGTGGAGTCATAGAACAACGTACGCAAATAATCTCCGTTGATGCGGAGTGCGAAGGGTCCTGCGAATGCGCGCTCAACTCCTGCTCCGAGTGCGAACGAGGGGCGGACCAAGTATCCGTGATAGACATGAGTCGCATCGGCTGGCGTTGCACCGTCGATGAGCGCAAAACCGCCCAGGGCGCGAACGAAGATCCGATTCTTGCCACGCTCAAACGGATAGAACTGTGGACCGACTTGTGTGTTCAACATGTACGCCTGATGCGTGGTTCCGGGAACGCTGGAGGCGCGGAGAAAACTTGTGTCGAGCGTTGCTCCCAGGCGCGCGTTCCAATCGATCGAGCCGCTGACATCCAGACCATTGAGAGACACTGCGCCCGCGCCGTGAATCGGCATGGCGGCGTAAGAGTAACCAGTACTGACGTCGTAAGCAGGACCTTTCATTGCAGGTGTTGCGCCCGTAACCAGATTCTGCGCGACGGCAGTTCCGATCAGCAGGATCACTGCAAACCAGAGCTTGGCTGAGGTTCCGATCGTATGGGTCACTTGGTCCTTTCTGTGATGGCGTGGTGCAGATCTGGTGATCAGCGACTTCTGCACGCAGCAGTATGGGCAATCGAGCTTCCACTGGTGATCGCGAGTGCGTTGCAGGAGATATCACTCTGGAAGTGGAGGCAGAGTCTGCGATTGCGCTGTAGGGAAGAGAGTTAGCGCATTGCAGGGTGGAGTTCGGTGAGAGGAGCGCGAGGAGAGCTCTCTGGCTCGTTAGTAATCGTTCTTGAGTAACATAGCGGAGAGCAGGCTGAAAGTTTGTTCACATGGGGACAGGAAGTTTCTCCGTCGCGGCGGTGAAATGGGATGAACGCGGTTCCTTGCGCGGGAAGCGGGAGACGGTGAAGGCCGCGTTCACTACGAGGCCTTCGGTTATTTGTCGTTCCCGAAATGGGAATGGCGGAATTTTTGGGGGGTACCCCCCCTTCCCCTGGATTTCTGGAATCATCGGGTTAGGGAAAAATCGCGAAATAATCTATGGGGCTCAATAGCTTAGAGGCAAAATATTGAGCCACAAGGGTTTAGCTCCTGTCGGCTAACTTTCGCGTCTACTGCTTTCGCCTTGGCTAGTTTGGGCTTGCTGAATCGTGAACCGCAAGGACTGTGATCACACTGGCGTGTGATTGCACGACGGCTTCGAAAAATTGATGATACGTTCCGCCTGTCCCCAGGTTTCCGTTTCGAAACTGCGGGTGCCCCGTCGATAAAAGCGACACTCGGCCCTGGGAGAAATCCCCGATGGCCCTACCTTTCTAGAGGGCAGGGATCCTTCGACTTCGCAGCGCTTCACTTCATCTCGCGCCTGCTGCGCGAAAGGATGTCCACTTTTGAACAGACGATCAGTGCCCGTCGCGGCACACTATTTGGGAACAGGCTTCGGGGGAGGGCTGTTCAAACTTGCGTCCCAGAACTCTTTGGGTTCCGGGACGCTTTTTGGGGATCAGGGCATCGACTGAAATCGCAATTTTCGGTAACGACAGGCACCCACCGAGTGCCATTGAGAGGGAGGGGCTAGACGGGCCCGCCGAGGCGCGGTCTTTTTGCGCGCTCCCGGTCGGTTGGGCCACCGCGTTCTGCGGGCGGTGCCGAACTGCGGCGACTTTGCTCCTTGCTATCGTTAAGCACGACGGAGAGCAGTGAACTGTGGACCTGCAAATTGTCGCCAACGTCGTAGTGAATGAAACCAAGCTTCCTAAACCGGTTCATGAAGAAGTTAACCCGCGACCGGGTTGTGCCCACCATCTCGGCGAGAGTCTCCTGGCTCAGTCTTTGTACCACCGTGTCGGAAACCCCTTCTTTACCGAATTGAGCCATCAAGAGCAGCACCCGAGCGAGTCGCTTTTCGCTGGAGTTGAAAAGTTGGTCGACCAGGTCATCCTGATATCGGATGTTGCGCTTGAGCAAGTACTTGACGAATAACGATGACAATTTTGGTTCCTGGCGCATTGCGTCGATCATGGCCTTTTTCTCAATGTACAGCACCACGCAGTCTGTCATGGCAACCGCAGAAAGCATGTGAGTGGGCTGGCCAGAAAGTCCACCTTCTCCGAAGAAGTCTCCATCCGTCAAAATGCCAAGGCTTGCTTCTTTCCCGGCCTCGGAGACAACGATGAGCCGCACCTTTCCCTTTTGGACGAAGTATATTCCGCCGGCTTTATCGCCTTGAGCAAATATGACTGATTTCTTCTCGTACGACATCAGGTCCCTACCCCTTCCCGCGGTCGAAAGGAAGGAGCGGGGATTGAAGTCTCGTATTTTGCTCTTGTTGGTAATTTCATTTTTCATGCGCCTGTCATTTCTGGATTTCTACTTGTTCCTATTGTCATGGAAAGGGGAAGTTCGGTCTGGTCTCTAATGCTCACAAAGAATGTCGCCGAACCTTTTGAGTGCGGCCTCGTCGTTCGTATGTGGAATTAGTCGTGAGGATCGAACCTCGGGTACGGCATTAAGACCGCATCCAGGTCGCTGAATTGAGCAGGGAATCGCCGTAGTGGAAGTTAAGCTGTCCTGATCTGCACACTTTTGAAAAAAAACCAGAGATCCCCGAATCGGCTTCTTGCTTTGCGATGTGTGCAAAACCAAACAGACCTTAAGCCATAGGGTAATTACTGTAGGACATGTCCTCGTCCTGGAGGGATATATGTCCGATACGCTGATCTGTTTCATCTGTAAACAGCCTGTGAACCTCGAAGAAAGTAAAGCCGATGAACGCGGGCAAGCAGTCCACGAGAATTGCTACATTTGGACAGTCGAATTGAAAAAACCGGCAAGACGCAGAGCCCACATGGACGCCCGTTCCAAAAGTCGGCCACTTCCTGAAGGCGCTGGCTAGTTCGGTCTCGCCCTTCTGAAAAACATGACTTTGCAGGATCTAACCTTGACGTCTGGAAAGCGCGGCTGCGCGAGGGGAAGAAATACGGGGGCAGACGGATGGAGTGCACCCCAAAAGTGAGACAGAGATAATGGTGACAGTTCTCAAACAGGAGAACACATGTCGCGAAGGAACACGAATCAGCCGGAGTATGGAACGGAATTGAAATTAGTGGCGGTACGCCGGGTGTTGGCTGGGGAAAGCGTACGAGCAGTAGCGCAGGAGCTCGGCATTCGGCGAAAGCGGCTATATGTGTGGAAGGACCGCTATGCAGAGTTGGGCGAAGCCGGCCTGGTGCATCGGCGAGGAGGAAG
>DATJWZ010000012.1:0-2189 GCA_035500795.1 Candidatus Eiseniibacteriota bacterium | reverse complement strand
CAGGTCGTACGCGAGGGCACGATAGTTTTGATGGATGGCGGTTGCGTCGCCGAAGGCTATCAGTCGGACATCACACGCACGTTCGTGTTGGGCAAAGCGTCCGACAAGATGAAACAGGTCTTCGACATCGTGCATCACGCCCAGTCGGCCGCATTAACAGCAGCAAAACCGGGTGCTGAATGTGGATCGGTCGACGCAGCCGCCCGCAAAGTCGTAACCGATGCCGGTTACGGGCCCGATTACAAGTACTTCACCCATAGGCTCGGGCACGGACTCGGCATGGATGGCCATGAGTGGCCGTATCTGGTTCGTGGCAATCAAACCAAGCTGCAGCTGAACATCACGACCAGCAACGAACCAGGGATTTATATCCGAGGAGAATTTGGCGTGCGTCTCGAAGACGATATGCACATCACAGACAACGGAGCGGAACTGTTTACGCCCCAAAGCCCATCGCTTGAAGATCCGTTCGGGGAGCGCAAGTGAAGGCACTACAGACCCTTCAGAGCCGTCCTTCGTGTACCTTCGTGTCCTTTGTGGTCAATTGCTTTTACGCTTCGGGAACGGCAGGGCATCCCGGGAATTCAGACAAGAAAGTATTTCCGATGTACCCCAGATACTCGATCCCGATGTCACTGGTGAAAAAACCGTCCGCAGTCAACTTGCGGAGGAAGCTGAAGAATTCGATTCCCTGCCCTAAGCTGGAATCCTTCTTCGCATTCTTCCGATATGCGATCAGATCGAGAATTTCCTTTTGCTGATCTGCAGCGCAATCCAGATACGACTTCCCATACCGGTCGATGCAGGAATTATCGAGCCACATCAATCCCCCGCCGAGCGACAACTGATATTCGGGGTTCTCGCTGGTCAGCAGATCGATGAACTCGGGAGCTCCGGCTTCGAGGGCACCCTTAGCTTCATCGTCTGCGGGAATGATCGAATTGCACAGACTCTGCAGCGTTTTGTACAGGTGCGGAGAAAAGAATTTTGGAGTGTAGCTCTGAGTATCAGCAGCCGCTTTCTCGGCCCTGATCATGCGATGCGCGTACTCTGCTGCTTCAAGCGGGATCACTCGCAACACAGAACCGGTAACGGCCGTTGCCGTCAACGATTTCAAGATGTCTCGTCGGGAAATGGCCATGCTAAGCTCCCAAATTTCCTTTCTTCGCCTGATCCAGCAAATAATCTGACGCACGCCAGGTTAGCGCCATGATCGTCAACGTCGGATTCTTGTCGGCATTCGTCACGAAGCACGCGCCATCCGTCACGAAAAGATTTTTCACATCGTGCGCCTGACAATACTGATTCAGGGCCGATGTAGCAGGCCGTTCCCCCATGCGTACCGTGCCCACTTCATGAATAATGACTCCCCCATCAGCAATGCCGTATGGATGCGCGGAATCCTGATCCGCGGATGGAATGAACACTCCTCCGGCAGCCTCAACGATCGCGCGATAACTTTCCTGCATGTCCTTCGCCATCTTGATTTCGTTGTCTCCCCACTTCCAGTGAAACCTCAACACCGGAATGCCCCACTCGTCAACCATGTTCGGGTCGATCTCGCAATAGCAGTTCTCGTTGGGGATCATCTCGCCGCGCCCAGCGAATCCGATATGCGTGCCGTACTTCTTCTTGCACTCGCGCTTCAGAGCCAGGCCATACCCTTCCACGTGATCGCAGAGGTCATCGTAATCGCCCACGCCCGGCATGCCGCGTCCGCCACCAAACTCGGTGTGATAACCGCGAAGAAATTCATTCTTGCGATCGAACTTCCACCACGGCAGATACATGTGCATCCCACCCACGCCGTCGTGGTTATGCGCGGGCATGCGCTCGAGTTGCGGGAAATACCCACCAGCGTCGCTGCCTACTGTATCCATTAGATTGCGGCCTACGACGCCCGAGGAATTTGCGAGACCGTCCGGAAAAAGGCTTGACCTTGAGTTCAGCAGCAACCGCGCAGACTCGCAGGAACTAGCGGCGACGATAAAAGCACGCGCATGAATACGCCGCTCCTCTTTTGTCCCCTTATCGATGTAGGAAACTGCTGTAACCTTCCCATCCTTTCCCACGACCAACTCGCGCGCCATCGCGCCGGTGATCATCGTGAACCGTCCCGTCTTCTCAGCCGGAGGAATCATCACCTGGCTCGAACTGAAATTCGAAGCTGTCTTGCATCCGCGGCCGCA
>DATJWZ010000011.1:0-39231 GCA_035500795.1 Candidatus Eiseniibacteriota bacterium | reverse complement strand
TTCCCGGCCTGTTTTGCGGTGTAATTAATCTCTCGTAGTTGGTTTCGAGGTCCAAAGGATGAGACTTCTCAGCGCCCGGCTCATCATCTCACTCATCATTGGCATCACTCTGGTCTCGCTGTGTACTTCCTACTACCAGGTTCTGATGTTGCAGCGGCGCATGCGCGGCGATCTCGACCACCGTGCCGAGGTACTCGGAGACAGTCTGGCCAGCAATGTTCAGCGCGATCTTGACCGCGATGCGCAGCGCACCCTGCAAAAAACAGTCCAGCAGTTCGCTAATCGCGAGCATCTCGCAGGACTTGCAGTGTACGATCCGCAAGGACATCCAATCGCGGTAACTACGACGCTCGAGCCGCTCATGCAGAGCGCTCCACCAATTGTGCTGCAATCCTTGCAGCAGAATCATGCCGCAAAGGTCTTCGCGCGCATGGGCACCGCTTCGATTCACATTTACGCCTTGCCATTGCACCATGACGACACACTGATCGGCAGCCTGGCGATCGTCCACGATTCCGGCTACATCCATGCCGAAGGTCTGCGGATCTGGCGCGAGACCTTCCTCAGTGCCGTCGTCCATGTCGTGCTGATCGTATTGATCACCTTGCTGATTGTGCGGTGGAGCATCGCTGGTCCGATCGCGCGAACCGCTCACTGGATTAAAGCTTTACGCACCGGACGTGCGATGTCTGCCCGCATCAAGCCACTTGATCTGGATTTGTTCAAGCCCCTGGCTCGCGAAGTCGCTACCTTAGCCGAGAGCCTCAACACCGCCCGTTCTGCCGCAGAACTGGAAGCGAGGTTGCGGAATAGTGGCCAGTCCATCTGGACCGCTGAACGTCTCGCTGTGCACGTTCGTTCCCGTCTTGAAGATGGACGCCTTTTTGTTGTCTCCAATCGCGAACCTTATACGCATGTACGCCGTGGAAAGTCCATCGAGGTTTCCATCCCTGCCAGCGGCCTTGTCACCGCAATCGAACCAGTCCTCTGTGCCTGCGGTGGAACCTGGGTAGCCCACGGCTCCGGTGATGCCGATACCGAGACCGTCGACGAGCGCGATCGCCTACTCGTGCCGCCTGACGACCCGCATTACACACTGCGCCGCGTCTGGCTGTCGAAGGAAGAGGAAGAGGGGTATTACTACGGATTTGCAAATGAGGGTCTATGGCCTCTATGCCACATCGCCCATACCCGTCCATTGTTCCGCGCTGACGACTGGGAGCACTACCAAACCGTAAATCGCAAGTTTGCGACGGCGCTTGTAGAGGAAATGGAGGGCATTCACAATCCTGTTGTGCTCGTCCAGGATTATCACTTTGCGCTGTTGCCAAGAATGATTAAACAGAGGCGCCCCGATGCCCGTGTCGCCATCTTCTGGCACATTCCATGGCCCAATCCGGAGGCATTTGGAATCTGCCCCTGGCAGCGCGAACTCGTCGATGGCTTGCTGGGCGCCGATCTTGTAGGCTTCCACATCCAGGCGCATTGCACGAATTTCCTGCAGACCGTCGATCGGATTGTCGAATCGAGAATTGATTGGGATCACTCGACGGTGCAGCGCCACGAACACCTCACAACCGTCCATCCATTCCCGATCAGCGTCGAATTGGCGGATGTTCAGGTGAAAGAACCGCAATCTTCATCTGCGTATGAGGAACGGACCGCGCTCTTTAAGAGTCTCGGAGTGGACGCTGCCCTGCTCGGTTTGGGCGTTGATCGCCTCGACTACACCAAGGGCATCCTGGAACGATTTCTCGCTGTCGAAAGATTTCTCGAGAAGTATCCACGCTACCAGGGAGTTTTCTCGTTTGTGCAAATCGGTGCGCCCAGCCGGACCCATATCAAGCGCTATCACGATTTGCAGGCTGAGGTCGAAGCGGAGGCCGAGCGCATCAACTGGAAATTCCAGGCCGATCGATGGAAGCCGATTATTCTTCTGGAGCGCCATCATGACCACCACGAGATCCTGCCCTATTACCGCTCAGCCGACTTGTGCCTCGTGACATCGCTACATGACGGGATGAATCTGGTCGCGAAAGAATTCGTGGCTACACGGCAAGATGAACGTGGCGTGCTCATCTTGAGCTGCTTTACAGGCGCTGCGCGCGAATTGCGTGATGCACTTCAAGTGAATCCTTACGATATCGATCAAACGGCCGAGGCAATCCGCGCTGCACTTGAGATGAGCCCGGAAGAAAAGCAGATGCGCATGCAGCGAATGAGGAAGGATGTGCGCGAACACAACGTCTATCGTTGGGCCGCGAGCCTGATTGGCGAGGTATGCGACATTCGGCTCGATCCAGGCGAGTCGGGGAGAAGCAGGTTCGCCACGGGAGCATCTGTCGGATAAGCGGGTCAGAATTGCAGCGACAACCCTGCCGCTGCATAGTGCTACCTATCTGGAAGCATGTCTGAATCCGCCAAGGCCATCATTCGCAAACCCCAGAAGCCATTCTTCTTCAATACGTCCGAGCATTTGCTGCGCATCGGAAGACAGAAGGCGGCGAATCTCTCTGAATTGCTGCACGCGATGCAAACCTGTCCGGACGACTCCATTTTTCAGCACACTTTCCGGACTCTGCAGGAGCACCATTTCATCCGGCAGGGATTTTCCAACGACTTCGCCCATTGGAGCCTCTTTGCATGCAACGAGCCCGCGCTGGCCGAACAACTGGCCAGTGTCGATGTCCGTGAATTCACAGCCATCGAAGGCTTGCGCCGGCGAATGGTGGAAATTCTCGATGAGTTTCTGCACCGCGAAAACCGGCCTGGTTCGCGACCCGCCTACGAGCCGTTCTACTTCTGTGCCTCGGACATCGTTGTACTGCCGACGTCGTTCCGCGCTGAGACGCTCGCCGGATTTCTCGACGGAATCAACCAGGTCAGCGTTCACTCGATTCATCACCATTTCATCGAGGCGCGACTCCGTCTGCATCGCATGTCGAATGATTTTTCGCAGTGGCTCGAAGAGGAACTCGGTTTGTCGGAAGCCGCCGATGACATCGAACGCATCGATATCTATGCCAATACCTTGGAGGGGGTGCGGCGGCACATCGCTCGCATCGTCTCCCAAGCCATGAATTAGGACTGGGAGAAAAATGAGTTCAGAAGACCGCTCCGCTACATCTGCGGGTTCCACGATCGAATCGCAAGCACCAACCAACGGCTCTACAAATGCTGAGAGCGCAGCGTCCGCCTTAACCCTTCCGCGTCATGCTCGTCGTTCGACTGATCGCCGGGTCGCAGATCGCCGCCTGAATCGTCCACTTCCCGCGAGCGTTCTCACGCCACCTACTCCGCCTCCGCCCGCCCACATGGATGCTTACGCGCCGATTGTGGGCCAGGCGCAGATCGACACCCTGCGCTTTCTCGCGAAGGAACTCAAAGGCAAGACGATCAAGATGGTGAACTCTACCGCAGTGGGTGGCGGCGTCGCCGAAATGCTCAATCGCCTGGTTCCGCTGCTCTCGGAACTGGAAGTCCCTACCCATTGGGATGTCATCACAGGCGGCAATGACTTTTTTGAAATCACAAAGGCGTTCCACAATGCCCTGCACGGCACGCCATACGAGCTGACACAATCCGCAAAAGATATTTTCTTGATGTACACCGAACAGAATCGGGCCCGCATGAAGTTCGACGAGGACATGGTCGTCATTCATGACCCGCAGCCAGCCGCGCTCGTTCGTTCACGCGGAAACACACAAGCACATTGGGTCTGGCGCTGCCATATCGATCTTTCGAATCCCAACCCTGGCGTCTGGGAGTTTCTGCGGCCCTTCGTCGAGCAGTATGATGCGGCGATTTTTTCATCGCAATCGTTCGCACGCCAATTGCCCATCCCTCAGTACCTGTTTTATCCCTGTATCGATCCCCTCTCGGAAAAAAATAAGGAGCTGACGGATTCTCAAATCCAGCAGGCTTGTGATGATTTCGGTATCGATCGGAACCGCCCGATCGTTACTCAGGTTTCGCGCTTTGATCGTTTGAAGGACCCGGTCGGAGTCGTTCAGGCCTATAAACTCGCTAAGAAATACGTGGACTGTCAGCTCGTTCTTGCAGGGGGCGGCGCCACCGATGACCCCGAGGGAGCAATCGTTCTGCAAGAAGTAAAAGAAGCTGCCGGCAACGATCCCGACATTATCATTCTCGACCTGCCACCCTGGTGCGCGGTCCAAATTAATGCCATCCAACGCGCATCAACCATCATTGTTCAAAAGTCGTTGAAGGAAGGCTTCGGCCTGACGGTCACCGAGGCCTTATGGAAGGGCAAGCCAACGATTGCCGGTTCGGTCGGGGGGATCCCCAATCAGATCATTCACAAGCTCACAGGACTCTTGGTGCATTCCGTCGAGGGCTGTGCTTTTCAGATTCGCTACTTGCTCACACACCCCGAGTTTGCACGAAGCATCGGAATGAACGGTCGCGAACACGTGAAGGAGAACTTCCTCATGACCACGAGCGTGAAGCGCTGGCTCCTTCTGTTTCGCATTCTGGAACAAGCGAAAACATCTCGGGGCAAGGCAGCTTAGACAGGTGGGCTGGCGGGCCAACTTCTTATGCCGTGTCCTGGTTTCCCCGGTGCATCTCGCTTCTTGAAGCTGCGATCTCGAGCCGGGAAGATGGGATCTTGGTCTGAATTGTAGCCTCGGGAAGTTTTGCCTCGATGGCACCCATGACAGTCTCAGCCGCCGACGAACCGAGATCCTGCAGCCAAGAGCTAATCCCGTTCCCAATCATCTCAGATGAATTCAAACAGCTGAGATCAACCTCAGCTACCGGAAAGTCCTCCTCTTGGCGCACTGCTGCATCAATCGCAATTACACCTTCAATACCGCGTTGCTGAAGATGTAGCTGGAAGCGACCAGTATCATCAGGACTTAGCGTCTCCATAACCAGCAGATATCCCCGGTGCTGCAATCTGCGCTGAGCAGCGGCGACGACTTTGGCAACTGCTGGATGCCCGAAATCTCGGGCGATGACCGCTGCCATCCGGGTGCGTCTTGTGCGTAACGACCGCGCCCAGAGATTGGGACGATAGTTCAGCTCCGTGGCGGCACGGAAAATCCTTTCCTTAGTGACTTGCGGGATCGAGCGCGAGGCCGCGGTATTATTCAAGACCGCGGAAATGGAGCAGGGCGCAAGCCCAACTCGATCGGCGACAGTTTTCAAATTGACGTTACTTCTCGAATGCAGTGGCATTTCCCCCTCTTGACGATGAGTGCTCTGCATCCGCTAAACAAGAAATAGCGGCTGCAGTCCTTACTGGCCGCGACGATCTTGGTCGAAGTCTGAGAACCCATCCAGGGGTAAGATCAAACGGGGAACAAAGGCCTGCTGCGACGCTGCAGAACGGGCAGACTCACTGTAGAAAGAAATCGGTATCACGTCCAATTCAAAATTGTCATCCTTACGATTCCTGGCTTCGCTACAAACCTCTAGCGAATGAAATAATGCAGTCGTGACTGAATCAGCCGCATTCAACGCTCGTAGTTCTGTTCTTCGCCGATCTTTCCGAAAGGACTTTCCAACCGCGATACGAGGCGAAGGCGTTTATGTGTGGGACACGGATGGTAAGCGCTATGTGGATCTGGCCGGCTCCGCTGCGGTGAATTTAATCGGTCATGGCGTACGCGAAATCTCTGCGGCTATGGCTGAGCAGGCTTCGAAGCTGGAGTTTGTTCACACCAGCCAGTTCACGACCGATGTAGCGGAGGAGTACGCGCGAGAACTGCTGGCTTTCGCGGGCGATCACTTCCGAGATGGTGCAGTGTACTTCACGTCTGGTGGTTCGGAATCGATCGAAACTGCGCTCAAACTCGCTCGTCAATATCAGGTCGAAATTGGGCAGTCTCAGCGACATCAAGTCCTGAGCCGCCACCAGAGCTATCACGGTTCAACACTTGGAGCGTTAGCTGTGTCTGGCAACAAACGTCGTCGAGAAATCTATCTCCCGATGATCCACGAGTTCCCCCACATTGGCATCCCTTACTGTTACCGCTGCGCGTTTGATTGCGATGACGGCTGCCGAAGCTGTGGCAAACAATACGCCGCGGAACTCGATCAGACGATCGCAAACTCCAATGACACCGTGGCCGCGTTCATTTTCGAACCGATTGGCGGCGCGACGCTTGGTGCCACTGTTCCGCCTGCCGGATACTTGCAATCCATCTCCGAGGTCTGCCGCAACCACGGCATTCTTTTGATCGCCGACGAAGTCATGACCGGTATGGGCCGCACAGGACGCAACTTCGCTGTCGATCACTGGGACGCAAAGCCCGACATCCTGGTCACCGCAAAGGGTCTGTCCAGCGGATATGCTCCACTCGGCGCAGTGATCGTCAGTAAAAGGGTAGTCGATGCCATCGCGCAAGGCTCGGGCGTATTCCTTCACGGCTTTACCTACAATGCTCATCCCATTTCGCTTTCGGCGGGACGCGCGGTTCTCAGCCGTCTGCTCGATCAACAGTTAGTTCAGGCTGCTGACTGTAGCCACCCAGGAACCGCTGCGTATCAATTCAAGCGTCAGTTGGAAGGGCTGCGCGAGCTCGAGAACGTAGGTGATGTCCGCGGAATCGGATTGCTTTGGGGAATCGAGTTCGTCGCCGATAAAGAGTCCAAACTACCATTCGCGCCGGAGCAGAATTTTGCGGGATGCGTCGCTGCTGCTGCGCGAAAGCGTGGTTTGCTAGTGTACCCGATGCAGGGGTGCGTCGACGGAGACGCCGGCGATCATCTATTGCTTGCTCCGTCTGCGATTATCAGCCCAGAACAGATTGCAGAGTCCATCGCACATCTGCGCTCGGCGATCCTCGACCCACGCAACTGACTGCTGTAGCTATTGGTTGATCCTTACCACCAGTTTGCCGTAGTTCTTTCCTTCTTCAAGAAGTTTGTAGGCCTCGACCGCCTTCTCCAACGGGAAAATCTGCCCGATTTGTGGAGATAGTTTCCCTTGCTGAATCCATCCCGAGAGCTGCTTCCATGCTGGTTCCATGATTTCGGGCTTCTGTGAGAGATACGTCAGCCACAAACCTTGCACGCTAGCTGATTTCGCGTACATCGCCCGCAAATCAAGTTGCGGCGACTTGCCTGTTGCAGTCCCGTACTGAATTACCTTCCCAAAGTCACGCAAACAACGCAGACTCCTCGCCGTATGCTCTCCGCCAAGCATTTCGAATACGGCATCCACGCCCTCGCCGCGCGTGAGGTTCTTCACCACTTCCTCGTAGTTGTTTCTCCTGTAGTTGATGCCATGCTCCAGGCCGAGTTTCTCCACGCGGGCCAGTTTCTCATCCGAAGATGAAGTTCCATACATGTCGACTCCCAGTAACTTCCCGATCTGCACCGCCGCAGTTCCCACACCACCAGCGACGGCGTGGATGAGTACGCGATGCGTTCCACCATCGTTCCGGGGTTGTGTCATTCCTGCTTGCCAGTATCCGAGATACGCGGTGAAGTAGTTGACCGGGAACGCCGCCGCCTGTTCGTCGCTCCAACCCTCCGGAGTCGGCCAAAGCAGATTCGGATACGCTGCCGCTTTCTCCGCAAAAGCTCCCCACTGGAGATAGCCCATCACGCGGCGGTTAGTTGACTCCTCAACTCCGGCGAACTCGCGTCCAGCGATGAGCGGCGGCGGAGGCGTGCCCGGATAGCCGCCCTTCGTAGTCATGAAATCCGCAAAATTCAAGCCGCCCGCTCCAACGCGGACCAAAATCCTGGGAGGCTGCGCAGTCGCCTCGGCAACATCCTGCAGAGCTAAGCCCTCTGGCCCAGTCAAGTTCGTGATAACTAACGCTTTCATGAAAAAAGTGTAGCAGGCTTTCAACATCACGGATGCGCGCTGCATCGTTCCAACTCGAAATGAGCGGATGGATCTGCCTAGGATTAGCCCTGAGGTATATACTCTTGGCGTTAACAGTATCACTCCGGCCCAGCCCCAAACAGGCCGGAACGGGGCGTGCTTTCATACTTATTCGTGCGTCCCGAATCTGCAAGGCCGATTCTGCGTTCGGGGGCGGCGCAGAGAGGCACGGGTGCACGAGCCCGGGGAACTGGGAACCTGCATCCGCGGGGAGGTTGCCGTGGATATTATCTTCGTACGTCTTGTTTTTATAGTCGTTGTTGCCCTTACCTGCTTCGTCATCGAACCCTTTAACTTAACCAGACCTTGGGATGGTGGTGTTGGCGGTCTGATCGGTCTTGCGATCGTTATCTTCGAATGGAAGCTTCGGACGGTCAGCCTGAAGCGACTGATCGGAGCTGCCATCGGTAGCATTCTTGGCATCTGCGGTGCATACCTGTTTGCATTGGTCATTCGCAGCAGTGTGCCGGAAGGCCATACTCAAAGCTTCCTGCAGATCCTGGTTATGTTGTTGATGGCTTACGTCGGGTTGATTGTGGGAGCCAACAAAGGCGATCTGCTCAACCTTGCGGCGCTCGGTGGCATCTTCGGTGGAGAGAAACAATCCAAGAAGAGCTACAAGATTCTGGACACCAGCGTCATTATTGACGGACGGATCGCGGACATTGCGGAAACGGGCTTTCTCGATGGAGTCATCGTCACCCCTCAGTTCGTCCTCCGCGAACTGCAGCTTGTCGCCGATTCTGCCGACTCCCTGAAGCGGAACCGCGGCCGCCGCGGTCTCGACATTCTGCAGCGTCTCCAGAAAGTGGCTAATCTGCAGATCCAGATCGTTGAAGACGACTTTCCCGCGGTCCGCGAGGTCGACCTCAAACTTATCGAACTCGCCAAAGTATATGAGGGAAAGATCATCACGAATGATTTCAACCTCAACAAGGTGGCGCAGTTGCAGGGTGTCGAGGTCCTGAACATCAACGAACTCGCGAACTCCCTCAAGCCGATCGTGCTGCCGGGCGAAACCATGCGCGTGTTCATCCTCAAAGAAGGCAAGGAATATAACCAGGGTGTCGCCTATCTTGATGATGGAACCATGGTTGTCGTCGATAATGCGCGCAAGATGATTGGAAAAACGATTGATGTTTCCGTCACATCTGTGCTCCAGACCACTGCCGGAAAGATGATCTTCGGCAAATGGGACGAGCGGGCTGGGTACTCGCGGCAGGCCGTTCCGGTATCGCCTACATCACCAACTGTGCCGGTTGTACCTACAACCCCGACTCCGGTTTCCACCCCGACCATTGTAGAAACGAAGTCGCCTACATCGTGATCGACTGATTCTCCGACTGAGCGGAGTCCGGAAAGCTGTTTTTCTTTTCGGATTTCGTCGATCGGAGCCAACTCTGGGTTTGAACTTCCCGCGTCTCCGCCCGTATACTGACAGACCGCCATGAAGGTTTTCGTCATCATTCCGGCAGCTGGTCTCGGTACTCGTATGGCGCCCGTCAGCACCAAAGATGCGAAGCATCCCTCAAAACAATTTACGGAGTTAGGGGGGATTCCCATCCTGATTCATACTTTACGTAAATTCGCCGGAATCGATCGGGTAAGCGCAATCTGGGTGGCTCTGCGGGAGAACGAAATCGAGGGTTTTCGCGAACGATTGCAAAAAGAAGCAAGCGACGTTCTGCGGAAGAAACTGGAATTCGTTGTCGGGGGCGAACATCGCCAGCAATCGGTCGAGCATGCGCTGAGTTCGATCACCGCTGATCCCGACGATATCGTCCTTGTCCACGACGCCGTTCGTCCTCTGGTTACGAGTGAGATCATTCACGACGTGATCGAGGCAGCAAAGAAGTATGGAGCAGCCATAGCCGCCCTGCCAGCTGTCGACACGGTCAAGCAGGTCGAACGCACTGCCGAGGGTGCGATCATCAAAGCAACGATCCCCAGGGCAGGTGTAGTCCTCGCCCAGACTCCTCAGGGATTTCGCTACGACGTAATCAAGAGAGTATTTGATGAAGCTACAACGGACGGCTTTGTGGGTACCGATGAAGCCTCGCTTGCCGAGCGCTCTGGCCATGAGGTAGCCGTTGTGATGGGCTCACCAAGAAACATAAAAATCACAACCCCCGGCGACATGGAACTGGCAGAGTTCTATTTAGGGAAATGAGCCACGGATCTCCGCGAATTCTCACGGATAGACCTGCACTGTAGGGCATAGACTTATCAATTATGGCGACCTCCGGGGCTGATCTTAAGTACTACACTCTCACCGAAAAGATCATTGGCAGCTTTTACGATGTTTCCAACGAGCTTGGTTACGGCTTCCTGGAATCAACGTATGCGGGGGCAATGCAGGTCGCGCTAGAGTGTTCAGGCCTCAAGGTCTCTCGCGAGGTGCCAATATCGGTGTGGTTTCGCGCTAGAAAAGTAGGCCAATACTATGCTGATTTGATGGTGAACGGAACGATATTGCTTGAACTGAAGGCTGTCCGAACTCTCGAAAAGGCACATGAAGCTCAGCTCCTGCACTACCTTCGTGCAACCGAAGTCGAAGTGGGACTGCTGCTTAACTTTGGCATGCGTCCACAATTCCGCCGACTCATTTTCGACAATGCAAGAAAAAAAATCCGTGTGAATCCGTGTGAATCCGCGGCCGAGGTTCTTGCATGAGAATCGGTTACGGCTTCGACTCGCACGAATTCCGCCCCGGCATTCCACTGAAGATCGGCGGCCTTACTCTGCCGTACGACAAGGGCCTTGGAGGACATTCCGATGGCGATGTGCTTCTCCATGCGATTACAGATGCCCTTCTCGGCGCTATTGCCGGCCCGGATATCGGCGCTTTATTTCCGCCTTCGGATCCCAAATGGAAGGGCGCGGACTCCGTCATCTTTCTGCGAGAAGCTCTCAAACGGATCGAACAAGCGGGGTTTCAAATTGCCAATATCGACTCAAGTCTGATTCTGGCCGCGCCGAAAATCGGCCCTCACGCCGCTTCCATTCGTGCAAAAGTGGCCGAACTTCTCGACATTCCCGGCGATTGCGTAGGCCTTAAGGCCAAGACGCCCGAGGGCCTCAATCTTGACAACACTGCTATCGCGCACGTAACTGTTCTGCTGGAACGATCCGCAAAATCGAAACGCCCGTCGAGAAAGCGAAAATAGCATTCTTCGTTCGATGTTAGTGTTTCTTCGCAAGGAGATGCCGGATGAGACTGTCTTTGCAAATCGTGTTGTTGGCTTTCTGCGTGTTTGGTGCAGCCAGTCCAGCTCAACAACCTAACGGATCCGCCAAGTCCCAGGCTGTTGACGTGCCCACCATCGAACCTCGTCAGGAAGACACGGCGACCATCGATGGAATTATCAAGGCCTATTACGAAGTAATCTCCGGTCCGGCGGGTCAGCCCCGGCAGTGGTCTCGCGATCGCACCCTCTATATCCCCGAAATCCGGCTCGTTGCCATGTCCCAAGATAAGAGTGGACATCCGCGAGCACACATCGCGAGCCATCAGCAATTCGTTGACGCTTCGAATGACGTGCTTGTAAAAGAGGGTTTCTATGAGTCCGAGATTCACCGCTCAACGCAGAAGTTCGGCAATATCGCACACGTGTTCAGCACATACGAAAGCCGCACTAAGGCAGGTGGTCCGGTAATCGCCCGCGGCATCAATAGTCTTGAGCTGTTCTATGACGGCAAGCGCTGGTGGATCGCATCCGCCGTGTGGGACGACGAAAGACCTGATAACCCGATCCCGCCAGAGTATTTTACGGCCGTGAGTGGTTCCACCAAGTGAAACTAAATCTCATCGAATCGCGTTTACAAGTGCGAGGAAGATTCCCCACGAATGATCGTCATCGTCAACTGATCGCTCGGGGTGCCATTGCACTGCCATCACGAAATGATTCGCTGATGTCCCCTCTAGCGCTTCAATAATTCCATCGTCCGGGCACCGCGCGACGATGCGTAGCCCGCTTCCGATCGCATCTGCAGACTGATGATGTGACGAGTTTACGGGCACTACGATCTCGCCGTGCTGGACTCGCTCCTTCTCGTTTCCCATGACTCCTGCCAGCAAAGAGCCATCTGAGATCTGAACCGAATGCGCGATGGCCACCTTCCGGCCCGCCTCGTGATTCACTTTGTTCCGGCTCTCCGGCGGCAAATAATCCGGAATGTGCTGAATGAGTGATCCCCCGCAGAAAACGTTCAGACTCTGCAATCCATAGCAGATACAAAGCACGGGTTTTCTAGAGGCGTATGCTTCTTCCAGCAAAAGGAAGTCAGCCTGTTCACGAAGACCGTCCGCTGCCGCCGTACGTTCGGACCTTTGTTGCCCGAACTTTACCGGATCCACATCAGCATTACTTCCGGGCAACAACACTGCATCACAGCTTCCAGCCGCGTTGCGGATGGCAGTGACACTCTGATTGAGGTCGATTCGTACCGGCTCTCCGCCTCCGATGACAACCGCACGTTCATAATGTGGGATGGCTCGTTCACCGTACTCGCAGTCGGTGGAGTGCGGCATGGGAAGCGCAATGCGTGGCCGCATAAGTAACTTAGGAGGGCAATCCAGTTCTCATCGACAAGACTCACCCAGTTCGGCGGGTCGAGAGCATCTCGAGAATCTCTCGTAGCCCTTGCCGGATGTGCTGAAGCTCGGGTGCGGACTGTGCCGGAAACGGAATCGCCGCCTGCGTCTTGTCGGACTTGGTTTCCGCTCGCAGTTGCTGACGCGCGCCAGAGATCGTGAATCCCTGCTCGTAGAGCAACAGCTTAATTCGCAGCACGCTTTCGACGTCGCGCTTGCGGTACATTCGTTGCCCGGTGCTGCTCTTGACCGGTTTCAGCTGCGGGAACTCTGATTCCCAAAATCGCAATACGTACGCGGGCAAACGGCACAGGCTCGCTACTTCTCCGATGCGAAAGTAAAGTTTGTCGGGAATCAGGATTTGTTCGCTCTTGTGCTTCTCAGGGCCTTTTTTCCTGGGCATAATCAAACTCCCGCACTGTTCAGTCTTTTTATTGTGACACAGGCAGGGCGCCGAATCGCGGAAATCTGCCGGCAGGTTCTCAGCAATGTAATGGAACAAACTGCTCTAAGAGCGCCAATTAGCGGAAAAGCCTCTTAAGAGGTGCTTCTCTCAAGAGGCCAGTGAAAAATCATGGTGTATGCGAGTATCGTCTCGCAGTCGGTTAGTGTTTCTTCTTTTTTGCCTTCTTCTTCGTTGCCATTGTGAAGGTGCCTCCGTGAACGATTTTCCCTTGCAAGGGTTAACGACTTTGGGCCCTTAGCTTGAAAGACCACCCTACTCGTAGTATGGGAAGGTCCTATAACCCAAGATATTGCGGCACGATTAACAAAGTGTCAATAGAATTCTTGCATTCCCGAGCAAATTGCTCGCTCGCGACCGGGACGAAAATTCGGGGTTCAGGTTGTGCCAGTCTGATTTTCCGCCCATGACCAGCCGCCGGAGCCTGCCGATGCGTCCGTTGTACACTCGGATATGCCTTCTGAATCCCGCACGAATTCTGGGAAATCTCTCTTTGACTTGCGCGAGAATCCTCCAAAAAAAATCCTGATTGCTCACAGTGATGGTGGCGCTCGCGGCAATCCGGGGCCGTCAGGTTACGGCGTTGTCATCGAGGATGAATCCGGGCGAAAGGTCGCCGCGCTCAGCGAATACCTTGGGCATCAAACCAACAATTTCGCGGAGTATCAAGGGTTGATCGCCGCCCTTGAGTACGCCATCCAGCACGAGCCTCGTGCGCTGAAAGTCATTAGCGATTCCGAACTCCTCGTTCGCCAGATAAAGGGAATCTATAAGGTGAAGAATCCCACCTTGCAGGATCTCCATGCACGCGCAAAAGAACTGATCGCAAAACTCGAGTGGTTCTCGATCGGCCATGCTCTTCGCGAACACAATCAGGAGGCTGATCGCCTGGCCAATGAAGCCATGGACCGCGGCATGGGGCGAAGTGGATCTCGTATGGGGGCTGGCGACTCTCCCGCGAGATCGTCAGCGCAGCCGCTTCTGCCACAGGAGTTCGAAGGCACCGTGCGAGGCGGGAAAATTGAAATTATCGGCGGCACTTTGCCGGATGGAACTCGCGTTCAGATTCGAGTGAAGAAATAGCCAGGAGGAGGGGCAGTTTGACGGCTGGGCATTACGGCAAGAAGAGCGCCTTGAAGCACTCTGTTTCATTCAGCCGCAGACGTGTGATCATGAATAATTTTCCACCCGCCCGAAAACTTGCGGAAGATCAATGTGAATCGACCGTGCGGCGTCTTCCCGTCCGACATCGTCAGTTTCCAGACACCTCGAACGAACGCCCCTTCCGGTCCGAGCGGCTCGATTCGCAACTCTGAAAATTCGAGCTTGCCCATCTCTTTGCCGGCACTCTGATATGTCGCTCGGTAACGATCGATGGTCGCTTGCCAGCCTTTGGATTCGTTTGCGCCAGAAAAGAACGTCAGGTCGGGAGACTTCCAATACCCTTCCATGAACGCATCAAGGTCGTGACGATTCCACGCATCCTGCTGGGTTCGCAGTACACGCTCGATATCGGCGGCAAACTCATTGGCAGCTTCGGCCCGCGATGTGGCGCATAATACGAAGGCTGACGAGATTATGGCCAATAACAACGATCCCAAAATTTGTTGTTTCATGGGTGAGTCATGATAACTCGATAGCACGGCCGAGACCTCAATGCGACTCTTCCGCTGCGGGCGCGGCGTCGGGCGTGTCCAATTTCTGGGCTGCATGCGCCTGCAGCGGCGAGGCCTGGAAATCGCCGACATCCTTGCCGGCCATAGCCGCACTCATGAAATTCATCCAGATCGGCAGCGCGGCATGAGCCCCAGTTTCCTTCGCGCCAAGAGATTTTTTCTCGTCATAGCCGACCCAGACTCCACAAGTCATTGTCGGCGAGAATCCCATAAACCATGCGTCGGTGAAATCATTCGTAGTTCCCGTTTTACCCGCGACCGGAAATGGCAATTTCGCCGCGGCAATCCCGGTCCCGTGAAGTACTACCTCACGCAGCATGGACGTCATGATTCGTGCAGTACGCTCGTTAATCACATCCTTTACTTCGGGAAAGTCTTCTTCGAGCACGCGCCCGTCGTAGTCGGTCACACGAGTGATGTAGTGCGGCGTGACCCTCACACCATCGTTCGGAAATACGCTGTAAGCTGCGGTTTGCTCCAGAAGAGTGATTTCCGCAGAGCCAAGCGCGACCGGAAGATAAGGGGGAATTTTCGAGGTGACGCCGAAGCGCTCAGCGTAGTCGATCACACTTTTAATGCCGACTTTGTTGGCCAACTTTAACGCGGGGATGTTGCGGGATTGGGCCAACGCGCGACGAAGTGTAATGATCCCTTCAAACTTTTCGTCGTAGTTGTGGGGGGTATATGCGCCTGATGCCGTTTCAAAACTCACAGGTTCGTCGAGTATCGTGTCGTCGGGACTCGCTCCGCCGTCGATGACGGTCGTATATACGTACGGTTTGAAGGATGACCCAACTTGCCGAAGCGCTTGAGTAGCGCGATCGAATTTGGAATCGTTGAAGTCACGCCCGCCCACGAGAGCCTTGATTCCTCCGGTGGCATTATCGACAGCAAGTAAAGCTCCCTGTGCGCCGGAATCCTGCTCGAGACTGACTTTCGCCGCGCCATTCGCGCCAAGCGAGAGAACTCTGACGTAGCAAATGTCTCCGGGCTTTAGAATGTCGGCGATTTTTTCATGCGTCCATGCCACATCGGTCTGTCCCAGACCAGCCGTGTAGCGGCCGAACTTCAATGTTGCAATTCCTGTCCCTGACGAAGTTACCAGCGCATGGATGTATCCGTTCACTTCAGGCTCGGCATCCCAATCCGGATCCGAATACTTATCGATCGTTTGCCCTTCAGAGACGATGTTTTCGAGATGGTCTTTCCATCCGTGACGGCGCTCGTAGGCCGCAAGACCATCAAGCACCGCCTGGTTCGCCGCTTTTTGCATATCCACATCGAGCGTCGTGTAGACCTTCAGCCCCCCTTCGTGTACTTGATCGGTTCCGTATTTCCCTTCAAGGTAGCGCCGAATCTCTTCCACGAAGTACGGCGCCAGAGAGTTCGGATCATGCGCGAGGTGCAGCACGATCGGAGCAGAACGCGCGGCATCCGCCTGGGCTGCTGTAATCTTGCCGTCCTCAAGCATGGCATTAATCACGAGATTTCGACGTTTTGCCGCCCGGTCAGGATGATTGATTGGCGAATAAACCGAAGGGCCTTTTGGAAGTCCTGCAAGCAGGGCGGCTTCATCAAGGGTCAAATCCTTAGCAGGCTTGCTGAAGTAAAACTCCGATGCAGCTTCAAACCCATACACGCCGTGCCCGAGAAAAATCTGGTTGGAATAGAGCGTAAAGATCTGCGGCTTTGTAAAGCGTCGCTCGATCTGGATCGCCAGCATTGCTTCTTGCACCTTACGCTGCCAGCGACGGTCGGGCGAGAGGAACAAGTTGCGGGCCAGTTGCATCGTGAGCGTCGAAGCGCCCTGCACTTTGCCTGCGGATTCGATGTCGCGATAGGCGGCACCTACGATTCGCCAGAAGTTAATTCCCGAATGCCGATAGAAGTCCTTGTCTTCGATCGAGACCAGGGCATCCCGCAGCACGGGCGGGAAATCGCTGTAGCTTGAGACTACACGCCGCTGCAGGGCGAATGAACCGATCACCCGGTTGTGATCGTCATAGAGTTCCGTAATCGAGCTGGGACGATAATTCTCCAATGCATCGACTTGCGGAAGATCGGTGGTGTAGACGAGAAGAAGTCCTGCAGTGGCTCCCACGAGCACGGAAATAAGAAGCAGTAAACCGAACAGCACCCGGCCGACGAGCTTGCGCCCGCCAATCTCCACCTCAGGCAGGTTTTCGTAGAGAGCCTTCATGGCCCGATAAGTTTCAGGATAGCACTTTGAATTGTTAGGTTCTGAATCTGAAACTCTCCCCTCAAAAGAGAAATCCCCACTTCTGGCAACATCAGTCAGAAGTGGGGAACCATGCTTGACCGCGCCTAACTCGCGCGACTTTTCAAAACTTCAACGGCCTTATTCAGCTGGTCGTCCACAGCGGGCTTTTGCTTTTCTTCCTTGGTGTCGGGAGCGGCGGCACTGTCGTCGTCATCAGGACCGACGCCGTCATCAAGGGCATCCGCCACAACGACGTTGGGCGTGACTGCCGTATCCTGGATCGCCTTACCGCTAGGCGAATAATACTTTGCGACAGAAAGGATCACAGCCCCGCCGTCCGGCAGGTCGAGGGTCTTTTGTACCGAGCCATCGCCAAACGTCTTGTCGCCGACAACGTCTCCGCGAGCATTCTCCAGTATCGCGGCAGCCACGATTTCAGAAGGACCAGAGGTGCCCCGGTTCACCAGAACTGCAAGAGGCAGATTCGTTATTGCTTTCGACGGATCCGCATTGAAAGCCTGTCGCGGGTACTTCTGCCCTTGCAAGTACGTGATCGTGCCATGATTCAAGAAAAGGTTGGCGGTCGCGATGCCTTCGCTCTCCTCACCCTCAGCGCAGTAGCGTAGATCGAGCAGGATCTTTTTCGCTCCTGATTTCTCAAGTGACTTGATCCTGGAAGCGATCTCCTGTGATTTGCCTTTGGTCAGAGCTTCGACTTTGATGTAGCCGATGCCATCGTCCATCAGCTTGTCATTAACAGCCGGGACGGTGACGACATCGCGTGTGATTACGACTTTCTGTGGTTCAGCCCGCCGTGCGCGGACAACCTGAACATTCAATGTCGATCCCGGAGCGCCCGCGATCATATTGCGAATCTCGGGCAGAGACATGTCACGAGTGCTCTGACCTTCGATCGATTCAAAAATGTCGGTGGGTTCTATCCCGGCCTTTTCGGCAGGGGACCCGGGCAGCACGGCTACAACATCAGCGTAGCCGAAGCGTTTTGAAATGACGGCTCCGATGTCCGCCTTCCCTTCAATCTTGTGAGCCTTAAACGCCTTGTACGCTTCCGGAGAGAGATAGCTGGAATTCGAGTCGAGCGACTCGAGCAGGCCGTGCAGCGCGCCATCGGTCACCTTCGGAATATTCGGCTCTTCGACGTACTCGCTGCGCACGCGCGAGAGCACTTCGCTGTAAACCTGCAACTGTCGGTAAGAGCCGTCGCTCGACGAGGCGTGCACGCCGCCCATCGATCCGACAACCACAAACAACAACACTGCAAAAGACGTGACAAGAATCGCCGCTTTAATTTTCATGGACATCTATCGTGATCTTCTTCCGGAAGGGACTACTTCCTCTGAGCTAAACTCATTATATCTCTAGATGCAATCGCGAATACGTCGGCTGCTCCAACAGAGTCCCTTCAGTAACATATTGGGTCTGAAATCCGTCGGTAGGTACTATTGGATGGGGCCAATTAGAAGGGCTGGCCACCGTGGAATAAACAAAACACACGACTTACGTCATTGTGCGGGTTTGAATTTGATAGTCAAACTAGTCTGCACCGATACCGCCCGACCGTTCATGATGTACGGTTTGAACTTCCATTGCTTCACTCCGTCAATCGCCGGACGCGCAAAGGCGAGCGAACCCTGTACAAACTTGGCGTCCTGAACAGCCCCGTCTCGGCCAATCAGCACCTGCAGAATTACCGTTCCCTGCTGCCCGCGAGCGCTGGCTGGATAATTGATTGGGGGCTGATTCGTTATCAGTGCGCGTTCGGTTAGCTCCGCAACAGCTACGGGCTCGATTGCAGGCATCGCCGCATCGGGAGACTTATTGCCACTAGCATCGGGCACCATCGTTACCATTTGCGATTGCAGGCTCGACGGTACCTTTGTTGTTGGCGGAACGTATTCGCTTGGCTGGCGTCGGGGCAGGGGTGCGGTCGGGGCCGGATTCGAAGGAGCAGGATTCGTCAATACAGTCGGCTGTTCCGAATGAGGCGGATTTGACGGCGATAGCGCTGTCGCGACGGTATTCGTAGTGGGCGCAGATGTTGGGGTTGCGAGAGGGGCAGGGGAAGTCGCCGCTGGAGGTGGCTGCACTGCTGGTGGATTTTCCTGGACCTGGCCAGATGGCGTCTGGCTTGCCTCTGGCGTCGAGGCCGCGTTCGTGTCGGTTGGTGACTGGTTTTGATCCGGGGCAGCCGCGTCCGTTGTGGCCTTCTTCGCGGTCGGGTCTACCGCCGGGAGAACCTGGATCTGCGATGGATCCGTCGTTGCATCCGGGATTGTCTCGGCAGCAGGCAGTTTGTATTCATCACCCGCGCGACCGAAGTCCTCGTGAGACGCTGGGGCTTGAGATACCGCCGTTACTGGCTGCGGGTTCAGCCATTTGTGCAGTGAGTGTTGCGCGTTGGCACCAACGATTTTCAACCTCGAATGCCAGGGAGCTTGAGGCGCTGCAACGATGGCAACGGCCGCAAGCACACTCGCTGCGATGATTGCTCCCTTCCCGAGCCGGAAGCGAGATGGCGATGACTCGTGCGATACCTCAGATTCTCCAGCGATGTAGGAGAAAAGCGCTGCCTCTTGTTTACCTTCGCTCTCATCCTGAACTGCGTGTGGTGTTGGCGGCTTGACCGAGCCTTGTATCGAAGGCCTCTGAGTTTCGGAAAATGATGGAGTCTGATCGTACCCCAATAGCTCGGGTTTGTTGTTCCGGGGAGGATTGGGAGCCGAGGCAGGAGCTGCAGCCGCTCCGCGATATGCAGACTGCAGGCCTTTCCGTTTCAAATGCCACTCAAGGCCCTTAGGCTCGTCCGTCACTGGCGGCGGACTGGGCGGAGCGGCAGCGGCAACCGGTTCCAGCTCTTTTAGAGCATCGACAGGTTCCGCAATCGACTGGTCCAATGACACAGGACTTTCAGTCTCGGAGACGATTTGGCCACCGGGGTTCAGCGGCGCTGATTGCAGAAATTCTCCAGCCCGAAGCGATTTTTCCTGCGCCGCTTCCATGCTTGCAGGAAGTGCCGACGGGGCTCCGGTTGACGCAGCCGCGGCCGCTTGTGGCTTTATCTGCGCAAATCGGGAACCCAAGAGATCGCGAGCCGTTTTTAGCGTGTCTGTAACCTGATTGACGACCAGAGGCTTTCGTAAAGTCGAATTCGCCCCAGCCTGCAACGCCTTCGGTGCGCTGCCATCGTCGCTGACGACCGCCAGCGTGAGGGGCCGTTCCGTGACTTTCCGGTCCTGTGCCGCATGCAACACCATTCCTGCCTCAGGTTGCTGGTCCCAATCGATAATCACGAGCTGAAAGGGCTCGTTTGCAACTGTTTGTACCGCCCTTGACGGTATTGAACACACTTCTGTCTCAACGGCGAGAGCTGTGAGTATCTGCCGAATGATGTCAGACGTCCCCTCGTCTGTACAGAACAGGAAGCAGCGCAGAGTCATGCATTATCAGACTAGGAAGACTCGGTAATGCAAACAAGATTACCGACGGCGGACAAGCGACTCCTTTCCGCGCCCGACAGGACATGTACTACCGGCCAGCGTTAGAATGCTCGGTCGCCCAGCGACCTGGTTTCCAGCGCCAGGCGAGCGCTCAAAAATTGCTATGGCACGATCCATCGCAGAACAGAACTACTGGCTTACCACGGCAGAGATGCCGGCTCTTGAGGTAGGCAATTCCTTTCAAGAGGCAGTCGATGTCGTCGTCGTTGGGGCTGGATTCACTGGCTTGTCTGCTGCGCGCACTTTGGCAAAACGCGGTGCGAGAGTGGCCTTACTGGAGCGGGAAACGGTTGGTTGGGGAGCCAGTTCACGCAATGGCGGCATGGTGCTCACCGGGATGAAACTTGGTGTCAGCAAGCTGATAAGAATGTACGGCCGCGAACTGACGCGCCGAATGTATGCGGCTTCACTTGCTTCCATCGACTGCGTTGAACAGATTGTGCGCGAAGAACGAATCGATTGCGATTTCGCGCGCTCGGGTCACCTCGAAGTCGCCTGCAAGCAAAGCCATTTCGCCGGCTACACACGACAAGCCGAATTGATCGAGGTCGAGTTCAATCACAAGCTGCGTGTGATCCCACGACACGGACTCGGGGAAGAAATCGGCTCAAGTATTTATTACGGCGGAATGGTGGATGAGGTGAGTGCCGGTTGCAATCCCGCGCGTTACGTCGCGGGACTCGCGCGGGCGGCCATGAAAGCCGGAGCAGCCATCTTCGAACATGCAGGTGTGCAGACAATCGAGCGCGATTCGCAGCATGGCGAGATGGGATGGAGGGTAAGCACAGCTCGCGGCAAGGTTTGGGCCCACGAAGTTTTTGTTGGAACAAGCGGCTACACCGGACAAGCGACTCCCTCGCTAAAGAAAAAAATTATCCCGATCGGTTCGTTCATCATCACGACTGAAGTGCTTCCAAAAGCCCTCGCACGGGAGCTAAGCCCACGCAACCGCATGATCTATGATTCCAAAAATTACCTCTACTACTACCGCCTCACACCAGATGGGCGAATGTTGTTTGGGGGACGCGCCGCATTCTTCCCCGAGAACGATCAGACTGTCCGCCGAAGCGCCAATTTGCTCCGGCAGGGCATGATTGGCGTGTATCCCCAACTGCGTGACGCACGAGTGGACTACGTCTGGGGAGGCACGCTGGATTTCGCTTTTGACATCATGCCGCATGCCGGGCAGATGGATGGCATGTACTACGCCGTCGGATACGCCGGACACGGAGTCGCGATGGCGACATATCAGGGCCAGAAAATTGCCGAAATGATGGCGGGAGACAAGCCGGACAACCCCTTTGTAGAGATTCCATTTCCGGGTGCGCCGTTGAATATGTACAACGGGAAACCATGGTTCTTGCCGCTTGCCGGGGCCTGGTACAAGGTTCTGGACTGGGTAAGCTAACTCAATGCCTGTCGGAAGCGGCAAGTCTCGGTTTGTTTCTCTTGACCGCTAAATAAACGATCGGTCCCAGCACGATCGCGATTAGCCCTCCAACAGTAGCAAAGCGATCCCCTCCAAGTAATGCAATCATCGCCATCACGACCGGAGCCCCAACCACGTAAAGCATTCCCGCGCGGCCGGCTGGCACGACGAATGATCGCGGCAAATTCGGCTGCGACCGTCGAAGCTTCCATCCCGACAATACTGTCAGCACCGTCGTCGCCGAGCGTAGCCAGATATAGATCGAAATCAGTTGTCCCAGGCTCTGCCATGCCAGCAGCGCATAGATGACCGCGGACGCGAGAATCGCCAGCCACGGAGTTCCGTAACGAGGATGCCTTTGGGTCAGCACTGCCGGGAGATATCCGTCTTCTGCCATGGCGAATGGCATGCGCGTGGTCGTGAGAATCGTGCTGTTCAGGAGCGCGACATTTCCAATCATCGCTGCCAGTGTCATCCATGTGCCGAGCGAATGCCCTCCGATGATTGCTGCCGCATCAGAGAAGAATCCCGTATGCCACTTCTCCCAATTGCCTGCTGAGCCTAGCCCCGCAACCGTCGGCAGAAAGTACGCTGCCACGGAGAGCGGCACCACCATTGCCAACGCTCGCGGATAAGTCTTCTGTGGATTTTCAACTTCTTCGGCTACGGTTGACAGTTGTTCATATCCTGAATAAAGCCAAAGCCCGAGTGCCAGTCCGACTCCGAAAATCTTGAACGTCGCTTGATGTGGCACAACCCACGGTGTGAATGGATTGAAATGCCAATGCGCCAACCCGAGAACGATCATCGTCATCACTGGGATGAAGATAAAAATCTCCAGCCCAGTAGCTACCTGTCCCACCATCTGGATGCCGCGAATGTTGATCCATGTGAGCAGGGCGATCAGCGCCACTGAAACCAGGTAGTGCTCCCACCAGTTCATCTTCGGCAGATAGTAGACGAGGTAGTCCGTGAAGAGCACTGCATACGCACCGCCGAGCAGGAAAGAGGCGGACCAGTTCCACCATCCTGCGAGAAACCCCCAGAAATCGCCGAACGCGGAGCGTGTCCAGCGATAGAACCCTCCTTCAACCGGCATGGCAGTAGTGAGTTCCGCGGACACCAGTGATACCGGGATGCACCAGAAGAACGGGATAACAAGAAGGTACAAAAGCGTCATCCCGGGCCCCGAAGTTGTGACCATGTCTTCGAGTCCGAAGGGTCCACCGGTGGTATAGGAGAACATCACGAAGACGAGATAGAAAAGTCCCGCCTTGCGAAGGGTGGAAGAGTTCCTGGCTGTGGTCAAAGGAGTGTCTTACATGAAACGCTAGAATTCTAGAATTGTTGATTTTTGATTGTTAAGTGAAAGCCGTAGCAAATGACTTGATTCAACAATCAAACTTCAACAATCAACAATTCTCAGGCTGCCAAGGTTCCGGACAGCGCACCCTCGAGTTCCAACAGTTTTCGCTTGATTTCAAGGCCACCGCCGTAGCCGCACAAACTCCCATCTGATGCAATCACTCGATGACACGGCACAACGATGGCGATGGGGTTGCGATTGTTTGCCATCCCAACCGCGCGGAATCCCTGAGCCCGTCCGACAGCGCGGGCAATGTCCGCGTAGGTTCGAGTCTCACCGTAGGGAATGGCCAGCAATGCGCGCCAGCACGCCAATTGAAAATCCGTGCCGCATAAATCCAAGGGGAATGTGAATTCGCGGCGGCCTCCAGCAAAATATTCCTCCAACTCGCGAACGTAAATCTCTAATGTTTCTGCTGACTCGGCGAATTGGACACGTCTCGATTCCGCACGCAGATCGCGCGGGTTAGGCCGAATCGTTTGTTGCCCCGGCAGTCTCGCATCAAATTCGAGCGCCACCAACCCGCGTTCCGAGGCAGCCAAAAACAGCGGCCCAACAGGCGAAAGAAAAGTCGTGGATCGGAGTGTCTCCATGCCAATTCACAAGTACGTGCCGTTACACGATACCACGGAGTACGTCCTTGATTGCTCGGGGTCATTGACAGATTGCCTTCCATACCGCAAAGTAAGGGGCTGCAATTTGTGTGCGGAAAGCAGGCATTGAAAAAATCCCTCCTAATCATTGCCGTTGTGCTCGCGCCGGTATTGGCGGTGAGCCTGCTTTTGGCAGCAGGCGACTGGCGCGTGATTGGCCAGACCGAAGCTGGCGACAAAGTTTCCATTGGTGCGGTCCGGATCCTGAAAAATGATCAACGGAGCGCCTTGGTACGTATCGAATACAAGGAGCCCACAAAACTGCCGCAAGGCGGGCCTTTTATCGAAATGCGTGCGCGTGTCCGATTCAATTGCAGCACTGGCACAGCAACTCCGAGTTCGCTTTGGTTCTACACGCGCGATCATAGCGGACGGGATGTAGTAAGCAAGAAGGCTACGCATGACGACCAGTTCGGCAAACCTGCGGAAGGCGGCTTCGCTGAGCTCGTGAGCAAAAGTGTCTGCAGTCAGACGAAATAAACCGATAAAATCTCGTCGCGATTTTCCAAGCGCTTAGCACCTCGGTAACTCGTGAACCACTTCCACGCGCCCGGCTTTGCGCTTATCCTGATTGAAGAAGTCAGCAGTCCCAGGCAGACTTCGACCTACCTCGGTATGGACTCTCTTCGACTTTATGGGTTGGTAGCAACCGGAGGCGTTGCCCTGCTGGGCGTATACGTCTTGCTCCGGCGCAAGCCAAAGACAGCCGAAGATATTGAGCGCGAGCGCCGCGCCTGGCTGGAATCCACTGGACGGATCACCGATGGCACCGTCATTGACGTGCAGGAACTTCCCAGCGAGAAGAATCACCACGCTGCCATCATGCTGATCTATCAGTACGATGTTGCTGGCGTTTCCTATGAGTGCTCGCAGGATGTTACCTACTTACGCCACTGGATTAATCTGCATTCCTGCCGCCTCGGCCTCCACACGTCGGTGAAATACGATCCTCAGAATCCAGGCAATTCGTTGGTTGTTTCCGAGCATTGGATGGGCTTGCGCCAGTAAGCCTATTGCCATGTGAGGCGCATGATCGAGTTGTGCTTCTCAAACGATAATTGCAGGGTCTTCGTATCTCCACCAGCAAATTCTGCCAGGAGAGTCTTCGAGAGATCGGTTGTCCGATCGGTCGATAGGGCGCGAAAACGAAGAGTACGTTTGCCGGCAGGCACCTTCAATGTCTCTGATACCACGCCGCGAATTCCGTTGAAGACAACCAGCTTCTTCTGTGCCGCGCCATGCAGGGGAAGCGTCAGTGCTAGTTTGTCATCGACCCACACGTACAGAGTAGCGTCCTTGAACTGATGTTGTATGGCGAGGTCAACAGTGGAAGACGGAACGACAATCTGCCTTGCGGAAGTGTGGTTTATTTTAGAGGCCCTGTTTCCGCTCTGAGTCGTTGCAATGGCTGATCGGGCTGGGGCGATCCTCACCGGCTGACTTGGCGTTGCTTGAGGAGCGGTAGCATTCGAGCTTACTGGCGCCGACTCACTGCCATTCGAGCCAACTTTTGTCACTAACAGCTTCGACTGCCCGGCAACAATCACCAGCAGAACAAGAGCAAGTGCGCCAAGAATCATGTCTTTGACACGCGCATTATTGAACCATTGCCGCACAGTATTCCCGGCAACCGCGACCTCTGCCAGGCGGCTTCCCGTCGCCAACGATTTGAAAGCAGATCCTGTCCCCGCGCCGTCTCCAAGCGCTCGGAAAGAGGTAGTCGTAGATCCGGGCTTGTAGCTTTGCTGCAAGATGCGCAGATCATCCGCCAGATGGACAGCTCGCTGATAACGCTCGGTAGGTTCTTTGGCCATGGCCCGCGCGATTACGGCATCGAGTTGTGGAGGCAAACTCATATCGAGAGCGCTGGCGGCCACAGGCTCGCGATTTGCGACTTTGAAGCAGACTGTGGTGGCGCTATCGCCTTGAAATGGCGAATGCCCCACGACCATCGCGTACAGGATTACGCCCAAGGAAAACACATCGGAACGCCCATCGCATGCCTGACCGCTGAGTTGCTCGGGAGACATGTACGCCGGCGTACCCAACACGCGCCCGGGAACAGTGAAGTGCGCCAGGTTCAGCTTGGCAATGCCGAAGTCCGCAATTTTGGCGCGACCGTCCTGCGTGACGATAATATTGGCCGGCTTGATATCGCGATGAATGACCCCCTGGGCGTGAGCGTAGTCCAGCGCGTCGGCGACCTCTTCCGCGAGCTTCAGGGCTTTGGGTAGCGCCAGCTTCTTTTCTCGTGCCAGAACCCGGCTGAGCGATTCTCCCGAAACATATTCGAGAACGATATAGGGATCGTTGTTTTCCGGGCTTTCGCCGACGTCAAAGACAGACACGATTCCGGGGTGGTGCAATCGTCCGGCAGCCTGAGCTTCGTTCATGAATCGGAGGCGAAATTCCTGCTCTTCTTCGGGAGGCTGTCCCCACATCGAAATCGTTTTCAAAGCGACGAGACGATCAATCTGCGGGTCCCGGGCCTGATACACCACACCCATGGCCCCGCGGCCTATTTCAGCGACGACCTCATAGCGGCCGAAGTGCTTTGTCTCGGGCTTCTCCATCGGGATCCTTCAAAAGCTGGCTACACGTGTTCACAGTCTGGGGTGGGATTCCTATTATCGTACCGCTGCTGAGGATGGGATTCGGCGGCGAACTCGAAGTAGCTCATTACGCCGGTAACAATCGGGACAGAATGAAAAGAAGAGCTCGAAAGAACTAGGAAACCAGATCAGGAACTTGCAGAGGGCTCCTTAGCTGCCGCTTGGAAAACCACCCGAGTGAGCCAGCGTCATGCGGAGGTACTTGTAAGGATTTACTGGCGTGTCGTTGATCCGGACTTCATAGTGAAGGTGAGGCCCCGTCGACCGACCACTCTCGCCAACGTAACCGATTACATCCCCGCGCTGCACCTTCTGCCCGGCGGTAACGGCGAATCCGGAAAGGTGGCCGTAGCGCGTGCTGATGCCGTTCCCGTGATCGATCATGATGGTCTTTCCATAGCCGCCCATCGTGTCAGTCACCGTCACGACGCCATCGGCAGGTGCCACGATGGGATGCCCATAGGTGCTGCCGATATCCACCCCACTGTGGAAGGCGCCTTCACCGTTGAATGGGTCAATACGTTCGCCAAAGCTGCCCGTAATTTGGCCTTCGACCGGCCAAAGATTAGGAGCAGAATTGGCCTTGATCCAGTCGGCTGTTGTCACGTTGCGGGTCAGGCCCATGGTCAAACCAACCATTGTCGCGCCGGTTAGAGCCGAAGTGCGCAGGGCATGCAACTGATCCAGAGACGAGCTAACTTCAGCATCATGAATCTGTTCTGCACTCGCCGTGACCAGGGTCGGTTGGGCTTTTAACCCATACAGCGCCGAAACCTCGCTTGCAATGGAGCCTAACGACGCAACCTGAAGGTCGCGTTCTTTGGCGACCTGTTCCAGGCGGGAGTAATTGGTCTTGAGCTGGTCTTTTTCGGTCCGGAGCTGGTTAAATTGCGAGACCTTCAGCAGCATCCGGGTATAAGAGCTGGCAATTCCGGTCAAACTAAGGAATCCGATCGCGGCGCCGATCACGAAAACGTAGAGGTAATGGACTGGAATCGAGATTTTGCGCAATTGCCCGTCGTCCCCCCGGGCTACAAAAAGGATGTAGAAGCGCTTTTGCAAATCGCCTTCCTCTAAGTTTTTGAATCATCAGGTCCGGAATTTCAGGCCCAGTTCCTCAACTTACAGAATGCCTGTTCGGACCACCTGATTTCTATTCGGGCTGCGTCTCCACCTTGGGAATGGAAACTGCTTCGAGCCCTCACCTACCAGAACTGCGGCCGAAACCTTGAAATGAACCTCTCTGCAACGTGAAGCGCCTGCAGAACTTATGGTTTCCGACCAAAGGTTTTGTGAATGACTGGTTAACGGTAACAAACTGGGTTCCCCCTGTCAACGATGCATAAGGGCATTCCCTGTTACCTAAGGCCGCCAATCGTGAGTCACCATAGGACAGATTACGAGCGGTATAGTAGGCCAGTGCCACTCCCCGAAAGAGTATTGATCCGCGAAATCCGAAGCCTGGCAACCCATCCGCACAACCGGATGTGGCAAAGCAGGGGTCCCGCCATCTTCAGGGGCATCGGGGATGACTGTGCCGTTCTGCGGGTGTCCCCTGACCAGGATTTTCTGGTAACGACAGATTTCAGCCTGGAAGGCGTTCATTTCCGGCGTGATTGGCATTCTCCCGAGTCGGCCGGACATCGCTGCGTGGCTCGCGGCCTCAGTGACATTGCCGCTATGGGTGGAGATCCTCTGGCCGTTTTCCTGTCTTTGGCACTACCCGCTGACCTGCCTCAGTCCTGGGTGAGAGGGTTTATTGTCGGTTTGACCGGCCTCGCCCAAAAGCACGGAGCCTCTCTGGCGGGTGGCGATACAGCCCAATCGCCCCGCGGCATTCTCGCTGACATCATCGTTGTGGGAACCGTGCCTAAGGGAAAGGCTGTTCTTCGTTCAGGCGCACGGCCGGGAGACCGCATCTTCGTCAGCGGGGAACTCGGCGGCTCAGCGGCTGCTGTCGTGAAGATGGAAAACCATAAATCGAAGCTGAATCCCAAGGATTATCTTAAGCACTTTTCTCCCGAACCAAGAGTCGAACTCGGGCGCGTTCTCCGGGAAAGAGGACTTGCCTCCGCCATGATCGACACCAGCGACGGCCTCTCGACCGATCTAGCCCACATTTGTGAAGAGAGCGGTGTTGGAGCCGAGATCCATTCGGAGCAAATTCCGAGAGCGAGGGTCGGGAAACCTAAGCGCGAGGTCAGTCTCGATCTGGCGCTCCATGGCGGCGAAGACTACGAACTTCTGTTTACAGCGCCAAGAGCCGCTCGCGTCCCCGGGAAAATCCGCGGTGTGAAGATTACGGAGATTGGCCGAATCACACGATCGAAAAGGCTGACACTGGTTTCCGCCGGCAAAAAAGAGAAGCTGGTGCCTCGCGGGTGGGAGTATTTCCACGAGTGATGACCTGGGTCAGCCGGTTACCTCCGTTACCACCATACGTCTATCCGCGAGCCTGATTCCGGTCTACAGTAGCAGCATGTATCGCAGATTTTTGCTCCCAGCCCTTGCGTGTTTGCTTGCGAGTATCGCAGTCGCCCAGAAAAAGCCCGCGCCTGCCCCGCCCGCCCACGCCAAGTCTCCATCGCCCGCCGTTACAGATGAGTTCATTAAGAAGCAATTTGGCGACAGTTGCACTTTACTGGAGGGCCCGCCGCAATTTGTCGGCGACCTCGATGGCGATGGGGTCGATGACTTGGTGGTTGCCGCCCGCTGCAAGGATCCCATGCGGGATAAGGATGAATACGGTTTCTCCGTCACTGATCCTTACCACGCTTTTTTCGGCTATGGAAACGTGCAAATTACCTCCACCTTTGCGTCCGACGAACCGGAGCGCAAGGGAGTCAGCCTATTGATTGTGCACGGCGAAGGCAAAGACGCGTGGAGATCCGACAAGCCGAAGGCGAAGTTCCTGATGATCGAATTGCCATTCAGAACGCTTGCGGTGAAACGGCTCGCATTGAAAAAGCGCACTGTTCTGGGCGTCTTCATGGAAGAAGCCGGCGAGGGAGATGAAACCTCCTCGGTACTCTTCTGGGATGGCAAAAAATATCGGTACCAGCAGCTGGGTGGGTTGATGGACTGACCGCCGATTCCAGATTTGCAGATTGAAGTTCGAACGCGGCGACTTCATGAAATCCACACTTCTGGAATCTCGTTATTGACTGTAATAGGGGAACTCTCCCGTTCCTGCCTTACTGACGTTCTTCTCCGCAAATTCACAAACCCGATCCAGCGCAGATTGAAGTTCGTCGCTGTAACCGGCCAAGTCTTCATCGCTTGCATCGGCAGGCACCGAGATCAGTTTTCCCACGCGAACTAGCACGCGCGAAAACGGCTTCGGGATCATCATGCGATCCCAGCTCTTTAGCACCCAGGCATTCTCCACCGCGGCGTGAAACGTAGTCATCGGGACCGCGGCCGACCGCGCCAAGCCGGCAGGTCCGGGCTTTACTTTCCGTCGGGGACCTCGGGGACCGTCAAGCGTAAACGCAACGGTCCACCCGTCATCGAGCGCGCGCCTCAGTCCCAGTAGGGCCTTCACTGGGTTTCGGCTGCTCGATCCCTTGACCGCGACGAAGCCGAGCTTACGGATGATTCGTCCCATGTATTCGCCGTCATAGCTATAACTGCTCATGACCCGGATGCCCATGTTGCGAAAAAGATAGGTCGCGGGGATCATGCACTCATGCCAGAACGAGGCCACACGAGGGCGTTCATCTAGAGTCTTCTGCGCACCTTCTTCATATGAGATAGCGATGCGCAGTGTTGGGCCGAGCAGGCGAATGAACGAATAGCCGGCCGCAACAATCATGCTGAGGACGATCCGCTGCCGCAGTGTCCAGCGCCGTGGACCGGATTCAGCTTGGGTTGTTGCCGAAAGTTCGCGGGTGCTGGCTTCAGGCACGAAGCTATTGTAATCACCGCCGAGGTTGCAGGGGCCGCCGGAAGGTACTGTTGTGTGCGCCCGGCCCGCGATTGTTATTAGTTCTCCAGGTACGAATCGATCCAGGTCTTCACCTTCAACCGCCGCTCATCATTCGGATCAAAACGCACTCCAAGCGATTTCGGCTTGTTCCAACTGACCACGGCACGCACGTTAACACGAGGCAGCGTCATCAGCGCGAAGGAAACTTCGACATTAGCTCCGATGGAGAAATCTTCGACCGTCTTAAGCGACATGCCACCGGAACTCATTTCGATGCTCGTAGCGGTTGTCCTGCGTCCATCGCCGATGAGCGAGACTTCGGTCATGACTGGAATCCGAACATAACGGCGGAACTCGTGGAGTACCAGCAGCCTCGTGGCGCGTACTAGTTTGAGCATCGCCGGCCGCTCCAGGGGTTCGTGAAACATCGCATTGATGCCGTACTTCGAAAAACGCATCGCATCCTGTGCGCTGCCGCCCACTCCATAGATGACGCAGCGGCTATTGGAGCGCGAACCTCGGGCGGATTCCATCACTTCTTCTGACTCTTGCACCTTTCCTAACGAGAGTACGCAAGCCTCAAACTTCTCTTTGCGCAGCAGTTCTGCTGGATTGGAGGTTACTGCAACCGGCTGAATTCCAAATTGCCGGAAGCACTCTGACAGTAGTCCGTACTGCGGTTCATCAAAGCCCACTAGGGCAGCGCGAGCCGCAGCTTTGCGAGGAGTAGGAGAGGGCGCGAGGGTCGTCGTGAAAGCTTTATCCATAAATGAGGGAAGACTTAACTTTCCTGACTTCGCGTTTGATTCTGCGTCCACTTGGCCAGGTCTGAAAGGTTCCAAAGGACCAACTTGAAATGCCGCTCTGGACGTGTACGGATTCCGCATGACGCGAAAAGGTACATTACGTCTGAAACCTACTCTGCAAGCGGTGTTTGCGGGAAGAACCGGAACAGACCCCGCACCAAACCGCCTGCACATCACGGACGGGGCAGGGTCTTTCAGGTGCACTGTGAAGATGATCTATTCGTGCCAACGGCGGAAGAGAATTGCTCCGTTCGTGCCGCCAAATCCGAAGGAGTTCGAAAGAGCGTACTCGATCTCAGCTTTCCGCGATTTATTGGGAACGAAATCCATTCCGGCAGTCTCTGGATCAGGATTTTCCAGATTGATTGTCGGGGGTAGAATCTGGTCGCGAAGGGCAAGCACAGTAATCGCCGCCTCAAGTCCCCCGGCTCCGCCCAGTAGATGACCAGTCATCGACTTCGTCGAACTCACTGGCACTTTGTGATCGCCAAAGAAATTGCGGATGGCGTGAGCCTCAAGGGTATCGCCTATCGGGGTGGACGTGCCATGCGCATTGACGTAGCCAATCACATTCGGATTGACATCTGCGTCCTTCACGGCATTTCGCATTACCCGGAACCCGCCCTCATGCTCGGGAGCTGGTTGCGTCATGTGATAAGCATCGGAGGACATTCCGTATCCCACCACTTCGGCAATAATCGGAGCCCCACGCTTTTTTGCATGTTCGAGCTCTTCGAGGATCAGGATTCCCGAGCCTTCGCCGATGACGAATCCATCCCGGTCCCGATCCCATGGGCGGCTTGCCCGTTCCGGTTCGTCATTGCGCGTGGAAAGTGCGCGCATTGCTGCGAAACCGCCGACTCCCATTGGAGTGATAGCTGCCTCGGCGCCACCGGCAATCATCACGTCGGCGTCGCCGTACTGGATAATGCGGAAGGAGTCGCCAATCGAGTGTGCGCTCGTGGTGCACGCGGTGGCAGTGGCCTCATTCGGCCCTTTGGCGCCATTGCGCATGGAAACTTGTCCTGCCGCAAGATTGACAATTGCCGCAGGAATGAAGAAAGGTGAGATCTTTCTGGGACCCCCTTCAATCAGCGCGCTGTGTTCGCGCTCGATGATGTCGAACCCGCCGATGCCTGACCCAATATGTACGCCCACTCGTTCCGCGTTCTCAGGAGTAATCTTCAGGCCCGAAGTCTTTAGCGCTTCATCCGAAGCTGCGATGGCGAAATAGATAAAGCGCGCCATCTTCTTGAGTTCTTTCTTCTCGATGTAGTTTAGAGGATCGAAGTTCTCGACGTCGGCGGCGATCTGGCAAGCAAATGTCGACGCGTCAAAAGCGGTGATTCGGCGAACCCCGCTCTTGCCGGCAAGTAGAGCTTTCCACGCGTCTTCCGTGGAGTTCCCCACGGCACAAATCATTCCTATGCCTGTGACTACAACCCTGCGTTCAGATTTCACTCGCCGCCTTCCGTCGGATTCGCGAATGCGATTTATTTGCCTGCCTTGGCGTGTTTACCGATGTAATCAACGGCGTCCTGCACGGTGCGGATCTTCTCGGCGTCTTCATCGGGAATTTCGATATCGAAGGCCTCTTCGAAGGCCATCACGAGCTCCACGGTGTCCAGCGAGTCGGCGCCGAGGTCATCGACGAACGACGCACTCGCAGTGACTTCTCCTTCATCCACGCCCAATTGTTCAACAATGATTTGCTTTACTTTCTCGTCTACGGCTGCCATGTGTCTCCTCGCTTGACTAATGAAATAGAAAATCGGTTACTCGGTTGTGCCCGCCGGGCCTGTGTTGCTGCGAACTTTGAGTGCCGCATCATTTACGCACTCCGACATCGAACAGGCGATCTTGTAGTGTAATTGTCCCGGTGAATTAGTGTAAAGGAAGGGCCATGTCTTTGCAGGCAAAGCCTCTGTTATCTTGGAATTGCACTCCAGAATCCTAATCGCAGTCAGTGACACCGTCAACGCCGCTTGCCAGTGGTGAACAACTCGGGCGGTAAATCATGCGAGCTGTTGTACAACGCGTCAGCCGAGCCAAAGTTACCGTAAACGACTGGACAACCGGTGACATTGGCATCGGAGTCCTCGTGTTTCTCGGCGTAGGGCACAGCGACACTGAGGCCGACGCAACCTACCTTGCTGAAAAGGTCGCCGGTCTACGCATCTTCGAGGACCACGACGGAAAAATGAATCGCAGCGTCGTCGATGTCGGTGGCAGTGTGTTGGCCGTCTCCCAATTCACGCTTTACGGTGATGTCCGCCGCGGCAAGCGTCCGTCTTTCGACTCGGCAGCGCCACCCGAACTCGCGAGACGCTTGTATGAATTCTTCGTCGACCGAATCCGCGCTGCCGGACTGCGTTGTGAAACCGGGCGTTTCCAGGAAATGATGCAGGTCGAGTTAGTGAACGAGGGGCCTGTAACGATTCTCTTGGATTCCCAGAAGAGCTTTTAAGGCGAAGGCGCGCCAGAAGCCTGCCGAGTTGCCGCGATTTCACCAAAATGCCGTAGCAGCGGTTTTATCGTCAGTCCTTGTACAAAGATGGAAAACACAACGATGGCGAAACTGAGACTCACCACGGACGACCGATCGGGCAGTTCCGGGGGCAATGCTAGCGCGAGTGCGAGCGCCAGAGCGCCGCGCAATCCGCCCCAGAACAGAACGTGCTGTTGACGTGCGCTCACCCGTATCCGAGACCTTAAGAATAAGGCGCAGCATGGATACACGGCGAAGGCGCGCGACACGAGCACTACAACAATCGCGGCCGCGACTGCGGACCACTTCCCTAGAAAATGCTCGTGACCGACACGAATACCGATCAGGAGAAACACAAGAGAGTTCGCCACGAATGCAGCATATTCCCAGAACGCCTCGACGGCCTCTCGCCCTCGGTCAGTAAAGCGGCCGCCAGCGCGCTTGTTCCCGACAATGAGTCCAGCCACTAACGTCGCCAACACACCAGAAAGATTCAGATTCTCAGCCAAAATGAAGGACCCATATGCTGCCACGGTAGTGAATGTGAGTTCAATCAGATGATCGTTTGTGCGCCCGGCTAAAGCCGAAACTCCCAGTGCAGCCACGAAGCCACACGCAATGCTCCCGGCAATCGTGATGAGGAGCTTTGTTGTAATTCCGAGCACAGTGGGAGAATGGCCTTGAGCCAGGGAAAGAGAGATCGAAAAAAGCACAGCAGCAGTGCCATCGTTAAGCAGGCTCTCACTCTCAACCAGGGTCAGGAGTCGGCCGTGAAGATTCGCACCTTTGAAGATCGCGATCACGGATACTGGATCTGTAGCGGAAATGAGTGATCCGAAAAGCAGAGCTGTGATCCAAGGCCACCCTAGAAATACGCGCATTCCCATCGTCGTGAATGCTGCCGAGAGAACAACTCCCGCAGTTGCAAGAACAAACACCAGAACAAAATCCTTGCGAAGCTGATCCAAATCCAGCCGCAAGGCGGCCTCAAAAATGAGTGGGGGCAACAGAATACTGAAAAGCAGGCTTTTAGTAAGCGTGACTTGGGGACTAATCGGGAGCAATGCCAATACTAGACCCGCGATGACCAAGCCAACGCTATATGGGAGACGCAGCCTACGGGATACAATCCCGACCACTGCCGCGATCAACATCAGCAGCGCTGCTCTTTCGACGCTTAGCCCCATGTTGTTCCCACGCAGGATACGCGCGGTTCAATCAGAATAGCTGTCTCGAGAGGTTCTGCTGGATATATTTCTTGCTATCGAATTTCTTGCCAGTGCTCTCCCCGGACATATATCGAATCTGCCCGAAAATCGGTCGCTCGAACCAGGGCCGGTCGAACTTGCCAACAATCGACCACGCGATTCCGGCATAGCCATTGGGATCCCGGCCATCGAGAAGATACTTGTCATTCAGATAAACGGCGCAGCGGTACGCCTCTGATGCTGAGGGACTCCACTCCAGAATTTTCTTGGCCCAGTACATTCTCATGTAGTTGTGCATCCATCCGGAATTGACCATTTGCAATTGCGCTGCATTCCAGAGTTGGTCGTGTGTCTTCGCATTTTCCAATTCATCTTGTGTGTACAAAGTCGGCCGGTGATCCTTAGAGTGTTTCGCTAGCGTACGATGCGCCCACGTTTCGCCGCATTCAAAATTGTCATAATCCAGATCGAATCGAACAAAGTTAACTGCCAATTCGCGCCAGGTTATGACCTGGTCGAGAAACGTCTCCTTATCAGCCTTCGGTGCGTCAGAATTCTGAACCGCAAGCGCGACCACGATTGGGCTGATATGGCCGAAATGTAGGTAGGGCGAGAGGTGACTCGTATGATCAATCTCTGGCTTGTTACGCTGAGTGCTATAGCCGCGTAGTTTTTTCTCGACGAACGCCTTCAATAGCCTGTATCCCTCGCGTGATCCGCCCCGCCAATCCGAGACCGGAGAGACAGTGCGATCCACCTTCCAGCCCTCAGTGATATCGATCTCCGGTCGGAGACTTGTCAGTCCCGGCGGTGGCTTCCACGGAACTCGTGCACGTGGGTTTTTGGAAGGCACTAGATAGTTCTTCAGAAAACGCTGCAATCGCGGGCGGATGATGTGCGCCGCGTATTGTGCTTTCTCCAGTAGCTTCGACGGAACGATCACATCGGCATCCACTGTCCATAGCGGAACTCTTAGTTTCTTGGCCGCTGTTCGCCGCCAGCTTTCCGCTTCACGCATCGGATTCTCATCGCCGACGACGAGCGCGGCCTTCACTTCATCGCAGAACTTCAACAAACTGTGCGCAGGAAAGCGACGTAAGACAAATCCAATATTTCGTTTGGCGAATTCCGCCGCGATATCCGAGATCCCTTCGTTAAGAAAACGATAGTGCCTGTAGTTGGCGTGCGGATAGAAAGAAACAGGTGCGAAGAATGTGACAATCGGTTTCCCCAGCGCATTTGCCGCTTCTACCGCTGCATCGAGCGCAGGATTATCGATTCCCCTTTGTGTCCGCTGCATCCAGTAAACGACGCAGGTCCCATCTGGATCCGGAACGCCAGGGCGCCGCACGGTGGTGCGGGCATCAGTCGCTAGCTTTTCAAGTTGATCCATAAATGACGCTGCACCCCGCCCTGAAGCTATATGGTTAGTGTGAATGATGTGGCATCGCGTGCCCTTGCCTGGCGACATTTTTCCGCGCGAACGCACCGCTCTGTTCAAAACTTCGCGGGGTCATTTTCCCATTATGAAAACGGTTCTAGCTCGCTGAGAGAATGGCATCAGCGGTGCGCGCAGCCTCAGCCGAAGCTTTTACATCGTGAGTTCGAACAATATGTGTGCCCTGAAGAACCAGGGCAGTTTCCGTGGCAAGCGTTCCATAAAGTCTCTTCTGCACGGGAGCATCCTGGTCGCCAGTCCGTAACATTCTTCCGATAAATGATTTGCGGGAAGTTCCTGCCAGCAGGGGAAAGCCGAGGGAGTGGAATTCTTCAAACCGCGCAATCAGCGGATAGTTCTGCTCGAAGTTCTTTCCGAAACCAAAGCCAGGATCAATCACGATGCTATCGTGTCGCACGCCTTCGCCAATCGCGTGCCCGGACCAGTCGCTCAGTTCCTGCTTTACCAATGCCACGATGTCATCTGCCGGCGCGAGTTTCCTCCATTCCTCAGGCCGCCCACGCATATGCATCAGAACCACGCCGCATCCCAGCCCTGCGACTGTTCGCGGCATCTCCGGATCCCACCGCAGTCCGCTCACGTCATTCACAATTTCTGCCCCGGCATTTACCGCGGCTCGAGCGACCGCTGCTTTATACGTATCAACCGAGACTATCGCGTCAGTGTGTTTTTTCTTCAGCGCTGTAATCACTGGAAGCACGCGATCCAGCTCTTCCTCGATAGTGACAGCCGAACGAGACGTCGAGTCTTTCGAAAATAAGTCTGCGGCATTCTCTCCTGATCCTGCAGGATTTCCAGGATCGACCCGCGCCCCAGGACGAGTAGACTCGCCACCAACGTCGATGATGTCAGCGCCCTCGTCCAGGAGCCGCTCGGCGTGCTCGACTGCTTTTTCGGGATTCAAGAATTGGCCGCCATCTGAGAAAGAATCTGGTGTGACGTTCAGCACGCCCATGATCAGTGTGCGCTTGCCCAGTTCAAGAGCGCGCCTACCCAGATTCCATTGAAAGAGGGGCCGCATGCGGGCACGATTTTAAATCAAGCTACGAGCAAAGCTGATGGGGAGGAGAAGGATTTATCGCCGGCGTACCGCCGCCTCGCGGCGACGCATCGAGCTCACAGCACCCGGTCCGGTTCCTGTCGGAGGCTTGCGCAAGCCCTCAAGCAGTTCCTTGAGGACGACAGCATTGTTGAGGGTTTCGTTTTTGGAGGCAAAAAGCAGGGTCAGCCGCTTCTTCTTGTGTGCGAGCTCATACAAACGCTGCAGCACTTCTTGGTGATCGGGCTGCGCAAGTTCGCGCAAATATCTCTTCCGAAAGTCCTGCCAATGGTCCGGCCGTGCGTGATACCACCGGCGCAACTCATTGGAGGGAGCAAGATCCCGCAACCATTCATCGATTCCAGCACGCTCTTTGGTGAATCCTCGGGGCCAAAGACGATCCACCAGTACTCGAACACCATCGGAGGGTGCAGCCAACTCGTACACGCGCTTGATCGCGACCTTCATGATATTGCACTATCATTGTAAAGCCGCACGGGGTGCGGCGTCGCGGCTATGAACGCTCGGAGAGATTAAGCTCGTGGACCACCAGACCTTTAATTGGACTAGATTGCTGCTGATGACTCTGGCATTGATCACGGCCGTCGCCACCTGCGCATGTGATGTGGAACGCCGCAAGTCCGATGCCGAACTCGGCCTTAATGCACAGCAAGCAGCGGGACGCAAGATTTACGATGCCGAGTGCGACCGTTGTCATGAGCCCTATTCCACTCGCGGCAAAAAAGGCCCTGGCCTCAAGGGCGTGTTCCAGCATAAATATCTGTCGTTGAGCGGTTTGCCTGCCAACGATGAGCGGGTCAGCAATATCATCCACCTGGGGCGAAATGAAATGCCAGGATATGGCCAAAAGTTGAGTGAGCAGGACATCCAGGATTTGCTGGCCTACCTGCATACTCTGTAGGCCTAAACAGACTTCTAGAATCCAAGTTCCACGTGAAAGCGCATTCAAAATCGGATCTGTTTCGTGAGCTTCCCTCGGTTGACGAGCTAGCCCGCTCGGCCGGGGTCGTAAAGCTCATCGAAGCATATGGAACCGCGCCTGTGATTGACGCGACTCGCCTAGTCCTGGCTGAAATCAGGCAGCAGATCTCTTCAGATCTGATCGATGCTCCCGGTCTCCATCTGGCCTTACAAAGCATCGAGGATGCTATTGAGAAGCAATCGCGTAAGTCGCTCAGTCAGTCCCTGCGAACTGTGATCAATGCAACAGGTGTTGTCCTTCACACCAATCTGGGACGTGCTCCTATTGCCGACGAGGCGTTGCGTCACATCACCAACACCGCTGGAAAGTATTCCAACCTGGAGTTTGATGTCGGTTCCGGCGAGCGGGGTAAGCGCGATGTTCACGTTGATCGACTTTTTCGCAAGCTTCTGGCGCCGGACGGCACCGATATTTCGACGATCGTCGTCAACAACAATGCTGCCGCTGTGCTGTTGGCACTCAACACATTGGCAGACGGAGGAGAAGTCATTGTCTCCCGCGGCGAACTGGTTGAAATCGGCGGATCCTTCCGCATCCCGGATGTTATGGCGAAATCAGGAGCCAATCTCTGCGAGGTCGGAACAACGAATCGAACTCGTATCGGAGACTACGAAAAAGCGATCAATGAACGCACACGCCTGCTGCTCCGCGTACATCGATCGAATTTCGAGATCACAGGTTTCACCGATCAGCCATCCACATCTGAATTAGTGACCCTGGCAAAGAAGCGCGGCATTCCCCTCATGGAGGATCTTGGGAGCGGCGCTTTGGTCGAATTGAGCAACTTTGGCATTGCACAGGAATCTACCGTCCTCGACAGTTTGCGAGCCGGGGTCGACGTCGTAACCTACAGCGGCGACAAGTTGCTAGGTGGGCCGCAAGCCGGACTGATCAGCGGCCGCCC
>DATJWZ010000010.1:0-6053 GCA_035500795.1 Candidatus Eiseniibacteriota bacterium | reverse complement strand
CCCGGAGCGCCGTAACCGTTCGATCCGCCGAGCAAGCCTTGCGGCATTGTCACTTTGTCGCCAATCGCCAGATCGGCGCGCATGGGGCAAACAAACTGCATCTTAAGTACGTCAATCCACGTAGGCTGACCGATCAAGTCCTGAAAGGCAATCGAGATCGCGGTTGATGTTTTCGTGCTGTCAAATATGGATATGTCGCCACTCGGTAGCGTCAAGATTTCAACGCCCGTGTATGATCCGCCGATAATTGATGCGGTGAAGTCTTTGATGGCCTGCGCCATTGCGGGCAATGACGAATACACGCCAACAACATCGTAATTCACGACGAGATTGGGGCTTATGTCCACGTAAACGGACCGGCCAGGGAAGGCGATCTGCATCGCGTTCTTGATCGGAACGGCCAACTGTGTGCCGGCCAGCCAATTCAGAACGAGGTTGCTGTTTTGAGACGCCAGGGAGCCATTCGTGACCACCACAAAGTCAAGGGTCATGTCCGTCCCTTGCCAGTTTCCGAATGCCTGGAAGATTACCCCGCCAAGAACAAGCCCGGCTTGGTTCTGGTTATTGAGAGGCAGTCCTTTCTGAAACCCGGCATAAACCTGAATTTGGCAATTCGTGAAGTTGTTTGCCTGCAGCAAGTCAGAGAGCGCAACGCCCCATATTTGGACAATTCCTTGTTGCACCTGCGCGGCGCTAGTTTGGGAGTAAATGTCAAGAACGACATTCAGCGCGCCGGGGTCGTTCTGGTTGCTCGTTCCAACCTTCGGATACGACGTGTATTCCCGCAGCGGCGTTGCCGTGGAGATATTCGCGCCCGGAGACCATATTTTTATGTCGTAGTATCTCATGGCGCGATCACAAACGTTTGCGAACCGTCGTCAAAATACATGGTTGATGTTGTGAAATACCCGAACAGAAGGTTGATTTGATAGTTCGGCGGAGAGGCTATGAGCGCCTTGCAAACGACCAAATTCGTCGGATTTATCGAGTAAATGTTGAGATACCACCGCTGCGCCCAGATGTTCCACGTAATGACGCAAGTGTAGCTTGCGCCGTCAAACGTGGCATCGAAAGAAAATGCTTGGTTGGATGTTGGGGCAAATGGGATCGTGGTCATGATAGCGGCGTCTGTGTGATGGTTGTGACCGGCGATGCCACGCTATTCAGGCCGATGAGATTAGATGCGCCCTGCACCACGCTAGACGCGGCATTACTGATCTGACTGCCAACCGAGGTTGCCAGACCGGACCACGTAGGCGCGCCGGTTATCTGCGTGCCGCTGGCGATCTTGTTCAAAAGCGCGCTGTATGCCTGTTGCCCAGCCGCTAGCGTGACGAGGGGTTGCTCAAAATCGAACTGATATTGGTATTGAACCTGATTGCTGCCGGCGCCAGAAATATCCGTCAACGCCGTCATAACAAGGTTTGTGTAGATGAACCCCGGAGTTGCAACCGTATATAGCCCCCCAGACGCATTGTGAGCGCTCAGGGCGGCTTGCAGGGCTGTCAGCGTGGCAACCTTGGACACATACGCGCCGGAACTCTTGGCCGGGCAGTCCATGCGTACAGAAACCGTTAGAGGCTGCGTGATGACGGCGTTTGCCGCCACGCTCTGGTTGGCGAACGGATAGTGACCAACCTGCTGGCTGATTAGGTTGCTGCCAGGGATGACGGTGAAGTTGGCAAAGAAGTCGTCCAGGCTCGTCGGGAATGAGCCAGACAGCAGACCGGTGAGGATGCTGGCGCCCTCGGTGATCGTGATGAGGGGCAGCATCTGACCGGGGATATTCGCCGCAAGTCCGCCCGTCATTATGATCGGGCTGATCTGATACCCCAGCTTGAAAACTGTGGAGAACAGAGCGCCGCTCATTGCAGCATCCCGTTAGCGAGGATGGCCGTCTGCGCGCCGGTCTGGTTGATGACTGTTACAGTCACGCCCATGCGCTGCGCGATCTGCGATACGTATCCTTGCGTTTCGCGCGGCGCTTTGGTTAGCCAATTCTGACCATTGGCCGCAATGTCTTTGTCGAGATTTCCCGGCCCCCAATTATATGCGGCCAGAGCTTCGGCGTAGTTGCCGTTATATTTCTGCAAAAGCTGCTGCATGTACATTCCAGCCGCGTTGGCCGACTGGCTTGGGTCGTTCGGATTTGTGACGCCAAACTGCGTTTGCGTAGCGGGCATCAATTGGAACAGCCCTTGCGCGCCCTTTTTGCTCGTTAGGTTCGGATTGCCGCCGCTTTCCTGCATCATCTGGGCATACATTTCCGCATTCGTCAGGCCGTATTTATTGGCGACGTCTGCGAAGTTCCATTTACTTCCACCGCCGAACCTACCGAGGCCCATTCCAACTTGTGAAACTTGCGGCAAGCCGGCCGATGAAGCATTTCCCGGAGTGGCAGGAATAAGCCCCATCCACTGCAGAACAGTCCCGAGCTTCTGCGCGGCATATCCGATATCGGTTGCGAACGTTCCCATGTTGGCGATGAACTCGGGGGAGCCGAGATATTTAGCCAGCGACTGAATGCCGGTCGCCACATCCTCAATCCATATTTTTAGATTTGGGCTAGAAAGCAAGCCAGAAAGAGCAGTTTCTATGGATTTGGACAAATCGCCGAGCGGCCCTGTTAATTTCACAAGGCCGTCGATCAGTGTGGTTTTGATTTCCTGTCCTGCTGTGGACAACTGGACTTGGAAATCCTGCCAAGCCTGCAAAGTCTTGTCGCCCGCGCCCATCGGGCCGACGCCAGCCTGATATTTTGCGATATCGCTTGAGATTTCTTGCTGGGATGTACTACCAATGCGCGTCCAGTCCTGAAAACTCATGAACTGGTCTAGGCCGCTCATACGCATGGCCTGCATCGTGTGGCCAAGTGGCCCGGCATTCTGCCAAAGCTGCTTGGCGCGTTGGATGATGGCAACCGACAATTGCGCCGGGTCTTGGTTCATATAGGCGCTTGGAGAAATCCCAAGTTGCGCGAATTTGCCCCATTGTGAAATGTCGGCTTGCGTGTTCTGAACACCCGCCAGCATCGACGGATCGACCAAACGCCCCAGGTTAGTGCCAAACGAGGTCATCTCGCCAGCACTGACGCCAAGCCCCTGCGATGACCGGCGCTGTCCGGAAGCGAATGACGCCAGGCTATCCATCCCCAGCAAGCCGCCGCCCATGCCAAGAAGGCCCATGCCGGCGGTGAGAGTGCCCCATTTGATCAAGGAGCCTGTAGCGCCAATGATCGCGCCTGCGATGGTCTTGGAGTGTCCCGCAATCGTTCCGAACGTCGTGCTGGTACGGTTGGCGACGTCCTCGGTTCGGGAAAGCGTGTCAAAGATCGCAGCGGATGCCAAAGAACCAGCCGCGAAAGCCTCTGCAAGATCGCCCGCCGAAATCGCAGCGGCGGCAGCGGAATTTGCGGTATCTGCAGCGGCTTCGGACGCATCGGTAATGGCTTCAGACGTTTCAGCGACGGACGCCCCAGTAGCGTCCCATACGCCCTTCATCTTGGCGGTGTTATCTTGATAGGTTTTGAAGAGCTCCAAGAACTTCTTGAAAGCTTCGTCTTTAACCTCAATGTCGATTATTGAACGAGGCACTTCCTACTAACCCCCTTAGTGCCTAGAGTATCGCATTCGCCAAGCGTGGGCGTCTAGATATTTAGCAGGGCTATGCCTTCCGATACAAGCCTCAAAACCGTCAGTCGAAATCCAGTCTAATACACAACCGATGATGCCGGCTTGCTCTCGATAGAAGGCGCGTCCTGTGTCGAGATCGGCAAGGAAGCGGCGTATTCCGTAATTCCCAAGGATGTAGTTTGCGCATCCCACAGAGAAGCCATCATCGCCAGGGTGATATCTAGTTTCGCTTTGTCCGCTTTCCCGCGCAGCACCGCAGATACACATATAAAAAAAACGATAGCATTTTCCGCCTCCGCAACCGCTTCTTCGTCGATATTGGCCGCGGCGCTCTCCCACGGCATCGTTCTCCAGCCCTGCGGTGTGGAAAACGTGACGTTGGTAAGGCGCTTGATCTCGTTCATCAGCGCCGTGTATTCCTCGGGCGCTCCGTTCTTGGTGGCGCATCGCTTAAGCATAAGCGCCGCCATCTTAGGGCCTGTGGTCGCTCCAAACCCGCCCGAAAAGATCGACGTGTACGCCTGGGAGAGAATGAAGAAATTATCCTCCCACACAGCGCGCGAGATCGGTGCGGAATGGACGTGATACACGCCGTTTTCCGTCTCGATTGTCCGGACAAGATTTAGCTGGCGGTCAATCTTCATCAGACAACCAGCGCCCACAGGCTGTTGTTGATTATGTACGTTCCGGTCAGTGTCACAGTGTAGTCAGCCGACTTGCCGTTGGCGCTGATCGCCGCGACGTTGCTGATCGCGCACTGCGTAAACTGGTAGTTCGTCAGCGTGGCGGCGTCGGTATAGACCAGGATAGAGCCGATGGTGGAAAGCGTCTGCAGTTGCGATTCCCACGCCGAAGCAAGCGCCTGGGATTTCACCAGATGGATTTCGATATCCACCGGCTGATACGGCTCCGGAGACGGAACGCGGCCAGTGAGCGTGTTGATCATCGTCGTGGCCGGGCCTGAGCGAGTGAAGGAAAAACCCTGCTCGCCCAGAAACGACGCGGTGATGTTCAACGCAGGAAAGCTGGCGATCTGAATGTTGCCGCGTATCCGGTTGATTACGCCTTGTGCGATTTGTGGATTGGAAACGCTACCGGACATTACTTAGCTCCTCAAGCCACAAAATTGGAAACAGTGACGTTGTAGATGATCTGGTTGAAGCCGAGCTGCACGGTGTACGCCACCTGCAAGCCGCCATAAACGCCGATCGGATAGTTCGTCGGGTTCTGCGTGACGTAGCTCGAGAACGGCTGAGCGTTGACCACCACTTGGCCTGCGAACGTGCCAGCCGCTACCGCTGCGGCAAAGGCCGTTCCGGTCATCTGCACCGCCACAACCTGCCCCAGCGCGAGGCCGTACGAAACCTCGTTCTGCATGGTCTGCGCCGCCACGCTCTGCAGCGTGTTAATGCCAGCCTGGTTGTAATTCAGCGGCGCCTGCGGGTTGTTTGACCCGTTAATGACCGCATTCGAGGTGAACAGATCAAGGTTGATCTGCACGTTATCGACGGAATACCAGTATTTGTTGAAGTCGTTGCCGTCGAGCGTGCGCCCATACAGCCAGATCGTGTTCGAGATGCCGCCTTCGGCGCCGGTCCCGATGATGTTGATGTTCGCCGCCTTCATGGTGGCAAACAGCGAAGAGTTGCCGGGACGCGGGTATGCGGTCACGCCATACAGGTACGAATACGCCGCCTGGGTGACTTGATTGGTCGATGACGGGTTGAGGTTCAGCGTCACGTAGAAGCCTGCCGCCGCCGAGAACTCGGTCGGCGTGCCAGCCGCCGCAGCGGTCGCTACGGTAGGCGCTTCGATGGTGACGATCACGCTCTTAAGCGTGGTTGCGAACAGCGTAAGGTTGGCCTGCCAGAACGCCAGTGTCGTGGTGACGTGGAAATACGTCTTGGCTGTGGTGCTGGTGAAGTTCTTGGCGAAGGAACTGTAAAACGTGCTCTGAACGCCCCAAGAGTGCGGCAGGAGATACGAGTAGAACACGCCCGGATTGTTGTTAATCCACGTCGTAAGCGCCGTGATGCCGTCCGCAGCGTTACCCGCGCCCAGCTCCAACACGTAAACCGACGTTGCCGCGCCTTGAGCAAAGAACGTGGTGTTCATGGCGCTGAGTTCAGCCACGTCTTCGACGGTGTAAACGCCCGGCACGGTCTCGGCGCCCGGATTGGACGCCAGCGGATAGGTGAACGTGGAAGCGCCAGTTACGGTAATGGTATATGTGCCATTGTATCCGGTCGGCGTAGCCCCGGAGATCGTCACGAGCAGCGTGTCGCCGTTCGTGAAGCCGTGCGGCGCGGTGGTGGTGACGGTCACAACGCTACTCAGCCACGTCAGAGACGTGATGGCCAGAGAACCCGCAAGGATGGACGCCAAGCTGGAGGAAGTCGTCAGAAGCGATGTGGTGCCAGC
>DATJWZ010000008.1:0-2905 GCA_035500795.1 Candidatus Eiseniibacteriota bacterium | reverse complement strand
CTTTTCGCCGCGGTGGTCGCCGGATGGAAGGTTCATTGCTGCCATGACGAAGACGACTGCTTTCAGGTTGATGCTCTATGACTTCTCCAAAAAGAATTGGACCGAAGCATTCGGCTCTCCAATGACCTATCCAAGCTGGTCCCACGATGGAAAGTACATCTATTTTCAGGGCTGGCACGATCCCGTGAAGCACCTTGGCGAGCGCATCGTCAGACTCCGTTTGAGCGACCGCAAGGTCGAGAACGTTGTTGATGTCAAAAATGTGGGACGGCCGACAACCGGGACGATCGTAGACTGGTCCGGACTTGCGCCCGACGACTCTCCTTTGTTCGCCCGCGACATTAGCACGTCGGAAATTTTCGCACTGGATGTCGAATGGCCGTAGGGCTTGCCAAACTTCCGAAACTCGCGGGTGGCCCATCCTTTCGCGCAGTTTGCGAAAGGGTGGGGATTCCCGAAACTGAACAGCAGCAATCAGAATTTCTAGTTTCTTCTATATCCCGGCACGCCACTCCTCGTAAGTTAGGAACATGCCGAGCGGGTTGAAGCGGTATTACGGCGACGATCATCTGCACTATTTGACGTGGACCTGCTACCACCGCCAAGGCTGGCTTGCCGAGCCCAAGCGCCGCGACTTATTCTTGCACATCCTGGAAGAAGCCAGACGCCGCTATCGCTTCGTGGTGGTGGGTTTACGTGGTCATGCCAGAGCATGTTCATCCGTTGATCAGCGAGCCTGAGCAAGGGACTCCTTCGACGATTGTGCAGGTGCTGAAGCAGCGCTTCGCGCGCCGCATGCTACACCGAAAACGAAGGAAGTCGGGACAGTTGAAGTTATGGGCCGGCGACGAACCGCACGTCTGGCAGACTCGTTTTTATGATTTCAATGTTTGGAGCGAGCGCAAACGGACGGAGAAGTTGAACTACATGCATCAGAACCCTGTGAGGCGAGGACTCGTGCTAGAACCGGAGCAGTGGAAGTGGAGCAGCTATCGGAGTTATGCGTTCGGAGAAGAGGGTATGGTAAAGATCAATCAGTGGCCGAAGGCGGTGATGAAAGTTCGCGGCGCAGCGTAACAGCCCAACAGGGAGAGAGCATCGAATGCCCTATCCTTTCGCGCTTTTTGGCGGGTGGCCCAGGCTTTTGATCTGGTAGATTGCAACCACAAAAGCGGGCGCCCCGTCCTTGTGTTTTGTGCAAGGGCGAGTACGATGCTGCCGATAGCGTGAGGCTTCTGCCGTCGCGTTGATCTCCAAGGAGCGTCAACTTACATCTTCGACTCCGACAGGGTATGGATCCGTGGTACCCACCCTTGTAAAGAACGCAAGGATGGGGCACCCTCAGTCGTGGTGGAGATCACAAAACCCGAAGGGTGGGCCAGCCGCCGAAGTAAAAGGGCTGGTCCACCAGCCCGAAAGGAGGTCTCATGCAACCGATCGTCTCGTGGCTCGACGAGAACTTTATTCCTGCATGGAAAGCAGCCTCTATTCTGTTTACCGGGGCGTTTGGAATCCTCGGCCTTTTAAAAAACTTTAAAGAGAAAAGAAGATCTGATCACAGTGACATCACAGTGGAAAGGATTACCGTATGGGGATGGATCTCGCTGATCGGCATCATCATCTCGACGGGATTCGGAATGGCTGTGCAGTTAAAAGAGAGCCGCGACGACGCGAAGAAATCCTTGGAACTTTCGAGAAAATCAGAAGATACCCTGCGGGAAATCAAGAAAATATTGTCACCCATTGAGATCAGCAATGTGCATCTCATTTTCAGGGCGCAATGTGTAGGAGTGTTCGAACCCATCTGCGCTTCTGAAGAGGCCTTCCCAAGGTCGATGGCATATGAAAATTTAGATGTTTGGGTTCAGATTTATCCGAACGATGTTGACCTAGGGGATCCGAAGTACAGCAATATTACGAATGGTTACGGGAGTTCCATAAACTTTGCCATTTCGAGTGCACATCACCCCTCTGAGAGCGCCGTAGGTTTTCTTTCCATGATGCGACCGTTCGGAAAAATAAGAGATGCAACTGTTATAGGGAACGGTACACCCATGGTTTACAAAACAGATGGCAAGCTCCGCAGCATTGACGATCTGCAAGGAGCAGTGGCTGTCGTCAGGAACATATATGCCCAACCCAGTACCGGTGATGGGGCAGCGGGTGACGGAGCAGGTATAACGAGTCTTTATGAAATGCGCTTGGAAATGAAAAATGGCCGCGTGATAGAGATCATGAATGCGACTGCGTGTCCGTTGTATGGAGGGCTGAAAGGATTCCGAGCGAAGATCAACCTCAGTGATCCAGGCCCTGCGTTTCAAAACGAAGTTCCGACAGCTCCCAGCCCTGCTCCGCTAGACCCTGCAAAAGAGTAGTCAGACCTCGACAAAGGTTGCCGGGTGCCCCAGCCTTTGAAGTTTCCTAGAAACACCGATAACGAGGGTGCCCCGCTCTTGCGATTTTTGCAAGGGCGGGTACGATGCTGCCGACCCCAAGAGATTTTGATCTTAAGCCGCACCGGCGGGTGGCCCATCCTTTCGCGCAGTCTGCGAAAGGGTGGGGATTTCCTGAAACTAAACAGCGGGCCGTGGCGCCATTTTTCGAGCCCGTCGCGCAATCACACGGTGGTGTGATCCCGGTCCTTGCGGACCGCCATCCGGCAAGCCCAAACTAGCCAAGGCGAAAGCGGTATACGAGAGAATTTGCCGATAGGAGCTAACTCCTTGCGGCTCAAGATCTTACCTGTAAACTATTGAGCGCCTTAGATTACTTTGCAATTTCCCGCTAAGTTCATGATTCCAGAGATCCGGGGGGGAGGGGGGGTACCGCCGGAACCCCAGCCGTTTCCCAAAATGGAACTCGCGAAACCCGACACAAGGTCCCTTCGGCATTCGCCTCAGGGCAG
>DATJWZ010000007.1:0-16221 GCA_035500795.1 Candidatus Eiseniibacteriota bacterium | reverse complement strand
GCTCCCGCTCCGGAAGAAACCAAACAGGTGGTGAATGCTTAGAGGAGCGGAAATCGTTTTGCAGTGCCTGCGGGCCGAGGGCGTAGATCTCGTCTTCGGCTACCCGGGGGGCGCGATCATGCCGTTGTATGACGCGCTGGATGGAAGCGGTGTGCGCCATGTTCTCACGCGGCACGAACAAGGCGCCGTATTTGCAGCCGAAGGCTATGCCCGGGTTACGGGAAAAGTCGGCGTAGCGATGGCGACTAGTGGTCCTGGGGCGACGAATCTTGTGACCGGGATTGCCGACGCGAAGATGGATTCGGTCCCGCTGGTCTGCATCACGGGGCAGGTTCGCAGTGCTTTGATTGGTACTGATGCTTTTCAGGAGACTGACGTTTTCGGCGTAACGCTTTCGCTCACGAAATGGAGCCGGTTGGTTCGAACGATCGACGAAATTCCTGATGCTATTGCCGAAGGATTCTACTGGGCGCGGAGTGGGCGCCCGGGTCCGGTGGTGATCGATATACCCACCGATATGCTGAAGGCGAAGAAGGAATTTTCTGGGCCAGTGAAGTTCAAGCCGCACGCGCGTCCTGCCGAGGCCAAGGCCGATGGCGGGTTCACGGACACGATTTTTGCGATGCTGCAGCAATCGTCAAAGCCTGTGGCGCTGGTGGGCGCGGGGGCAAAGCTCTCCGGAGCAATTCCCGAGTTGCGGCGTCTGCTCGACACCTTGAACATTCCGACCTTCGCTACGGTTCATGGGCTCGGCGCTGTTCCGCAGCATGCTCCGTATTATCTGGGTATGGTCGGGATGCACGGCACTCGTGCCGCCAACATGGCGCTTAACGAGACCGATCTGCTTTTCGTCTTCGGCGCCCGTCTCGATGATCGAGTCACCGGTGAACCGACGCGGTTTGCGCCTCACGCCAAAATCGTTCATTTCGAAATTGACCCGGCACAACTGGATCGAGTTCGCCCATGCGAAATTCCGGTGATCGGGGATCTGGCGGACACGATTCCGGCATTCGAAGCTGAGTTGCGGCGACACAAGATTCCCGATTTCACGAACTGGCGTTCCGTTGCCTGCGGGGAGGATCGCTCCGAACTTGATCCGCGCGGACTCGCACAGCCAACGATCCGATTTCTGGACGAGCTCTTCAGCCGCCTGCCCAAGGACAGTGTGATTCTCGCCGACGTCGGGCAGCACCAGATGTGGGCTGCGCAACGTTTCAGTTTCGACTCGCCTCGTGGATTTATCACATCGGGTGGCTTGGGATCGATGGGCTTTGCGTTGCCCGCCGCTGTGGGAGTGCAACTAGCCAAGCCGGACACCTGCGTACTTTGCGTCTCGGGCGATGGCGGATTTCAGATGAACATCCAGGAGCTCGCCTCGGTGCACCGGCTTGGGCTCCCGATCAAGATGGTCATCATCGATAACAAGTATCTCGGCATGGTGCGGCAGTGGCAGCAACTCTTCTACGAGCGCAATTATGCCGAGACGGACCTGAGCGACAACCCAGATTTTGTGGAGATCGCGAAGGCTTACAAAATTCACAGTTTCCGGATGAAAGAAGACGCAATGCGGGAGTTTCCGGTGTCGAAGGAGACGGGAGATCAGATCGACCGTTTCCTGCATTCGAAGGATCCGGAGTTACTTGTGTTCGACTGCGCGCCCGAGGCCAACGTGTTCCCGATGGTGCCGGCAGGCGCAGCGCTGTCAGAGATGTTGCTGGAAGAAGAACCGACTCAGTAGGGGGGAGAGACCATGCAAAGCTTTCACATTCGATATCGCAACACACAAGGAACACTGATGCGTATTCTGAACGCGGCATCGCGCCGCGGGCTGGACCTGCCTTACGTCCGGGCAGAGCAAACGGAGCAAGACCATCAGGTAACCCTGGTTCTCGATGTGAACGCGAAGCAGGTTGGCCAACTCTATCGGGAGTGGTATTCGATCGCCGACGTGGTTCATGTCGGGCCGGGAGCAGCGCACTCCGATGAGTGGAGGGGGCATCATCCGCCTACGGGAGTGAGTATTGAGACGCAGCGGGCGGCGGCGCGCGCGTAACCAAGTTTGGATTTGGGCAAGCATGACGATCCCTGGGCAGCGTCATGCATCTTGGGGAACCTGCAGCGAGCGGGTTCCCCGTTTTTATTGAAGAGTCAAAAGCTATAACCCCCAAGGACACAAAGGGGCACTAAGGAAATCTTCCGACAACTTTGTAGAGTTTGTGGTTTATGCTTTTCAGTTCTTGTTTCAGTGTCTTGAATCATTTATGGGCGAGACTAATCCTATGGACCTCAAACATATCAGTCGCGGAATTACGGAAGGGCGCGCTCGTGCTGGCGCTCGGTCGATGTTCAAAGCTATAGGTTTCACTGACGCTGACCTCAGCCGTCCGCTGATCGGCGTGGCGAACACCTGGATTGAAACGATGCCTTGCAACTTTCACCTGCGGCGCCTGTCGGCCAAGGTAAAGGAAGGTATTCGCGAAGCCGGCGGCACACCGATGGAATTCAACACTATCGCGATCTCTGACGGCGAGACGATGGGGACCGAAGGCATGCGTGCGTCTCTGGTGAGCCGCGAGCTGATTGCAGATTCGATTGAACTGGTTTGCCGCGGGCAGATGTTTGACGCGGTTGTGTGCGTCGTGGGATGCGACAAAACTATTCCGGCCGCCGGAATGGCGCTTGCACGGATGAACCTTCCAGGACTCGTGCTTTATGGAGGGACCATTGCTCCTGGAAGCTATCGCGGAAAGGACGTGACGATTCAAGACGTGTACGAGGCGATCGGCGCGAACCTTGCTGGAAGAATGTCGGATGCGGAACTGAAAGAGCTAGAGGATGTCGCGTGTCCGGCTGCGGGGGCTTGCGGTGGGCAGTACACGGCGAACACGATGTCGACAGTGATGGAGATGATTGGGCTTTCGCCCATGGGATTCAACAGCGTTCCAGCGATGGATGCGCAGAAGGATCAGGTTTCGTTCGAGTGCGGGAAGCTGATAATGAATGTCCTGCGGAAGGAACTGAAGCCGCGCGATATTCTCACGCGCGAAGCATTTGAGAATGCGATCGCATCGGTAGCAGCGACCGGTGGATCGACCAACGCCGTGCTGCATTTGTTGGCGATTGCACGGGAAGCGAATGTCAAGTTGGAGATCGATGATTTCCAGACCATCAGCGAGCGAACACCGTTTCTAACCGACTTGAAACCTTCGGGCCGATTCGTAGCTGCGGATATGCATCGGGCCGGCGGCATTCGCCTGCTCGCGAAACGGCTGATGGAAGGGAAGTATCTGCATGGTTCGGCGAAGACTGTAACTGGTCAGACGATCGGCGAGGAAGCAAAGAGTGCCACGGAAACAGCGGGGCAGGAAGTAATCGCCCCGTTGAACAAGCCGCTGAAAGCGACAGGCGGGCTGGTGATTCTAAAAGGCAATCTTGCTCCCGAAGGATGCGTGGCGAAGATCAGCGGCCATGAACGTCTGCAGCAACGCGGGCCGGCTCGGGTGTTTGAATCAGAAGAAGAGGCGATGGCCGCTGTGAGCGCGAAGAAGATTAAAGCCGGAGACGTGGTTGTGATTCGCAACGAAGGGCCGAAGGGTGGGCCCGGAATGCGGGAGATGCTCGGCGTGACCGCTGCCATTGTGGGTGAAGGCTTAGGCGAGTCCGTTGCTCTGCTTACCGACGGCCGATTCAGCGGGGCAACTCGCGGGCTGATGGCCGGGCACGTAGCTCCGGAAGCGGCGCGCGGCGGTCCTATCGCCGCAGTTCGAGATGGGGACATCATTACGTTCGACGTAAAGAAACGGCTACTCGAAGTGGAGGTCGCCGATGACGTCCTGCGGCAGCGTATGGCCGAATGGAAGGCGCCAGAGCCGCGTTATCCGACAGGAGTGTTTGCGAAATATGCGGCACTGGTCTCGTCGGCATCGCAGGGAGCGATTACCAAGCCCAGTTAGTACGCTTCGGGGCTAACGCCCTCACTTCTCGGGACTCCACGGTGCGGCTGAAGCCGCGCCTGATACGAATTGATTTTCTTTAACGCCTTTTCGAGGTCGTCGGGTTTAAAACCGAATGGCCCGGGCTTACTCTTGTATGCGATGCGGTTGTTCTGATCGATGAGATAGATACGGTCGGGCCAGCCGGTGTAGGCGGCTTCGGTCTTGTTGTCGAATCCATCGATCACTGCCGGAAATTTGATTCCCAGCTTGCGCACACACGTTCCCGCTACGTTTGTGCGCTCATCGAAGTCTTTTGGACTGGCGAATACGATCTTGTCCTTGAAATTGCTCTCCGTCTGCCAGACATCGCTGGGGTGTGCCTCGACGATGTACACAATGAGAAACGCGACTCGATCGCCGTACTGATCGTAGAGCTTATTGAGAGCGGGAACCTCCCGCCGAAACGGCGGTCAGGTGTAGCTTCCGAAGACAAGCACCACCGGCTGCTTCGCGGTGAGAGTTGAGAGTTGCACCGTTGCCGATTTATCGAGCTTGATCAACGAAAAATCAGGTGCAGTATCGCCGGGCTGAAGATGTCCAGCGCGAGCGTGCGTCCACATGGTTTCGAATGGAGCTACGAGGAATACGGCGTCGGGAAGATGCTTCATTACCCGGCCAAAAGTCTCGGGAGGCTGATGCATGGCCCACCAGATGAGCCCTACGAAGGAGACGTAGAGAATCGCAAGTACAATCACAGCGCGGAGAACGTACTTCCTCATAGTTGGGTCGCAATCATACCGGAAAGTCGCAGGACAAAACGTAATTAAATTGCATTAGCACGAACCCAAGTCGATTTGCGGGCGTGTGTTAGATTAATCGTCGGTTCTGGGGTCGTCCGGCGGACGAAGACAACACTTGTACAAATGGACCGCGGTTTCTCCTGAAAAACAAACAGGTCGGCTGGAGAGGTGCGTGTGGCTTGCGCTGGTCTCCTTGCTATTAGCGTTATTGGCGCTCGGCTGTATGGCCCAAACTTCCGGTCCGGTCAGCGATGCTCCAAAGCAGGATTACCTCGTTTATGTGGTTTGCGAATCCGCAGATAAGATCGTGCTGCTGCGGTTTGGACCTAACGGACTGAAGATCGAGAACGAAACCCGAACCGGGTTGATGCCCACCGACATTAACGGTCCGCATGGTATCGCAGTTTCTCCCGACAAACAATTCTTCTACGTAGCCGAAGGCCATGGGCGTCCAGATGGGTCGGCGTGGAAATATCGCACCGGCAGCAACACTCTTATCAAGTACACAAGCCTTGGTTTGTTCCCTGCCACGACCGACATTACACCGGATGGCAATTTCATTTATGTCGCGAACGCGAACTTTCATGGCGACATGGTTCCATCGTCGATTTCAGTGGTCGCGACCGATCAGATGATCGAGGTAAAGCGGATCACGACCTGCACGATGCCGCATGGTTCGCGGCTGAATCATGCAGGGACGAAACACTATTCGGCATGCATGATGGACGACATGCTGGTGGAGATTGATACGAGCAAGTTCGCAGTGTCGCATTACTTCATTGTCACTCCGGGGAAAGAGATGGGGATGGTGGGGGCGCCTTATCCGGCTGACGACCAGAAGATGCATAACATGGCGAGCCATAAACCGGTTTGTACGCCGACTTGGGCACAGCCCTCCAACGATGGCGGAACAGTGTACGTTGCGTGCAATCAGTCAAACGAGATCGTGGCGGTGAACACGGCCGACTGGAAGCTAGAACGTCGCTTCCCTGCCGGAAATGGCGTGTACAACCTGGCGATGACGAAAGACGGTCGACTGATTGCGACCAACAAGCGTGGACAGTCCGTGTCGATATTCGATCCGGTCAGCGGAAAAGAACTGGCGAGGATTCCGACAAAGAGAAAAGTTGTGCATGGCGCTGTGATAACGCCGGATGACCGTTATGCATTCATCAGTGTAGAAGGTGTGGGGGCGGAGCCGGGCACGGTTGAAGTAATAGATCTCGGCGCGTTGAAGACCGTTGCAAGGATCGATGTTGGGTCGCAGGCGGCTGGAATTGATTTCTGGAAGACGGAACCAAGTAGAGCGGAGACAAAGAGCGAGCCGAGCAAGCAGTAATCGGCGCAAAGCTGGAGGACGCATGTCGAGATACACCGCATTCGTTTTAGTCGTTGCAGCTAGTCTGGGCCTGCCGAGCGCATGGTCGCAGGATGCGTCCGCGCCGAAGCAGGAGGCGGCGAGCACATCGGTTGCCCCTGCCGCTGTTGAGATCACTCCCAAGACTCTCGACGCGCATGTTGGCGAAAAGGTGAAGTTCAGTGCTGCAGCGAAAGATGCTTCGGGGAATCCGATTGACGCGAAGGTCTCGGTCTGGTTTGCGGCGCCATTTGATCTTGCCGGCGCTGATGAATCTGGCGAAGTAACGTTTCATGCGCCTGGAGTGGTGACCGTCGGCGCGGTAATTGCGGGAAAAGCTGGATATGCGACAGTCAACGTAGCCACCTCGAAGATCAGCGCGATCGAGATTGAGCAGCCCAAGCCGATTGTGGCTGGCAGCGCGGCAAAGTTGAACGCGATCGCGCGCACAAGTAATGGAAATCCACGCTCTGATGCGAAGATCACTTGGGCCTCTGAAAAGCCGTCGATTGCGGTCGTAGACGCAGCTGGGATGGTCACAGGGCTGGCTCCTGGCACGGCTACGATCAAGGCCAGTGCTGATGACGCAACCGCCAAGTTGAGCGTTCAGGTGGTACGCGACGCGGTCCGCAAGCTTACCCTCAAACCGGGAACGGCCGAGGCTCGGACTGGGGATGTGGTTCACTTCACAGCGTCTGCGGATATGGGCAAGGCACCTGCAGTGCGATGGTCGGTGAGCGGAAGCGGGGCTTCGATCTATGACGATGGTGCGTTTGTTGCGGAGAGAGCGGGCACCTATGTCATTAGCGCTAGCAGCGGGCAGCACAGCGCGGCGGCCTCGGTGGTGGTCCGGCCGCGAAATGTCGAGCGCGAAGTGGAAGTTGTCGCACACGTGCCCATGCCTGACATTCAGATGTCGGAAGAGTGGATCATTGGACATCACGCTTATCTTTCAACGATTGCGGACAAGCTTTTCGTTTATGACATAGCGGACCCGGCGAATCCAAAGCTGCTTGACACGGTGAAGGTCGATGCGCGGCTGATTAATGACATCAGCACCACGCCGGATGAGAAGATCGGCGTGTTCACGCGCGAGGGAGCATCGAACCGGAAGAATGGAATCGTATTTCTGGATACGACGGATCCGTCGCATCTCAAGGTTCTCTCCGAATACACGGCGACTGTTACCGGAGGCGTGCATAGCGCCTACGTGGACGGTCACTACGTTTATCTGACCGATGACGCTACTGGCTCGATGCGCGTTATTGATTTCCAGGACGCCAGGCATCCGAAGGAAGTCGCGCGGTTTCAAGTGGAGAATCCCACAGTCGTCACGCTCAATACTGAGATGGGATCGATGTCGAGCGGGCGCTATTTGCATGACTTGCAGGTGAAGGATGGCATTGCGTATCTCGCGTATTGGCGCGACGGTTTAGTCATCCTTGATGTGGGAAATGGCATGGCGGGAGGAAGCCCGGAGAATCCGAAGGTAATCAGCCAGTACAAGTTCAATCATTACGAACTGTACGGGGATGGATGGCTGGCCGGAACGCACAGCGTGTTCCGCTACAAGAATTATCTTTTCGTTGGCGATGAAGTTTTCCCGGCGATTTTCAATATTGAAGATCGCGATCGCATACCGGTGCGGGCCATATGCCACGTAATGGATGTGTCGGATTTGAAGCATCCGAAAGAAGTCGCGCAGTACGAGGCGCCCGAGGGAGGTTCGCACAACTTCTGGGCTGCAAACGACATGCTGTATGAGGGATATTACAGCGGCGGGGCACGCGTGCTGGATATTTCGGGCGAGTTGCGTGGAGATTTGTATCGGCAAGGTCGCGAGATTGCGCGCTTCTGGACTGGAGATAGCAAGGGATATCGTCCGAATCTTCCGTTTACGTGGGGCGGTCAGCCTTGTTCAGTGACGTGCGATACTCCGGAACTCAATTCGCTGATGTACTTCAACGACATTCATTCGGGATTGTGGATCACGAAGCTGGGAGCTCCGAAGTTCCAGGGGTCTACTACCGCTCCGCCGGTTAGGAAGAGCGAGCAGACCATTCATTGATTGCAGAGAAGCCCAGCACAGAGGACACAGAGGCTAACGGAGAAAATCATATCAGGCAGCAGCACTCGTTCCGACTGGGGGCTGCGGGATCGCGCGAGGCTGGCGCTCCAAATTCCATTGTCCTCGATACCCAGGCCACTTCTCCGCCGCGAACCCCGTAATGTAGAGCCAGGAAACGCAAGCGACTCAAGGATCAAACGAACGAGCAAGGACGATACTGAAAAGCAAGAGAACGCCTCCCGCCAACAAAGATGTGGCAGCTATGTGATGACGGACTCTCTTTTTGATATCCAGCTTCTCCCGCACGTCGGATACCTTCTGCTTCAACTCCGTCACGCTCTGATGAAGTTGATTGCGCTGCTCCATCGCCCGAAGCTCAAGGTTCTGCACCTGCGGATTGGGACTCATATCTGGTTTTTCACCTCAGTTTGAACCCAAACCTTGTCGCGTTTGAGGACCTCAATAGTGCGCCTGGGCAGAATGCCTCGAAGCTCCAGTTCTCGCTTGGCAAAATATGCGGCGAGCGCGCCGAAGATCGACCAGAAGACTCCGACGGCCAAGAAAGCGAGGAACCAGCGGTAGGCAGTGTTGGGGAAGGCCGCCATGATTGCGGAGACCAACGCCAACGTGAATAACATGTAGGCGGTCGTGAGCATCAGGATCCCGATGACTGCCAAAATGGCCGCCGTCTTGAGATTTTTGGATTTTTCCTCCAGCTCAACTTTCAGCATAGTCACGCGAGTTTGCAAGAAGTCCAGGATTTCATCCTTTATTTCAGTGAGGAGATCCGCGAGATTTTTGCTGTTTACGGTCGTTTCGTGATTCATGACATCCCCTGTGAAAGGAGAGCGCCCTTCTTTGCGGGTCGCTCATTGAAACCAGCGTAATCATGCGGAAGTGGCAAATCGATCAGGGGTTTCGGGTAGTCTTATTAGCGGGATATCCGGGAATGTAATGCTGTGTAAACTTGGGGGTGTAGTCACATCTTTGAGAAAGTCTGAAGCATCGAATCAGATGCGATGAAGAGAAATCTGTATACCGTTGTCGAGAAGACGCGTATAGCTTTGGCTTTTCTTATACTCACGTTGGCCACAGGCTTTGCGGTAAGGGCAGCCGCTCAGGATCAGTACAGTCCGCCACCGCCGCCACCCCCGGCGTCGGGAGAGCCGCAGAATGACGGGTCGGAACCTCCTCCGCCAGCCAACCAGTTGATGTCGCCTAAGCAACTCGATGATCTCGTGTCGAAAATCGCGTTGTATCCGGATCCTTTGTTGGCGCAGGTACTGACGGCATCGACATATTCCGACCAGATCCCGGATGCGGCGCAGTGGGCGAATCAGCACGCGGAACTAAAGGGAGACGCCCTAGCCGACGCAATCCGGGAGGACAACCTTCAATGGGACGCGAGCGTCATGGCTCTGCTGCCGTTTCCGTCGGTATTGAGCACCATGGCGCAAGACCGGCAATGGACACAGCAGCTAGGAGATGCAGTGCTAGCTCAGCGCGGCGATGTCATGGATGCGATTCAACGCATGCGGCGGCAGGCCTATCAATATGGCTATCTGAGGTCGAGTCCATATGACAACGTTGTGACCGCGCCCGACCAGATCGAGATTCTGCCGACAAATCCCGCCTACATTTATGTGCCAACGTACGACCCCTTTGTGGTGTTTGGCCCGCCGCGGCCGGGATTCTTTGTGGGAGGAGCGATTCATTTCGGTCCTGCCATCGTCCTAGGCGTGGGGTTTGCGCCGTGGGGGTGGGCACATCCTTATTTCGACTGGCGCGCCCATGGAATCTATTTCGATGCTGTGCCTTGGGGGCGGAGGTGGGTGAATCGGGGCTACTATGTGCATCCATATGCGCGGCCGTATGTTCATCGGGAGGGACCTCGCGTGGAGAGACATGAGTTCCACGATGGCAGCAGGAGACGTTAGCCACAAAGACGGCGAAGAACTTCCGCTAAGGAGGCCCAGAAATTCGAAAGGACGGCGGAGGCTTGCCCATAAGTTAGACCCTGTGAAAAACTAGGTGTACCATTTTTCAAGCCCTGGGATATGTCAGGATCGCGAACTTTATTTGAAAAGGTTTGGGAGGCGCACCTGGTCGGACAACCGACCGGTGGGTCGCCTATCCTGTACATCGACCTCCATCTCGTGCACGAGGTGACGTCGCCGCAGGCTTTCGATGGGTTGCGGGCGGCAGGTCGAAAGGTTCGGCAACCGCAGCGAACGGTGGCCACTGTTGATCACAATGTGCCTACGGAACCCCGAGGCACTCCTATTACTGACCTGATTGCGGCCAATCAGATTTCCGCATTGCAGCGTAACTGCAAGGAGTTCGACGTCCGGATCTTTGACATGGATTCGCCGGAACAGGGGATCGTGCACGTGATCGGTCCGGAGCTTGGACTGACGCAGCCGGGCATGACGATTGTTTGCGGAGACAGCCACACCAGCACGCACGGGGCGTTTGGATCGTTGGCATTTGGCATCGGAACGTCGGAAGTGGAACATGTGCTGGCAACGCAGTGCCTGCCGCAGAAGAAGCCACGGACGATGAAAATCGACGTTCGAGGACGGCTGGCAGAGGGCGTTATGGCAAAGGATCTTGCCCTTGGCATCATCGGACAAATCGGAACGGATGGCGCCACTGGATACGTCATCGAGTACTCCGGGCCCGCCGTGCAAGCGCTATCGATGGAAGGCCGGATGACGCTTTGCAATATGAGCATCGAGGCTGGGGCGCGAGCAGGAATGGTCGCACCGGATGAGATGACGATCCGCTATGTCAAAGGGCGGAGATTCGCTCCTAATGATCAGGAATGGGAGAAAGCGGTTGCATACTGGCGAAGCTTGCCTTCAGATGCGGAAGCGCAATTCGACAAAGTGGTGGAGATCGATGCAGCGCAGCTATCTCCATTTGTGACTTGGGGAACGAATCCGGGTATGGTCGCCCCTGTGACCGGGCGTGTGCCAGAGGTCAACGGCCTTGAGGAAACCGATCGGCGAGCGGCTGAATTGGCGTTGCAGTACATGGCGCTGGAACCGGGTAAGAGGATTCAAGACATCGACATCGATCGCGTGTTTATTGGGTCGTGCACGAATTCGCGCATTGAGGATTTGAGGGCGGCGGCACGGGTTGCGAAGGGGCATCGTGTTAGTTCCAAGGTGCGCGCGATGGTGGTACCGGGATCGCAAGCGGTGAAGCGCGCGGCTGAGCAGGAAGGGCTGCACAGGATCTTCCAGGACGCGGGGTTTGAATGGAGGGAGTCAGGATGCTCGATGTGCCTGGGGATGAATCCGGACATTCTGCAACCGGGAGAGCGGTGCGCTTCCACAAGTAACCGGAATTTTGAAGGGCGGCAAGGCCGTGGCGGGCGAACGCATCTGGTAAGCCCGATGATGGCGGCTGCGGCGGCGATTACGGGACATTTTACGGATATCAGGAATTGGAAGTTTCAGTGACGGCTACTTCGACATGAAGCGAGCCAAGCGCGTGAATTGCGTCGCAAAGGACACGACACCTCCGACGGTTCGCTTAGGTCCTTGAGTGGGCAAACACCGCGCGCTTGAGGATGACAAACAGTAGAGTTATTTCATAGAACACATGAAACCATTTACAGTGCATCGCGGGAGGGTAGCACCTCTGGATCGGGTGAATGTCGATACCGACCAGATCATTCCTAAGCAATTTCTGAAGCGTATCGAGAAGACGGGGTTTGGGCAGTTCGTCTTTTACGACTGGCGCTTGGGAGCAGATGGGAAGAAGAATACGGATTTCGTGCTGCATGAACCGCGGTATGAAGGTGCCACTGTTCTGGTCGCCGGAAAGAATTTTGGGTGTGGGTCATCGCGCGAACATGCGGTGTGGGCTCTGGCGGATTTCGGATTCCGCGCAGTGATTTCATCGTCGTTCGCCGATATTTTTGCGAATAATTCGACCAAGAATGGATTTTTAACGGTCCGCCTATCGGATGATGAAGTTTCAACGATCATGCGGCGCGCTCAGGATATTGCTGATTACGAAATCACGATCGATCTGGAGAAGTGCGAGGTTCACGACGAACACGGCTTAGAGGCGAGATTCCCGATCGATGATTTTGTCAAGCACTGCCTGCTGCACGGCCTTGATGACATCGGCCTGACGCTGCAGCACGAGGCAGAAATTGCGGCATATGAAGCTCAACATCCGCCTTCGGCGGCCCTTGGCAATGCTTGAGTCAAGGCAAGGTCAAGGCGAGTAAAAGTATGTAAAACCTGAGCGCCAGTATTGACCCGCTATAGGCGCACAGTTGATCCTAGAAGGGCGCGGTTCTGCCTCAGCAACTGCACGAACGTCCGGCCTGAGACCTTGGGAGGCCTGCGTGGAATTTTCCTACCTCCCGCACCGAGTTGCCGCAAACCGAGCCTACAATGCATACGTCTAACACTTGGGCGTCTACCGAGCCCGTGTCGAAAGACAGCAATGGATAACCTGTGAAAATCATAGACCGGCATCAAACCGAAGCGTGCAGAGTGACAATCCGGCGCGCGACGATCGTTTTTGTTCTTGCGGCAGTTAGCGCGTTTTTCGTGGCTTGCAGTTCGGGAGACTCCAAATCTCAGAAAGCGCAGGCCGCCGGACCGGCGCGAGCAGTCTCAGTCGCGGTTGCTCCGGTGCAGAAACTGGACGTACCTGTTTACCTTTCAGGGCTAGGGTCGGTGACGGCGTTCAATACGGCGAACATCAAGAGCCGGGTGGATGGCCAGATCATGAAAGTTAATTTTCGCGAAGGGCAGGACGTTCGCGAGGGCGATCTCTTGATCCAAATCGATTCACGTCCGTATGAGGTACAACTGGAGCAGATGCAGGCCCAGCTATTCCGTGACCAGGCACAGCTGCGGGATGCAAAGCTGAATCTGGATCGGTACGTGTCGCTGATTCCTTCCGGCAGCATCGCTCAGCAGCAAGTCGACACGCAGAAAGCGCTCGTAGATCAACTCGACGGAACTGTGCGTAATGATCAGGCGCAGATCGATAGCGCGAAACTGAATATCGTTTATTGCCATATCACCGCACCCTTTAATGGGCGAGTTGGATTGAGGCAGGTGGATCCGGGGAACATCGTGCACGCCGCCGATACGAACCCGATGTTGATCCTGACCCAATTGCAGCCGATCGCGGTGATCTTCACCCTGCCGGAGGATGTACTCCCCCGGGTTGCGGGGCAGATGAAAAAGGGAACGCTAGAGGTCGACGCCTTTAGTCGCGACGACCAGACGAAGATCGCGAATGGGAAACTGCTGACGATCGACAACCAGATCGATCCGACAACAGGAACGGCGAAGCTAAAGGCTATTTTTGACAACAAGGACGATAAGCTGTGGCCGAATCAGTTCGTAAATGCGGATTTGCTGCTCGAGACCCGGAAGAACAGCACAGTCGTTCCGACCGCAGCGATTTTGCGAGGCCCTCAGGGAACATTCGTTTATGCAGTCAACGCCGACAAGACGGTGCAGGACAAACCTGTGACGATCGCCTTGACCCAAGGGGACACGACCGTAGTGGCCGAGGGGGTAAACCCCGGAGATACGGTTGTAACAGACGGTCAAGACAAGCTGCAGCGAGGTAGCCGGATTGAGCCGCGGAATACTGCACCGGCAACAGGATCAGGTTCTGCCGTAAGCGGAAGCGTCAGGCGCAACGCAAAGAATTCGGGATCGGCAGGAACGGCGGGATTTGCAGGTCAGCCAGCGGCGAGCCCAGCGTCATGAGTCCTTCAAGAATATTCATTCTCCGGCCGGTCGCGACCACGTTGTTGATGGTTGGCGTGGTGTTGGTGGGCTGCGTTGCGTACAACGAACTGCCAGTCTCAGCGCTGCCGGAAGTCGATTACCCAACAATCCAGGTGGTGACGTTTTATCCGGGGGCCGATCCCGATGTGATGGCATCGTCGGTCACCGCTCCTCTGGAGCGGCAATTCGGGCAAGTACCCGGCCTGACCCAAATGACGTCGACGAGTTCGTACGGAGCGTCGATGATCACGCTGCAGTTCGGCCTCGATCAGAATATCGATGTCGAAGAGCAGCAAGTGCAGGCGGCGATCAACTCAGGTTCAACCTATCTGCCGACGGACCTGCCAAATCCGCCGATCTATAACAAAGTAAACCCGGCCGACGCGCCGATTTTGACGTTGGCGCTGACATCGGATTCCCTGCCACTCTCGAAGGTGGAAGACCTAGCCGACACATCCCTCGCGCAGAAGATTTCTCAGCTACCGGGAGTTGGGTTGGTCTCGATCAGCGGCGGACAAAAACCGGCGGTCCGCATTCAAGCGAATCCAACAGCGCTGGCGTCGTATGGGCTCAGCCTTGAAGATCTTCGAGCGGCCTTGGCACAGGCAAACGTTGATCAGGCAAAAGGAGTGATCGATGGACAACGACAGTCCTACACGATCGGCGCTAATGATCAATTGTTTTCCAGTGAACAGTACAAACCCATTGTAGTTGCGTATCACAACGGTGCTCCGGTAAGGCTCAGTGATGTCGCGAACGTCGTGGACGGCACGGAAAACGATCAACTAGCCGCCTGGATGAATCTGACACCGGCAGTCATCGTGAACATTCAACGGCAGCCGGGAGCCAACATCATCCAGGTTGTGGACCGGATCAAGAAGCTGCTGCCGCAGCTTCAGGCTTCGTTGCCGTCCGCGGTTAAAGTGCAGATCCTGACGGACAGGACTACGACGATCCGAGCATCGGTGAGAGATGTTGAATTTGAACTGATGCTGGCCATCGGGCTGGTGGTCATGGTCGTCTTTCTGTTCCTGCGGAATTTATCAGCCACGGTAATTCCCAGCGTTGCTGTTCCGTTATCTCTTATCGGTACATTTGCCGTGATGTACCTACTGGGGTACAGCCTGAACAACCTGACGCTGATGGCGTTGACGATCTCCACGGGATTCGTTGTCGATGACGCGATCGTCATGATTGAGAACATCGACCGATTTCTGGAGGAGGGAGACACGCCGCTAGAGGCGGCGCTAAAGGGATCGGGGCAAATTGGATTCACGATCGTTTCGCTGACGGTATCGCTGATCGCAGTGCTGATTCCTTTGCTGTTCATGGGCGACATCGTTGGGCGACTGTTCCGCGAGTTCGCAGTGACGCTAGCAGTGACGATTCTGGTTTCTGCAGGAGTCTCGCTAAGTCTGACTCCCATGATGTGCGCCAAGCTGCTCAAACACAGGAAAGAAGGCCAGCAGGGACGGTTTTACGAAGTCACCGAGGATTATTACAACCGGATCATTGCGTTTTACGGGCGCACGGTGAAGTGGGTGCTCAAGCACCAGACGGCTACTTTGATGGTAACAGCAGCCACATTGCTGCTGACCTTAGCGCTGTATGTGATCGTCCCGAAGGGTTTTTTCCCGGTACAGGATACGGGAGTCATTCTTGGAGTCTCCCAGGCTCCGGACGACGTTTCGTTTGAAGCAATGGCCACCCGACAGCAGGAATTGGCTAAGGTCATTCTGAAAGATCAGGACGTCGAGAGCTTGTCGTCATTCATCGGTGTTGATGGAACGAATACGACGCCGAACTCCGGACGTATTCAGATTAATCTCAAGCCGCGGGATGAGCGGTCGAGTGATGCTTCGGCGATCATCCGGCGGCTGCAGCCTGAGCTTGCGAAAGTCGAAGGGATCACGCTCTACATGCAGTCGGTGCAGGACCTCACGGTAGAAGATCGCGTGAGCCGGACGCAGTTCCAGTATTCGATTGAAGATGCAGACGGCCAAGAACTCGCGCAGTGGACGCCAAAGCTGGTGGCGAAGCTGCAAACGCTTCCGGAATTGCGTGACGTGGCTACCGATCAATTGAATGGCGGCCTGAAAACCAAGATCACGATTGATCGCGACACGGCATCACGGCTCGGAATTTTTCCGCAGGCGATCGACAATACTTTGTACGACGCGTATGGACAGCGGCAGGTCTCCACGATCTTCACGCAATTGAATCAATACCACGTTGTGCTGGAGGTATTGCCTAATTTCGCACAAGAGCCGCAAAACTTGAGGGA
>DATJWZ010000006.1:0-2143 GCA_035500795.1 Candidatus Eiseniibacteriota bacterium | reverse complement strand
CCGATCTCGGAGTAGTTGAAATCTTCGTAGTAATAATCGTTTGCGGAGTTGTAAGTGAGGAGCTTCCAGTTGTAGCGCGATGTCGCATTGCCGCCCCACCGCACGACCGTGAGACCGCTGTCGGTAATCGTGGACGCATCCTGCGGATAAGCTCCGCCATACACGTAAGAACTGATGGGGTGCCGGTTACTAAGTGCATCTACCGTGACGTTGATGTTGACGGTCGCGGGAGTCGCCTCGGACGCATTGCTGTCAGGCTCAGAGGCTTGCGCTGAACTCCTGGTCGCTCTCATTTCGGCGCCCGGCTCGACGCCAAATGCGAAGAAAGAGTTTGCAACGATCATGTAGACGCAAAGCAGGCTGATAGAACGAGCGAAGGGGTACATAAGGGGAGGACCTCCGATTGCCCAGTCTAGCGCCGCTTTTCGCGCAGTGGCGCACAGAAGTACATTTGTTCGGAAATCCGAAAAAAGCTGACGAATTTATGTTTCGGGCGAAAGCCTTAGAAGAGCAAGGGAAAAATCCTTCGTGAACCTTCGTGTCCTTGGTGGTGCGATGCTTTTCAGGCAGGTATAACGCGCATGCTCATATCGACAGCGTGAATGGAATGGGTGAGCAGGCCAACTGAGATGAAATCGACGCCGGCCTCCGCATAGGCGCGCACATTCTCCAGGCGGATTCCACCAGAACATTCGATCGGAAGGAGCCGGCCGGCGTCGCCGGTTCGAAGTTGTGCGCATCGTTCGACTGCGTGCTTCACCTCGTCAGGGGACATATTGTCGAGCAAGATGGCTTCCGCGCCGTGGGCTAGCGCCTGCTCCAGTTCTTCGAGAGTGCGGACCTCAATTTCAATCGGCTGTGAACCGCGGCGATTACGGTGTGCCCGCTCCAGCGCGTGAGCGATGCCGCCAGCGAGGGTAATGTGATTGTTCTTGATCAGTACGCCGTCCGAAAGGTCGAGGCGATGGTTCTGCCCTCCGCCACATCGCACGGCATACTTATCGATTACGCGCAGACCCGGAGCCGTCTTCCTGGTGTCCAGAATCCGTGCGCCCGTCCCGGACACGGCTTCGACGAACTTGCGCGTAAACGTTGCGATTCCGCTCATCCGCTGCAGCAAGTTCAGCATCACCCGCTCGCACGAGAGAAGCACGCGCGCGTTATGCCGAACAACGGCCACTGACTGTCCGGAGCGCAGCCGGACTCCATCGAAAATCTCCGGATGCGTCGTGACTTCGTAATGCGATGTCACCGCGCCATCAAGCGCGGCATAGACATCGAGAATGCGGGCTACGACCCCGATTCCGGAAAGAATGCAGTCCTGCTTCGCAATGATCGTCGCGGCCGCGCGCTGATTGGGATCGATGCACGCATAACTGGTCGCATCTCGCGTTGCCTTGTCTTCCAGCAACGCGTTCTCGAGAATCCCCGTCAGCCGTCGTGAATTCCAATCCATAGAACCAGTTGTCAATGGCTAGTGGTCAGTTGCCAGTAAGAACCATTGGAGCTAGCAGTATGAACTCGAACAATTGTGCCAGCTCTCTTCGCGCCCTCTGCCGAGAATACCGCTGAGTTCGCGAAGAAAAATGAAACGTCGTCTCAACTGTCAACTGCAGCCTAACTCTTTCAACTTACTCTCAGTCTTCTCTTTCAGTACCGCCAGTTCCTGCTGCTGCTTTCGCAGATTTTCAACCACATTCTGCGGAGCCTTCGCCAGGAACTGCTCATTACTCAACTGCCGCTGTCCGCTGGAAACGCCCTTCTCCAGGCGATCCAGTTCTTTCTTTAGCCGTTCGCACTCTGCACCAACGTCGATCTTGCGCTCGTAAACGACATGAACGTCAAACCGCGCTGTGCTGCGCGCTCCAGCAAGCTTCGCGAGAGAACCTTCAACGAACTTGATCCTCTCGACTGTCGCCAACCGCTCGACCGCCCCCCGATTTTGCTCAATCATCGCCCGAATTTCAGGCTCGTGTGCGAAGACCTCAGCGGGAACCTTGACTTTCGGTTCGACCTTCACCTCCGCCCGCAAATTGCGAACACTGACGATCAGATCCTGCAGGATCGCCATCTCGGTTTCGGCAGCCAGGTCGAATTGCGCCTGATCCGCCTGGGGAAACGCAGCCAGAGCGATCGACTTCTG
>DATJWZ010000005.1:0-4465 GCA_035500795.1 Candidatus Eiseniibacteriota bacterium | reverse complement strand
CCGAGCATACAAACCAGCGCGAAGCTCAGGTCGGGCCCGTTTGGACGGGTGGCCAAAAACCTTTCGCGATTTCGGTTGGTGAGAGGCCCGTTTCTCGGCCATTTTCGAGTGACGCTCCCGCCTGGCCCCAGTCTATGGTTTATGGCCAGGCAGGACTCATCATAGCGCAGGCGGGAGGGTCACCCCAGAAGTTCTACTGGCAGCAGTCCGTTGCAGCGTTTCGCTGTAATTCCAGGGCATCCATTCCGCCGGATTCTGGGCCAGCTCCTCCCCATGGTTCTGCAGCTCGGTCAGGTACTCGAAGGGATTGGCGTCGTTTAATTCGCAAGTGTGAATCGCGTGAGGTAGCATTTTCGACCCTGCGGTCAACTCTTCTACCATGGCCGTTGAATGCTGCGCGGACGAGGCAAGCTGAAAAACTCTGCCTCGCGCAGCGGATTCCTCCCCAGGGCCGGACCACTTCAAGTGAGACGACGATATTGTATCGAGCACTCGCTGACGAGCATGAGGCGCAAGAAAGTCGCTGATAACAGTTAGCAGTAGCCCGCGCTGCTAGATGTCATCGTTCATCAGCGTGAGCTCGTCGTAGTCGGTCGCGATCTCAGGTGAATCAAAGAATGCTTTCAGCGCTTCTTCGATGGACCGCGGCTTCACGTTCACTAGAACGCTCGCCCATCTTGAGCAGCAACCGCCTATCCTATGGACTCAACTGTGGTCTGGGTTTCTTATGGTTCAGAACGCAGACCTGCCGTCGCAGGGTGACGAGCTCCAGTGCGAGGTCATGTCGTGAGCAGAAGAAGTCACGGAAACAAAGAAGAGCCATGAGTAGCGGGATCATGAGCCCAGCTTACGCGACGCAGTCGACCGGGAGTCGGATCTCTGTAAGTCGTTGATTGTGCGATGGCAACCGGATTTTGGCGACAGACAGCCCGTCCTGCATTACGTCTTGAGATGACCGACATATTCGAGTTCTCCAAACCACGTGAGCGGGACAAGGTCATTCGGACTCTTGAACTTCGGCGGTGTCGTCGTGAGTTGCAGCCCTGCCGCAGCATACGCGTCGATCACAAATCTCGAACAATAGAAACGGTTCGGCGAGACGCCTAAGTTTACCAGTCGGTGAGTCTGGCCTAGGAACTGGAACCGCACATCATTTACAAGGCCTGCGAAGTCATAGCCTGCCCCGAGTCGAGCCACGGCCCAATCATTAATTGTCCGCTGCTGATCGGAACTGACCTGCGGGTACCGAAATGCAGCTGCGAGATTCGTATCGCGCAAAGAATCTTGAACTGATCGAACCGTGACACCTTGAGAGATCAGAACGTCGACCATGCCAAGCTCCGAATAGACGGCAGCATGACTTACTGGCCCATTCCCGGTGGCTAGTCGTATCGCCGCTGAGATTGCAGCCGAAACGTATGATGTGGTCGTTGATGAGGTTGCAGAGAGAATGAGATCTCCCTTTTGCAATGCGGCCTCGGCGATGCTTCTACCACCAGTAGAAGGAGAAAGGGGCGGCTGATCCGCGCAGGTCGCAGACCTAGTAAACATCACCGTAAGAGCCGATGCAGCTCCACCCACGACAAAGGCTCGTCGGCTAACGCAATCTAACATTTTCAGAGCATAATCTGAATCTGAGCGGCTCATACAATCAATCTGCGCTTCCGCAAGTGGGAAACCGAACAGCCTCTGAGAACAAACCGAGAATCCCTTGACCCTACACTGGCGCCGCTTGAGTGTCAACAGGTCGCACTAGTGTCGCACTAGCTGTACTCGCTTGAGCTCACTTGCCCCCCCCGCAGCTTTGTTACTTCATGGCTGCAAGGGGGGCGGCAGAGTAGCACCGCGGCCGAGGGTGAATCGCAGCAGCATCTTGGCCAAGTGGTCGCGAGCCGGAGCTGCGCGGGCCGGGTCGGGGAGGCAGAGTAAGATCATCGGTTGGCCTCGCACTGCACGTCGTACGAGTGGGAATAGTTCTCTAATGTGCCTCTCCCCCAGTTCGCTGCCCGACTACCTGTACATCGTCTCGTCGACTCAAGACCACGGAACTCACGGCGGCCTGCAGAAACCCCTCCTTCGCGTTCTGCCAATCGTCCAGAGGGAGGAACTGAGCTCGGCCTCCGGGGCAACTCGCCCCCGCCGCAGCGGGATAATATCACTAAGTGGCCATAGCTATCTCGAAGAGAGGGGATTCGAGCATGCCGACCGTAACAGCATCATCATTCGCTGATCCCAGCGACCTTGCCGCTTATAGGAGGGCGATCGCACAGGGCAAGACGGAAGCTGAAGCTCTCGAACTTGGCGATAACGGAATCGGAAAGTGGGGAGACAACACAGCCGTCGACGATGCACCCATGTGCGCCCTACCGCCGGAAGATTGGGTGGAAAAATGGGGGACCGGCTTCAATGCGCGAGGCCGGAAGGTAGCAGTTACCTACCGCGGAAAGACCGTGGTCGGCGAACTCAGGGACACAATGCCGCATCGAGCGAATATCACGAATGGTGCCGGGATAGACCTCAACCCGGGCTATGCCAAAGCCTTCGGCCTCACACCACCATTCTTGCTCCCTGGGTTCGAATGGGAATGGATCTAAGACCCACATGCCGGGCTATGCTGCACAGGAGTCAAAATTAACAATCGATCGTCAAGGGCCCCGAAATGAATCGAGCGTGGTGCCCTGGAAGTCAGAGTCCGATGTCAAGAGCCCCAAAAATGTGAAAGGCCGAAAATCACGGGTGGGCCCTTTCCTAATCTTGTTCGGACGTATTTCTGTCAACGTGATTTGGTCCAGTTTGGTGCCCTCATTTGGCCCACCCTGCGTTCTTGACTCCATTTCTCCTCGTCTCTTTGTGCCCTTTGTCTTTTCGCCTTGGTGGCCAAAAAGCTGTCTGGGAATCCGCGCACCCAAAGGAGCTCGGCGGCGGCGCAAACGGCGACGGCATCGTGTTCAAACTCGAGCCGTAGCCCTTGCCCATGAATCGTTCGTCACGGTTGCCGCGCAAGGAAAGCGTCGGGAAGGCAGAACTGCTCTCACGGCTTCTTCGTTAGTTTGGAGGTGTTAAAACGGGAGATACGCTTCACTCGAATCGAGCCTCAATTCGGCCGCTCGTTGAACCCTCGCCCGCTCAGGATCATCGGCACGCATCTTTCCGCCCGCGTGGCCCTGGTTTTTGCCTGCTTCGCGCTGGAGACGTAAAAGCTGTATGACTTCCTCCGACCTGGTGTGAGTGCTTGAAACGCCCCCCTCAGAACCAGGTTGTGATCCAGCCTGGACTGCAACTCCTCAGGAATTGCGTACTCTGAAGGTTTCTTGCGCTCTATCTTCTTGCCGGACTCTTCCAATACGACCGCTTCGTAGAGGTAGTCCCTCAACGTTGACTGCAGGACCCTGATCTCTCTGACCGAGGTGAACTTCGTCCATCGCGCGGCCTGCGTATGTTCTCCGATCCTTTCGAGGATGCGCTTTGGGTCCTTCAGCAGGGCGCCTTTGAAGAACGAGAATGCGCACGACTCCTTGAGAGGGATAACGATAGCCACGTTCTTCTTCAGGAAGGTGAAGCAGGGTTTGCCCCACTTGAGTTCTTCGACCAAATCGCAGTCGAGCGCGATCTTGCGCAGCTTATCCGTTTCCATCTGCCACTTCTTCGCGTAAGGAACTTTCATCGTTTCAGCCTCTTCCGCCGGCGCTGAATACACTCAATTCTGCCGGTTGACTTAAGTTCACACCAATCGTCTTCATATTCGCGCTAGTCGAAAAGGGCGGGCTGTCCAAAACCTTGATCGGGGTCTCGAAAGTTACTCAACCCCACGCCGACGAGCCGGTAGCGTTGTTGTGGACCCAGGGCCACTCGTTCCCGCAGCCTCAAGGCGATATCCGTAAACTCCTCACAGGAAGAGGGAGGGGAGCCGGGCGTATGGCTGCGAGTTAGGATTTTGAAGTCGCTGGTCTTCATCTTCAGAACCACCGTGCGTGCCATGCATGATTCCTTGCGCGAAGCAGACCAAAGCCTTTCCGCAAGGCGCCGGATCATGGGTTCCGTCTCGGCCAGCAAGACATCCTGCTCAAAGGTGTCCTCAACGGATATCGATTGGGTGGGCCGGTCTGAGACGACTTCGCTTTCGTCGATGCCGCGAGCAAGTTCGTGCAAGCGCCGCCCATAGCGACCGAAGTGTTGTTCGAGCGCGGCTAAATCCAAACTTCGCAAGTCTTTCACAGTCTGTATCCCAAGTTTCCCCAGCTTCTCTCCTGTGACTTTGCCGACTCCAGGCAGGCGCCCGACCGGCAGCGGCAAAAGAAACGCATCGATCTCCTCGGGCTGGATAACAAAAAGCCCGTCAGGTTTGCGCCAATCGGAGGCGAGCTTTGCTAAGAACTTATTGGGTGCGACGCCGGCGGAGGCAGTCAGCTGCAATTCCTGACGAATGTGCTCACGGATAGCGCGTGCCACCTGGGTGGCGGTCGGC
>DATJWZ010000004.1:0-5928 GCA_035500795.1 Candidatus Eiseniibacteriota bacterium | reverse complement strand
GATGGGCCGAGCACCTCTATCGAAGCAGCAGAAGGAGGCCAATCGCAGGGAACAAGTCAAAAAGTATTCCAGGAAGGCCGATGTCAGAGCGAGGATGCGACGGTATGAGGAAGTATGGCGGCGCGACTTGAACGTCCATCGGATGACTTCAGCCAGTACATAACCCATGATTCCAAAGCGAGCGACTCATATTGATGCATGTAGATGGTCTCATCCAAGAGACTAGTGAACCAATCATTGAAAATGGCGCCATCTTGGAAGAGACTCCAGATGCGATTGTAGCGTTCGATTAGGATAATGATCAAGGAGGGGGTTTTACGGGGTTTGATGATGATTATGATGATGACTTTGCTCTGAAGTCGAATCATGAGGGTATTCACATTTGCTGAAAGTTATTGATTAATAGAACCCGATATCAAGTATGAGACCAGTTCCTTTGAAACCCGATCTTCACAGAACCAGATCCTAATTGACCTTACACTCGATACTGATCAAGAGACAGAGAGGGATCCTGAGTACTAGGGCGGCAGCCAAAATGAAGATACGAGGCATAGAAATCATGACGATAGCGACTGCGACAGTACTGCTACCTACAAGCAGCATGCTAATTGACAGGCACTCGGAAGGAGTCGCCAACGGAAAAGGTGGCCAAACTGCTCGTAGAACAGTGGATCCACTTTAAAGGATGCGAGGAACATGCGTCGTCACAAAACGATGCAGCAGGCCTCAGCATGCAAGAGTTCATTGACCGGCGTAACGATCTGCTTCAGGAGATACATGAGTTTAACGATCCCGATTTCGCTCAACCCGGCCTTCTACCTGTCAATGCCAGATTAAGGGGCGATCCAAAAGATGTGGAGGACCAATGGGAAGAGCTGTGTAGAAAGCCTCTGACGGGGATGAAAGAAGAGCAATGGAGTGCGGCTTATTCCACAATCCGGCAGGTCTTCACTGGACCATACATCGGCGTCGATAGTACGAGATTTGGAGGTGACGACGATGCCGATTCGGATTGCCTTTCCAATGAAATGACTAAAACATTGCAGATTGGAAAGGGAGATATGCTATCAGATGATTGTGAAATGAGGCGGCGCCAAGCACAAGGGATGCTACGACTTGACATCGATAGCATCTTGGCCTTGTTCACGGATTTATCCATTATCAAATCGGTCTTGAGCATCTCGATCGTTCCTCTCCCAACAAAGAACCTGCAGAGCGACGTGCATATAATCCACAACGGCGTCCCTTTGCATTGGATTCCGCATTTCCATTTTGGAAGATTCGGGCACGATCCGACATTCGACCTGTTTATTTTTCTGCCGGTATTATACAATAAGCGGTTCCGACGATGCAAAAACAATCTGTTCAACCATGTCGCTGAAGATATCATCGCGGAATTTATGAACAAATGCTTCTTGCCGGCGGTTAAAGAAGTATTGAACGAAGGAGAAGCGCAAGAATGGGATTTTGATTTTGAGTTGAGTAAGGCCAAATCGAATGCAGTCGGATTGGAAGGCCATATCCACAGCAGCGAGAGGGACCGCTTTCGACAGCAGCTTCAGTTTAATCTCGATGCCAATCATATAGCTCCAGTTTGGAAAATCTGTCGAGGTCATCTATCCAAGGCGATGCCCCGGAACTCTCTGTTGAAAGCCTTCAAAGGATTTCAATTCTTCATCGATGCCAAAAACTTCAAGTACCGCAGCGGCAAAGATGAGCTACCCGGCCTGATCCAAGTGTATGAAACCAAGGTACATTTGTGTCGTCTAAGATTGTGCTGACGGCAGATCGTGGTCAATTTCGACGACACCAAAATCGACAGAGATCGATTTTGGGTGGACGTGGGAATCATGATCGTTCCAGATCCAGAACTGAGCAATGGTGAGGGCGGTTTAACTTGGATGTGGCGCCGCTGCTGTTTAGAAAAACTGGCTGAGGCATTCGCCATGAAGGGGGAAAAGGGTAGCAAGATCGTCGTCGATAAATACCATTGGTGTTTGACTCGGGATGCTGGAAACATGACGATTGCGGGGCCAAAAGGGAGCATGATACGGCGAGGGGGCCTGATGTACTCGCAGTTTTATATGAACAACAAGCGACTTTATGAGGCTGCAAAGAATTTCCCTTGGAACGATGGAGACGACACGATGGCGGTCATGGTATTGGATCCGACATATCGAGAGGCCCTGCGAGCGACGATGGGATCCAAGGCCGTCGATGACGAAATGTGTAGACGATCCTATAACCATTCCGGACGACGATACATCATGGCGTCTCGATTAACTCATAATCAATCGTGTTCTGCCAGAGAGGAGCATCGGCTGAGCCTCACGCTCTTTGAAGCCGTCATGGCCGAATGGAATCGCCAAGGTAATCCAGAGCTTCGCCGTCCCGAGGATCGCATCCAGTACTTTGTTCATCCCACTGAAACTGTTAATACTTTTTCCGAGATGGTCACTCTTCCGATCGCCTCTTGGTATCAGGCTACTCTGGGAATGGCCGAGCGTGGGATGCTTGGAATCGATCGCCAGAAGCTCGCTGTGATGCAATGCTTCTTGCTCAAGGCCGCTTGGGGCAACGCTCCCTTGAGTCGGAGTCCTCTGCTGTGGATGAAGAAACATCGGGGAGAAGATGACAAAGAGATGAAGGTGGGACTCGGATTAAAGGAGTCCATTGAGAAATTCGGGTTTGGCTGGCTTCCAGCCAAGCTGTTCGATTGGAAGGAGAACACCTTTGCGGCGGGAATCGCAGACCAATTTCCATTTCCCATCAGGCAGCTAGAAAACCATTATCAGAAGAGAAAATCAGGGAGAACCATGATGACCAACGTGTTGCAAGAGATGGATCAAATAGCGGGAAGAATCAATGTTTTGGATTCTGATCATGGGGATGAATGGAGAAGGGTTGAGCTGTTAAATTGGACATCGACAAGGATTATGCGGCAGTATCACCAGGATTTCTGGACGGCGTTATATAAATCTCCGCATGAATTCCGAGGAAAAGAAGTCGAGCGAAAGCGACAGCAGAAACTCGAAGAAGATTCCAACGATGACGCCGAATCGGATTCCGATGGACTCCAACTGCACAGCCGTCAGACCAAGAAGAGAAAGCATAGCACCATTAAAACCGCCAAGGTCGTTGAAAAGAATTTCGATAATCCACCGGGCTTGATCCATTCGTCAGTTAAAGCTGAGATCCAAGAGGATCTCATGCCAGCGGGAATGGGGAAAGCATATTCCAACCGACGAGATCTATTCGAGCTGATATTTGAAACGCCATATGAAGATATTGCGGGTCAAGGATGGATTAATAAACCATATCTTCATTGTCTCCGGTTGCTTCAACGGCGGTTGGAATCTGATAAATACGATACTGTGATCCGTAGGCTCCGCCATCTGTTCAGCACGAGATGTCACTGCATCCACGTTATATCACGAGATCGATGGTTGGAAAGAGCCGGTAGAGATAAAAATAAACCCGGATGGATTGCATTTGGCAAGAACGGCGAGCGACTTGACTGTTCTTCTCATAGATCATCTGTGGCCTTGGAGATTGGAAGCAGTTGGTTGGAAACCCGGTCGATGGAACTAGATCGTTATTGGAACGTGAAGATAGAAGAGATTCTCGAGCGTGTCAGATGAAGTTCGTGCGGGTCACGCTTTGTTTTGAAAATAACATATGTCGTTGTTGAACTGAACCACGAATAAATCTCTGCGATAAATAATCAATTCGATCCTTCCATCATTTTTTTGAATCTTTCTTCTGCGTTTTATTGTTGACATATCCATACTTTCTTTTCCAATAATCAAACATGTTCTCTTGAGTAAACGCAACGACTGAACTTCGTTTTCCGGTCACTTCTTCGTTGGAATGAGTGATCAGAGCATCGGGAAAGAAGAAACATGAGCCAGGCGGTAGCTCAATTATCAATTTGAGTTCATGGCAAATCAATGCGCCACCTGTATAATCGCCGGCTGTCACGATACAGCTGTAACCGAACTTGGATTCTTTTACATCTCGATGCGGCTCGGTTTGTACTGGATCCGACGTGCCGATATTTACAACACAGCCTGCCCAGGCAGTGCAGAATCTCTCGAGATCTTTAGGTAAAGGATATCGTAGAAACATTCTGTATACGTTTGGAGCGATTCCGCCGAGCAACTTGGAGAGATAGTTCCAGAGCTCGAGATTCTTCTTTAAAAACCGGAGCCCAGCTTCTCCATCTTCTCGAAGTTCCTTCGATATGAACGGTGTCTTGGCATAGGGACACCAAATGCAATAATGGCGAGTGGAGTGCGCTCCACGGTAAATGCCACGAAACTTATGATTTGCATTATCTGGCAATTCGCCGATACTCTGAGTCAGAGTTTCCAGGAGCTTTGAGCTTTTGAGAGTCGTTCGGTATGCTATAAGCCCACCATCTTTGCCATAAATAAATAGAGGTCGGTCTTTATCGATCGTGATTCTTTGAAAATGGGTGATTGAATCTGATATTTCGTTTGATAAGAGTGTACGATGGGGGAAATATTGTTTGCGCAGTTCTCCTAATGTGATAGGAAGGGTAATAACGTGTGCATTTTTATTGTGTTTCGCTGCGAGTGCCGATAGTAGTGCCAGTTGACGATTGACCTTGCGAGTATGATTGTGTATGAGATTGCGTGTGCGTTTTGAATGGGCCATAACAGATGCGGTGGGCTTTAAGCGATTGGCTTCCGTCGCCCATCTTGACCTCGATGAAATATTTTCAGGCTTTCATCGGTATCATGATCGGGCTGCGGCGCCAATCGTGCTTTTAATTCCTGATTTCCTGCTTGGTTCTCACTTTGAATCGCTGAAGAGGGGGCATGACATTGAACGGTAATAATTTTGCGATCCGGTTCTCCCAGTTCCAGAAACCAAGGATTCTCTGGCAGGAACGAGGTCCAGAGGTCCCGAATGCTCGGAATAAAGGGCAAGCCTTTTTAAGGTGCCAGCTAGCACCGGGTCTGAGCCTGGATGCCTCATGGAAGGCAGCTCTTCTCCAGATTCCATGAAAGCCTGTAAACAGTATGCTCCCTTTTATGTGCCAGCTAGCACCGCACAAATACCTCACCTGTCATGGAACAGATTCAAACGGTATTGCCAATGGCATGAAATGAATCATGCCTTCCATGAAGTCCCCCGAGAGGGCTGCTCTTGCAAAGTGCCAGCTAGCACCGGGCCAAAACCTCGTCACATCAATGGATGGAGTCGTCAGCCTAACCCTATGTCTGTAGCAAAGCTACTATGTGCCCACGAATGGACCGCTCTTTGATAGTGACAGCTACCATTGGGAAAAGACCCCGAGAACCAAGATCCGACCATTCAATGTCATACCACCTGTTCAGTGATTCAAAGTGTTAAGTATGTTCCATCATGAGATAGATAAGATCGAAAGCCAGGCAGAATAGTTAGCCAGAATGGTTAGCTAGAACTGTAGGCCGGTATAGTTAGCTATAGTAATGAAAAAGAATAATTACCCGTAATAATGCGCCAGGATTGTCAGCTAGGACAGCTGGGTAATATGGTTCGCCAGGACAGGGAGCCAGGATAGGCAGCTAGAACAGCCAGTGAGGATGGTTAGCCAAGGCGGTGGGCCAGGATGGGCACCCAGGACAGCCAGAGAGGAGGATTAGCCAGAACGGGGGGCTAGAATAGGCAGCCAGGACAGCTGGAGAAGAGGATTAGCCCAAACGGGGGGCCAGGATGGGCAGCTAGAACAGCCGGTGAGGATGGTTAGCCAAGGCGGTGGGCCAGGATGAGTATCTAGGACAGTCTGAGAGGAGGATTAGCTAGGACGGAGGGCCAGGATGGGCAGCCAGGACAGCCGGAGAGGCCGATTAGCCAGGATAGGCAGCCAGAACAGCCGGAGAGGATGGTTAGCCAAGGCGGTGGACCAGGATGGGCACC
>DATJWZ010000003.1:0-3790 GCA_035500795.1 Candidatus Eiseniibacteriota bacterium | reverse complement strand
TTCGGAAGTTCGGAGGCGCCCTGCTACTTCTTGGTCAGTGTGCGAACATACGTGATGACATTCTCTAGATCCTGATCGCTAAGGCCCTTCACTGGCTTCATCTTGCCCGATCCTTCCTGCACAATCTTCTTGATTTCCGCATCCGACTTTTTCTGCACGCGGTCGGACCCGAGATGCGCCGGCTCTAGCCCTAAAGCCCTGGCATAGCCCGTCGCACTGGCTCCGTCCGCTCCGTGACAAATCATGCATTTATTTTCGTAGACGGCCTTGCCCGCAGCCGCGTCTCCGGCACCGCAGGCGGGAACGCTCCATAACATCGTGAGCGCAAGCATTCCCAGTGTCTTGAACCTATTCCTGTGATTACTCATCCGGATTACACTCCGGTCCCTGATGCACTTGCTTTGGCACGCTTCAAAGCCTGCAGAGCCGCTTTTTGGTCGAAAGCACTCATGATATCTTCCTGCGTGGTGCCCACGAACCGCAACATATGCATGAATTTTCTTCTCCCGAGCATAGCAAGCCGCACTCGTGTTTTGGCGCGAACGGTTGCTTCGTGCGGCACGTTTTCGATCAATGCCAGTTCGCCGAAATGCTGGCCGGTGCCCAGCGTGGTGATCAGGGTTTCACCCTGTAGATCGCGCCGCACCACCTCGACCTCGCCCTTCTGGATAAAGTAGGCAAAGTCACCTTCGTCGCCTTGTTGGACGATAATGTCACCCGGCTCGAAAAGCGCGAAGGCGAACAGGCTGTTGCGCCTCAGATAGCGGTACACCGCAACGGCAACGAGGAGTAGTGTGGCCAATCCCGTTAAGGTCGGAGCAGCCACGGAGAAGAGAAAAAGCGTTCCACCATTAGTGAGGAACAAAAAGCCTACACCAAGGACATAAGTGAACAGGGCAAGAACCTGCGCAAAGATGAGCGCCCAGCGGAGCGACCTTGGATCGAGTTCAATGGTTCGGACTTTGGGCGCGCTCACCGCCGTGCCTCCTGCGCCGGCAGCAGATGGGCGGGAGTCGTTTCTGCGTGGCACTGCATACAGGTTAGTTGTCCCGCGAAGATGCGTTTTTCAAATTCCGCGTGAGCCTCCACCCATTTCACAGCTGCTGCGTGGCATTTCAGGCAATCAGCATCACGATATGGGCTGCTGAGCTTGAGCGGAAGTTGGAACGTCCGCGTGTAATATCGGAATACGTCGATCATACCCTGTTTTTTTGCTTCTAAAGTGCCCAGGAGGCCGTATGCGGTGTGACATTCGTAGCACTGATTCACTGAGATGTATCGGTTGGCATAGTGGATGGCGGCGAGGCTCTTGCTTTTTGGATTTTCCATGTCATCCACGTAGGGCTTCATCGTCAGATGACACGAACCACAAAGCTGTACGGTTTTCACTCGTTCGACGACTAGGAATGTGCCTGCACCAGAGAGAATTAACGGAAACAGAATGGTACCCGCGATGAGAAAAGCCCAGGCAATAGGACCCGTGTCCCGCCCCCGGAAACGAATCAGGCTGAAAATTACAAGCGCGGCGCCGATTACGATGATGATAGTGAGGAATCTCGAACCATACTGATCGACAAGGTCACGTTCGTAGAGATTCCCCTGCGCAGACATTGTGGCTGGCCACATCAGATCGGCGACAAGAACGAAAAATATTTGAGATAGCGAATTCCAAAAGAGTGACGTCAGAGGCGGCACCCGCCCCCGTTTTTGGGCGCATCTCCACATGTTTTTCGCTCCGGCGCTAGCGAACAGCACCCCAAGTTGCCCAAGACCATACGCCCGAACTCCTTCAGAAGTCAACGGTATGCGTCTGTTGTGTTTATTTATAGCCGAATTTTTCCGCAGGATACTACCCCGTCAAGAAAACGCTGGGGTAGTATCCTGCGGGAAAATTCGGCTACACGATTCGTAAAGCAAATCCCCGAAGAGGACAGGTCGATTTTTGACGAAGAAAGTAGCCAACCAATTTCGCACCTAACCGCCGGTCAAAGCATTCGTGTCAGCGAAGACCTACGTGACGCTCAATTTCCTGAAAACGGGGATCGTCGCGGAAGTTGTCGAAATGGGGCCACACCTTGAGAAGAATGATGTTAGTTTCGCGATCTGCACAGGATTTTCGTAGCGCTTCGATCGCGAGTTCCCTTTCCTTTAGTCCATCATAAACGATTGCCAACACAAATGATGGAACGTAGGTAGTCTTGGAAAGTTCGGTCAGCTCCCGAACTATCTCCCAAGCTTTTCCGTGCTCGCCAGATGTAGCATAGGCGTGACCCACGAAGGATTTCTGCAAGACGAGGGCGCCGCCCAAAGCAATGCCTTTTTCAAACGCCACGATAGCTTCGCGATACATGCCCTTTTGCTCAAGAGCAGTTCCCAGTGTGAAGTAGGTGAGCAGCATGCCGGGGTCCACGTCGATGGCGGTGAAGGCTTGCTCGATGCACTGGTCGTACTTGCGCGCATGCAGGAGAACAAACGCCAATGCTGCATTCAGCAAGGGAGACATAGGGTCGCGGCTCAAAGCTTCCGTGGCTTCATGAATGGCCTCGTCAAAGCGACCCAGATACGAAAGCAAGTAGGAGTAATGGTAGTGCGCGGTAGCGTAATTCGGGTTGAGCTCAATAGCCAGCTTGAATTCGCTCTCCGCAGCCCGCCAATTCCAGTCATAGGATTCCAGAATGAAGGCCAGAATCGAATGGCCTTCGGCCAGATTGGAATCGATTTCCAATGCCCGCAGCGCGGAGGCTTTGGCCTTTGGGAGGGCTGCATTGGGATCAACGGAGGCGTATTGACAGGGGACTGCGAAACATTGCGCAAGTTCCGCGTGGGCCAAGGCATAATTCGGGTCTATTTGTAACGCCTGGCTCAAGTACTCGATTCCACGCTTGAATCCTTCCTCCGTTCTCTTCTCACACCACCGCCGACCTCGCACGTACAACTGGTATGCATGGATATTCTCGGTATACCGCTGGGCGAGTCGCTTCTCGGCCTCCCCCGTCATGCGCAGGCGTAGTTTTTGGGAAACCTCCCGGGAGATGTCGTCCTGAACGGTGAAGAGTTCAGCGAGGTCCCGGTCGTACTGGTCTCCCCAAATCTCTTCGCCATTGGCTGGGTCCAGCAGATCCATGTGCAGCCTCAACTTATTGCCGCGCTGCCAGATTCTGCCGATGAGCACTGCTCTCACGGCGAGTCTGCGGCCAACCGCCAATGGGTCATTTTGCTTTTGCTCTTTACTGGAAGTAGTTCTCCACGAAATCACACGCAAGTCGGGTATTTGAGAAAGGCTATGAACAATGCTCCCGGGAATTCCCACGGCGAGGTATTCGGTGTCGGGATCGATAGAGTCGCTTTCGAGAGGGAAGACGGCAATGGAGTCGATGGCCGCACCGCGCGCTTGGGCCTCCGCCCGGACAGTGGTCGAAACCAAGAAGCGGTAGCCGCGTTTGGCAAGTGTTTCGATAAAGCGAGGGTTATCGGCGGAGTCGCCCAATGCTTCCCGGAGCTTATTGATGGCTTTGTTTAGACCGTGGTCGAAATCCAGAAATGTGTCGCCGGGCCAAAGCCGGCTGCGGAGTTCCTCACGGGTGACCACCTGTCCTGGATGCTCCAGCAGCATAGCTAGGATTTGAAAGGGCTGCTCCTGGAGCCTGATTTTCAGCCCCTCTTTGCGGAGTTCTCCCGCGCGCAAATCCAATTCAAATGCGCCAAAACGAACGAGCGGGGGTTGAGAGGACCTGTTCTCCATGAGCGCCTGGTCGATCCCCGGGATGTGTGTCGGGGAAGCTTACCACTG
>DATJWZ010000002.1:0-1804 GCA_035500795.1 Candidatus Eiseniibacteriota bacterium | reverse complement strand
CGCTCCGTGCTGAACCAGAGCATCCCAAGTCTTCTTCACGTCACCTGCAGCGAGCCATAGCTCATAATTCTCAATTATCGGATCGTCACCGCGCACAACCGGACAGGTGGAGCACCCGCAATCGCAGCTGCACTTTGCTTCTGCGATCTCTAGCGGCTGCATCTCGGGGACCTGAATCCCGCTCGCTGTAAGCACTTCGCGCGCTTTGGGGCCTGCAATCCCCAGAGCGGCCCCTCCATCGGTGAGATTCTTAACCTCGACATCATCCATGATGATGTAGTGGTCGAACGTCGCTAGAATCTTCTCAACTTGGTTGCGGTCTGTGTCGACTATGATCGAATCTCCGCGGTTGTAAGCGTACAAATCACCCAGGATATGACCCTGTGGATTGAGCAGAAATGCATACACCCCATGCCTGGGCTGAAGGTCCCGAATGTTGTTCGTGACCATTCCATTCAACCAGCGCACACGATCGCCGCCGGTCAGCGCAAGCTTGGCCCGATAGCCCAAATCGTAAACGCCGCAGTTCGCACGCAGGGCCGCAAGCTCTATATAGGGATCGCTGAAGCGCGCGGCCATCGTGGCACCCCGATATTCGCCCATTGCCTGAGGACGCGGAGCTTCGCCTTGAGTCTGGAGAACGGTAAATCCCATACCTGTATTCGATTATAGCGAGTGTGTTAACGTTCCAGCCGTGAGCGCGCAAATCAGCCAAAAGAAACGCATCGCCGTTATCCCCGGCGACGGCATCGGTAAAGAAGTGATTCCGCAGGCAGTTAACGTGATCAGAGCCTCTGGCGCGGCGGTGGAGACAACCGATTTCGACTGGGGCGCAGACCGTTATCTCCGCGATGGAACGACCGTTCCGCCGGATGGCTTCGCCATGCTCTCCCACGACTTCGATGCGATCCTTGTCGGCGCTTTTGGCGATCCCCGCGTCAAAACGAACATTCACGCTAAGGAAATCCTGCTCGGCATGCGATTCAAGATGGACCTCTACGCCAACGTGCGCCCGGTGCGCCTGCTCGATGCCGCGCTATGTCCCCTGAAGGGAGTCGAACCCAAAGACATCGATTTCGTTGTTCTTCGCGAAAACACCGAGGGCGTTTACACCGATGCCGGTGGCGTCTTCAAGCAGGGAACGCGTGACGAGATCGCGACTCAGGAGGACATCAACACGCGCAAAGGCGTCGAGCGCATCATTCGCTACGCCTTTGACTACTGCCAGACTCACACGAAGCTCGATGGCTCCACGCGCAGCAACGTCCTCATGTGCGACAAATCTAACGCCATGACCCATGCCGGAGGGCTCTGGCAGCGTGTCTTCAAAGACGTCAGCGGTGAGTATCCGAGCATCACCGCACAGCACATGTACGTTGACGCCCTCTGCATGCAGATGGTCCGCGACCCGCGTCAATTCGATGTGATCGTCACCAACAACATGTTCGGCGATATCATCACCGACCTCGCCGCGGGCCTGCAGGGAGGCCTCGGTATGGCAGCCAGCGGGAACATCCACCCCGGCCGCACTTCAATGTTCGAACCGGTCCACGGCAGCGCGCCGCCGATCGCTGGAAAGAATCAGGCGAACCCATTTGGAGCAATCCTGACGGCGGCCATGATGCTGCGGCATTTGGAATTCGCGCAAGAAGCCGACAAGATCGAAGCGGCGGTGTTGGCGGCAGTGCACCAGAAGAAAACCACGCAGGATATTGGCGGTACGCTCGGAACTCGCGAGGCAGGAGAGTGGGTTGGGCACCAAGTACACAGATGAAGTCTGGCATCCCGAGTGGAGCATTCCGAT
>DATJWZ010000001.1:0-1006 GCA_035500795.1 Candidatus Eiseniibacteriota bacterium | reverse complement strand
GGCGCAGGACAGATGGGGCGGCAATAGACGCGGCTTCCCAGTACTCCAATGTAGAACTTGCCATCGAAGCGCGGATCGCGCGACAGCCTTGCCCGTGAACATACTTTCCAATTCAGCATCGCAACGTGACCGCCAGGCTGCCTCCGATCATAGTAGCGGCAATAAAGAATTCTAGACGTTTTCGGACCACCATCAACGGGACGGGAGAAGTCCGAAAACGTCCAGAGAGAAGGTACTGATGTCCGTTTGCGTCCAGCCTTGGTCGACGAGGTCAGGTAATGTCGAGTTCATCGGTAGGCAGTATGGCTTGGCGTGTTCGTCATTGCGTGGAATGTCCGAAGTGCCTCACCCGGTACTTGATCGGATTCAGTCCGTACCGCAACGGCTCTTACCTGCTGCCGGTCGGCCCCAGCTCGAATCGAGAGTGGACGCTGTATTGCTCTTGCGCAACGCCCGCCAGTCCAAGCCGGTGGGAATCGGATGAACTCCAGCCCTATGTCGTTTCGAGCAGCGCGCATGTGCGCGGATACGGTCCTCCTGAAGAAATCATTCCGATCCGTTGCAGCAGCGATTCGCCCGATCTCACGGGCTAAGGCCTCGATTGTCTTAACTGGGCACGCGACCCCGAAGGCGCCGCTCTTTCACAGTACTAAAAGCCGGTTAGCGGACTCACAACTTCGGCAGGACGATTCCCTTCTGGGCCTGGTATTTGCCTTTGCGGTCGGCGTAGCTAGTCTCGCAGACTTCATCGGACTCGAAAAACAGAATCTGGCAAAGACCTTCGTTGGCGTAGATACGTGCCGGAAGCGGCGTGGTGTTCGAGATCTCGAGCGTGACGAAACCTTCCCACTCGGGCTCAAACGGAGTCACGTTAACGATGATGCCGCAGCGGGCGTAGGTGCTCTTTCCGACGCAGATCGTCAAAATGCTGCGCGGGATCTTGAAGTACTCGACGGAGCGGGCGAGCGCAAAAGAGTTCGGCGGGACAATGCAGATATCGGTGGTT